>CAYMQQ010000041.1:0-18653 GCA_964392685.1 uncultured Sediminibacterium sp.
CCATCAGCAATTGTTGCTTTTTAGCCTGAAACACCTGTTCCTTGTCTTTGAGTATTCGCATGGAATACTTCTTTCCTTCCGCTAAAGTTTTATCAAAATTCGGGTTCCAACGATTGAACTGATTCAAGTTCATTAAGAGTGCATTGGAAACAATCAGAGAGTTGTATCTGCCCGCTATTTCAACCACAGTAGAATTATTCAGTTCATCCGTAGTCAGTTGAACCGTTTCCGTACTTTGTAAAATTGCTTTCTTTTGCTCTGTCTCAGCAGCCGTCATGGTAGTCCATCCCCCGCTTCCCTCAAATGCATAATGAGTGCCGATGAATTTTTTTACATGATTTCTGGTTTCTTCAGGTAAATGGTATTGCAAATCCCAGAATTCTCTACTACCTGATTTTCTGATCGCTTGTTTTACACGTCCTGCCCCTGCATTATAGGCCGCAACCACCAATAACCAGTCGTTGAATTCTGCGTACAATTCGCGCATCAGTTTTGCAGCCGCATGTGTGCTCTTGTAATAATCCAATCGCTCATCCACCGCACCCACACGTAAACCAAAACGTTTGGCTTCATAAGGCATTAACTGCCATGGACCCGCCGCACCTGCCCAGGATACCACATTCGATCCGAGATGACTCTCGATCACACTGAGGTATTTCATTTCTTTAGGCAATCCATAAACAGTGAGTACATTATCATACAAATCGAAATAAGGCTTACCCCAGCTTTTCATTTTCTCCAGGTGCTCCCCATTTTTTCGAACATATTCTTGTACAAATGCAACAGCTCTCGGATTCAATTGCGCCTCATAGGGTTTTGATGCATCAAAACGCTGAGTGGTAAACAAGCTTTTAAACCCGCTTTTATCATTCAGGGTAGAATCGCTATCCGTTGATGCAGAACCAAGATTGGCGGCTTTAAAAGACATCATCCCCAGTGAACCTGCTACAAAAGCAAAGCAGACCAACAATGCTTTGCTGGTGCTAATATGACTTTGTATGCTGATACCAAACCACTTCATGTGATCAAATCCTTTAATTATCAATTAGTTCAGTAATGGGTTGCAGTAAGTTGGGTAATGTTCAAAACAGAGCGTCTGTTATTCAGACAGTTCCAAAAACTGTTTTGAAAGGCGGAGCAAAGATACCTCATCATCCTGAGAAGTCATAATCTGCAGACCAAAGGGCATCCCATTGGGGTGTTTGAAGAGTGGGATGGAAATAGCGGGTATTCCTACCAGATTGGCGAAGACGGTGTAGATGTCGCCTAAAAACATGGCCAGCTGGTCATTTTGCAACTCACCAATGCGGTAGGCTGGTGCAGGAACGGTTGGCGAAATAATGGCGTCATAGGAGGAAAAAACAGTATTGGTTAACACCTGTAATTTTCTTCTAACTTGTTGAGCCTTAGTAAAATAAGCATCGTAATAGCCGGCACTTAATACAAAACTGCCCAACATAATCCTTCTCTTTACTTCTTTACCAAACCCTTCACTCCTAGACAACTTATAGAAATCAGTCAGATCATCTGTTGGCTGAGTGGATCTATGTCCAAAACGAACCCCATCATAGCGAGAAAGATTACTGGAAGCTTCGGCAGTAGTTAAAACATAGTAAGTAGGCACTACATATTCAAGTAATTCAAAATCAATAGGTTCTACAATATAACCTTGGGCTGTTAATTTTTTGATAAAGCCTTCGGTACCGGCTTTGATTGCGGGATCTAAACCTGGATGATCCAAGGCTTCCTTAAAATAAGCAATTCTTTTGGGTGGGTCATCCCTCTTATTCAATAAAGCGGTAAAATCGGGAACCGGCAACTGCGAAACCGTACTATCAAACGCATCAGCACCGGAAATAACCTGAAGTATAAGAGCTATATCTTGAATGTTTTTTCCAAAAATGCCGATCTGATCAAAAGAAGAAGCATAGGCGATAAGACCGTAACGAGATATTCTTCCATAGCCGGGTTTGAGTCCGATGATACCACAGAAATCAGCCGGCTGTCGGACTGATCCACCGGTATCACTCCCCAAACTAATCATACAATGATCTGCCTGAATTGCTACAGCCGAACCGCCGGAAGATCCACCCGGTACACGTGTTTCATCTAACGCATTTTTTACCGGTCCGTAAGCAGAATGTTCATTACTGCTACCCATGGCAAATTCATCGCAGTTTTGTCGGCCAATAATGATGGCTCCTGCGTCCAGCAATTTTTGTGTAGCGGTAGCGTTGTATACAGATACAAATCCATCCAGCATCCGGGAAGATGCCGATACACGATGGTCTTTATAACAAATCACATCTTTGAGTCCTATCACTACTCCATGTAAAGGCGAGAGTGATTGATTGGATGATCTTTCTTTATCCATACTTGCTGCTGCAGCAAGGGCTTCTTCTGCATACACTTCAAGCCAGGCATTCAGGTGTTGATCTGCTTGTATCCTATCGATATAAAAACGAACGGCCTCCACACAGGTGGTTTGGCCGTTCTGTAATGCTGTATGATAGTCTTTGATTGTGCTAAAGCGAAACAAAGGCTAAAAGGCTTTTTGAAGTGAAATACTATTGTGCAGCCTGATCCTTTTCCTTGATCCCTTCTTCTAGTTCTTTCTTCACATTGTTCTTTGCATCGTTGAATTCACGGATACCTTTACCCAGTCCACGCATGAATTCGGGGATCTTTCTACCACCAAACAATACCAGTACCACCACTGCAATCAATAAAATTTCCTGAAATCCTAAATTACCCATAAAATAAGTTTTGAGAAAATCAAAGGTAAGGTAAAACCATGCTGAATTAACCAATTAACAGCAAAGTTTATGGATAAATATTTGATAGATGGATAGACAAAAAAAGCGGAAACCGATGAACTCAGTTTCCGCTTTTACTATACATCTAATGAAATTAGAATCTTTTTTCCTTAATACGTGCGCTCTTACCACTACGCTCACGCAAATAGTACAACTTAGCGCGACGAACTTTACCGGTCTTATTCAGAACGATAGAATCGATGTTTGGTGAAAGAATAGGGAACAAACGCTCTACACCTACTCCGTCAGAGATTTTACGTACAGTAAAAGAAGCGGTTGCTCCATTACCCTGTAATTTAATCACATCACCACGGAAGCTCTGGATACGCTCCTTACCACCTTCAATAATCTTATAGTTAACAGTGATATTATCACCTGCTTTGAACTTAGGATATTCTTTCTTTACCGTTAACTGCTCGTGTACAAACTGAACTGCTGCGTTCATAACATTTAATTTTTGCGGACGGCAAAGGTAAGGATGGGGGCGGGATTCTCCAAAAGAAAAATAGTTCTTTTTGAGCTGCAGGCTGCAAGCCGCAAGCTACAAATGTGTTTTGGAAAGTGTCTTGATAAATCCAATCAACATTTTCTGAACCTCCTTTACCTCATAAATTATTGATTGTCTGTCACTTAAGCTTCCGTAATTGAGGGCATCTACAATTAAGAGCTGGGTTTCTAGTTCATATGCAGACCCTAAAGCAATTTCCAAAAAGCGCCTATATTCTTTTTCACTATTTCTGCTTCCGCCCTCCGCAATATTAGATGGAATTGATATTGCTGCAGCATTTATTTGGCTGATGAGATTGTATCGTTCAGTATCCGGAAAAGATCTCGTAAGCCGATAACAAGCAACTGATATTTCAAAACTCTTTTGCCAAACCCTCAACTCTTTGAAATTCTTCATAGACTGACATATTAAGAGATACCAGTCTAAAAATAAACTATGCTACTACGGTACACCCGCAGTAGCATAGTTTGAGAATAATTTGTGTGTATTCTAGTATCAACTTGAAGCGTGTAGCTTGAAGCCTGCAGCTCATAGCTTATCTAGCTACATTCACCGCTCTCTTCTCCCTAATCACAGTCACCTTAATCTGACCGGGATAGGTCATTTCGGTTTGGATTTTTTGGGCAATTTCAAAGCTGAGTTTATCGCTGTCGCCGTCGGTAACTTTTTCTGCTTCCACAATGACGCGTAATTCTCTTCCCGCCTGAATGGCGTACGCTTTTTCTACTCCCTGATAAGCTAATGCCAGATTTTCCAGGTCTTTAATTCTTTGCAAGTATTGCTGCATGATTTCTCTACGTGCTCCCGGACGCGCACCACTGATGGCATCACAAGCTTGTACGATCGGAGAAATCACATATAACATTTCCATTTCATCGTGGTGGGCACCGATGGCATTTACCACCGCCGGATTTTCACCATACTTCTCTGCTAATTTAGCACCCAGCAATGCGTGACTCAATTCTGTTTCTTCATCGGGAACTTTTCCGATATCATGCAATAATCCGGCACGTTTTGCCAACTTAGGATTCATGCCTAACTCAGCTGCCATGATACCACAAAGATTGGCTGTTTCACGGCTATGCATTAACAGATTTTGTCCGTAAGAAGAACGGAATCTCATTTTCCCAACAATACGGATCAATTCTTTATGCAATCCATGTATTCCCATTTCAATCACCGTACGCTCTCCAATTTCCATTACCTGCTCTTCTAACTGGCGTCGGGTTTTTTCTACTACTTCTTCAATACGGGCAGGGTGGATACGTCCGTCTGTTACCAGTCTCTGTAGACTCAATCTGGCAATCTCTCTTCTCAATGGATCAAATGAAGAAAGGATAATGGCTTCCGGTGTATCATCCACAATCAAATCAACACCGGTAGCTGCTTCAATGGCACGGATATTTCTACCTTCTCTACCAATGATCTGACCTTTGATCTCATCAGTTTCCAGGTTGAATACCGTAACCGTATTTTCAATGGTTTGCTCTGCAGCGGTACGTTGAATGGTTTGAATAACGATCTTACGAGCTTCCTTATTCGCCTTCTGCTTCGCATCTTCAATGATCTCCTGTTGTAAGGTAAGCGCTCTGGTTTGTGCTTCCTGACGCAGACTCTCCACCAATTGTGCCCTTGCCTCTTCTGCACTGAGACCGGCAATCTTTTCAAGTCTGCGAATATGTTCTTCCTGATGCTTCTCTAACTCAGTGCGCTTCAGATTCACCACTTCAATTTGGCGATTCAGGTTTTCCTTAATCGCTTCATTTTCCTTGATCTGCTTGTCTAAACCGGCTTCTTTTTGATTGATCGTAATTTCTTTCTGCTTCGCACGATTCTCAGATTCGCTGATCTTACGGTTGCGTTCATTTACCTCACGCTCATGCTCAGCTTTTAACTGAACAAAACGCTCTTTCGCTTCCAGCTGTTTTTCCTTTTTGATGGTTTCAGCCCTTAGCTCTGCTTCTTTCAGGATATTTTGTGCCTGTAGATTGGCTTCGTCAATTTGTTTTTGGATGTTTTTGGCAAAGATGAATTTACCTGCTATCAACCCCACAATGAGTGCCACAGGTGCGGCTATGATCAAGACAAGCGTCTGGTCCATTTTCTAATTCGTTTTTTAAATAGTTCAAAATCATTGATTCACAATAACACATCACAATTTACAATAATGAGTAAACGGATAAAAGCGAAGATAATTAAATACGTAGAAGAAAAGTGAAATCTGTTTAGAATAGTCCATAGCTTATAGTCCATAGTCCATGGCAAGAACAATTCTTTTGCTTTATTCCTCCTACTATGGACTATAATTCCTCCAAGGCTTTATCGAGCTGACGCTCAAGGGTGGCTAGTTTTTGGGATGCTTCTTCCCATTTAACCAGTTCTATTCCGCTTTGATTCTGTTCGGTGGCAAACCATAACAGCACCATCGAAACGTAGTCTTGCATGTCTTTACCCGCTAGATTCGTCTTGAATTCAGTGATTTTATCATTGATCAATCCCGCAGTCTTACGTACCATTTCTTCGTCTTGGGGTTCAATACGAAGACGGTAATTACGATCTGCGATGACAATATTGACAGGAATTAACTCAGACATGCGATTAGGTATTTAACAACGCCAAACATTTATCGATTTCTTTGAGATAACCATTGATCCGTTTTTCCAATACAGCTTTTTCTTCCGGAGATTGTGCGGTAGCACTGAGTTTCAGTGCATCCAGCTGTTGATGAAGCATCGCAATTGCAGCTTCTTTTTCCGCTAAGGATTGCTTGCTTTTTTCCAACTCTTTTGTCAACCGATGGTTCTCTTTCACCAACACTTGTTGATTCCGCAACAATTGCTGAAGCTTTTCTTGAATATTTTTGATATGCCGATCAAGATCTAACATCTCTCTAAGATAGTTTCAATTTTAAGGGTTACAACATTTTTAGTGCACTTGTTTTGCACTTTGTAGCGTGTGGCTTGCAGCTTGTAGCTTATAACTGATAGGTCAAAGCAAATAGTAAGAAGAAGCATGTTTTGCAATTTGCCATGAACTATACGCCATTTGCTAAAAGCCTGACTACTTCCTGATCTCCGCCCCCACTTCCATCTCCAGCGCCTGAATCAGCTTAGCTACCATGCTATCGGCTTCTTTATCAGTCAGGGTTTTTTCTTCATCGGTAAAGGTGAAACTGATGGCCATGGATTTTTTTCCAGCTCCTAGTTTATCGCTTTCAAATACATCAAATAAACGCATATCGGTAAGACGAGGAATCTTTAATTGCTGTACCACCGCTTCTATTGCTGCATAAGTGGTATTCCGATTCACCACCAACGCCAGATCACGCTGCATGGTTGGGAACTTATTCACTTCTTTATAAGTGATTTTTTGTTTGGAAAACAATTGGGTGAACGTTAGATAGTTGATGTCTACGAACACTACATTTTGCTTGATATCAAATGCAGCTGCTTTCTTTTTATCTACTTCCGTTACAATCCCCACTTGTTGTTTTCCAACATACATTTCTAGTGTAGATGCGTCATTCGCCGATGGGACGAAATGAAGTCCCTTCAAGCCTGTCAATTGAATGATTGCTTGCACAATTCCCTTTCCGTGATAAATGTCAAAAACACCCGGATTCCCTCTCCATCCTGCTTCAGTGGATTGTCCGGTCAGGTATATACACAAGCGTTCTTCTTCTCGATATTGACCAACACCGTCTGTTGCATAGATTTTTCCAAACTCAAACAACTGCAAATGCAGGTTTCTACGGTTCAAATTATAAGCAACCGTTTCAAGTCCGGTTTCCAGCATGGTTGGACGTAAAACATCCAGTTCCACACTAAGATTATTCAACATTTTGACTGAACTCGCTAATACTTCTTCTGAGAAATATTTACTATTGGTTATAGAATTGGTAAGTATTTCAACGAAACCGAGTCCAACCAAATAACCGGCAATCTTATCTTTTAATGCTTCTTTCACACCCGATGCAGCTATGGCCGGACTAATTGTGATAGAGGTAGGAATGTCAATATTATCCAGACCATCGATGCGAATGATTTCTTCTACGATATCTGCCGGAATACTGATATCAGGTTTGTTGTAAGGAACTGCAACTTTAAGTTCATCGATGTCTTCTCTAATCACTTCAAAACCCAATGCCGTCAGTATTTTTTTGACCTTATCAGGATGATAGTTCTTACCGCTCAATTTTTTGATATAATGATACTTCACTGCCACTTCTGTTTTGGCTTTGGGTGAAGGATATACATCTGTAACATCACTTGCAATCTCCCCACCCGCTACTTCTTTAATCAGTAAAGCAGCACGCTGTAATACCTGTACGCAACCCGATATATCGACCCCCTTTTCAAAACGAGTAGCTGCTTCTGTTCTCAATCCATGTCGTAAAGATGTTTTACGAACGGAAATGGGATGAAACCATGCGCTCTCTAAAAAAATATTTCTTGTTGCTGACGTAACACCACTCTTACTCCCACCAAAAACACCTGCAATGCACATTCCTTCTCCAGATCCATTACAGATCATCAGGTCTTCTGCTGATAGTTTCCGTTCCTTTTCATCGAGTGTGATAAAACTGCTTCCCTCGGCTAGATTTTTTACCACTACTTTTCCGCCGTTGATCGCATCAGCATCAAAAGCATGCAGTGGCTGACCCGTTTCATGCAGGATATAATTCGTAATGTCAACGATATTGTTGATGGGTCTTTGTCCAATGGCCAGTAAGCGATTTTTCAACCAAGCCGGAGATTCTTTTACGGTAACACCTGTAATACTTACACCCGCATATCTTGGACAAACTTCCTGATTTTCTACCGTTATCTTGATGGGTAGTTTTTTTGAATCAACTTTGAATGTATTGCTGAATGGTGAAACAGGCTTAGCTTCTTGTTCATGGTGGGTGAGATAGGCACAAACATCTTTTGCCACACCCAAATGACTCATTGCATCCATACGATTGGGTGTGAGCCCGATCTCATAAATCCAATCATTGTATGGTGTAAATAAACTTGCTGCATCGGTTCCGGGAACTGAATCAGCTGGTAATACCATGATTCCGTCATGGCTGGTACCCACACCGATTTCGTCTTCGGCACAAATCATACCCTGACTTTCCACCCCACGGATCTTGGCAACCCGCATGGTTAAAGGCTCTCCGCCGATGGGATAAATGGTAGTACCAACCGTTGCAACAATTACTTTTTGTCCGGCAGCTACATTAGCAGCCCCACAAACAATCTGCAGCGGCGTTTCTCCGCCAATATTTACAGTAGTAATCTTTAATTTATCAGCATTGGGATGTTGCTCACAGGTAAGTACTTCTCCTATTACCAAACCTTTCAATCCACCCTTGATGCTCTCATACGCTTCCAGACTCTCCACTTCCAATCCGATAGAAGTCAAGATTTTAGATAATGCTTCAGGTTCAAGGGTTGTAGGGAGGTATTCACTCAGCCAGTTATAACTAATGGTCATATTCGATTGCTCTTTTCGGGGTGTAAAAGTAAGGATAATAAGCTGCAAGCGACAAGCTACAAGCCGCAAGCTGTGATGCAAAAGATTTAGATCTGAATTTTTCAACTATAACACACCGTTTTTGACAACTAGCCGATACTAAGGTCTTTGCCACTTAAAGCTTGTCGCTTGCAGCTTGAAGCTTGTAGCGAATAGCCCCTTTAATTACGCTTTTCCCCCCTCTCCAACCCTATTTTTTAGAAATTTCTTTGTACACAGGTATTTGTGCATTTCCTGTGTGTTTGGTCGGAAAACTTTTGATTTTGGGGGATAACCTTAGTAATTTGTGTGAATAGAGCAGTGAATAAACTGCGTGGAACTGTGAATTGATGTGGATGAAAAATGCCAGAAAAAAATTTTAGTAAGACAATTTTCTACACCATATTCGCTCCCCCTAACTGCCGAGGTAACAATTCCGTAACACGGGAAATGACTTAGGAAGGAAATAGGAAACTTACTAACCACCAATCAAGAACTGACTACGACCATGGATCTGACCAGCCTAAATAAAGACCGTAAAAGAAGAAAGCCCGCAATAGATCTTAGTACAATGGTATACGGAAAAGTACCCCCTCAAGCCAAAGAACTGGAGGAAGCGGTACTGGGGGCTATCATGCTGGAAAAAAGCGCTTTTGATACCGTTACAGAAATCGTAAAGCCCGAGTGTTTTTATGTAGAAGCACACCAACTCATTTTCAAAGCAATGCAAAGTCTGCAACAGAAAAGTATGCCCATCGACATCCTCACTGTGGTAGAAGAATTGAAAATGAAAGAACAACTGGATGCAGTGGGTGGTCCCTATTATGTTACCAAACTCACCAACTCAGTTGTTTCTACCGCGAATATTGATGCCCATGCGCGTATCGTGTTACAGAAATTTATTCAACGTGAATTGATTCGTATCAGTGGTGAAATTATTGGTGATGCATATGAAGACAGTACCGATGTCTTTGATTTATTGGATGACAGTGAAACCAAAATGTTCAACATCACCAACAATTATCTTAAAAAGAATTTTGAAGATGTAGGAAATGTGTTAGCCAAAACATTGAACAGAATTGATGAACTGCGTACCAAAACAGAAGATGTATCCGGTGTACCGAGTGGATTTTCGACGTTGGATCGTGTTACGTATGGATGGCAACCCACCGACTTGATCATTCTTGCAGCAAGACCTTCCGTGGGTAAAACTGCTTTTGCATTGAACCTTGCCAGAAATGCAGCCTTAAATAAAATCAAACCCGTAGGTGTTGGATTTTTCAGTTTGGAAATGAGTGCATCGCAGTTGGTTCAGCGTATCCTCAGTGCTGAAAGTGAAATACCACTGGAAAAAATATCACGTGGTAAACTGGAAGATCATGAATATGAGCAATTGTTGCACAAGGGTATTAAAGCCTTAGAAAATGCACCACTCTATATCGATGATACTGCTGCATTGAATATTTTCGAATTCCGTGCTAAGGCCAGAAGAATGGTGAATAAATACAATGTCGGACTGATCATCATCGACTACCTGCAGTTAATGAGCGGTAGCGCAGATAGAAATTCAAACCGTGAGCAAGAGATCAGTACCATTTCACGAAGTTTAAAAGCATTGGCAAAAGAATTGAGTATTCCCATCATTGCATTGAGCCAGTTGAGTCGTGCGGTGGAAACCAGAAAAGAAAGTAAGATTCCTCAGTTGAGTGATCTTCGTGAATCGGGCGCCATTGAACAGGATGCGGATATGGTTATGTTTATCTATCGCCCTGAATATTATGAAGTCAATAGCAATGAAATGGGCGAAAGCACCAAAGGCGAAACCCATATTCGTATTGCCAAGCACAGAAATGGTTCACTGGAAAATATCATACTGAAAGCCAATCTGTCTATCCAGAAATTTGAAGTAGCAAACGATGATTCAAAGTTTTTAGGAACCGGTAATTACAGACCACTTCCTCCGGGCACATTATCCAACTCAAATACAGAGCCGGATGGTGGCAAACTCTTTATACAGAAAGGAAGCAAAATGAATGGAGGGGATTTTGATGAAGGTTTTGACAACGATGTTCCATTTTAATTTGTGAATGATGAATGGTCAATTGTGAATAATCCTTTTTCTTCATGGCTTTACCTTTTTTTTACGAATCAACCGTTGCAGCCTCTTCTTCTTTATTCGAACTGAGTGAAGAAACCAGTAAACATTGCATTCAGGTGCTGAGGATGAGAACAGGCGAACACATTCAACTGACCAACGGTAAAGGCGGATTGTACACAGCAAGCATTGCGCACGAGGATAAAAAACATTGTACGGTTAATATCGAATCAGCAAAACAATATCCTGCACCCGAGAAAAAAACAACTATTGCTGTTTCATTACTCAAAAATGCAAGCCGATTTGAATGGTTCTTAGAAAAAGCAACTGAGGTAGGCGTTACTGAGATCATTCCATTGATCTGTTCAAGAACGGAACACACGCGTTTTCGTTTCGAAAGAATGCAGCAAATTCTCATTTCAGCAATGTTACAGAGTCAACAAAGCTGGTTACCTGTTTTACATGAACCCATCAAACTTCAAACACTTTTTGAGGCTCATTCAGCTACTCAAAAATTAATTGCACATTGCGAAGAGGATGTCAAGACTCCCATTCATTCGATCTCATTAAGTGAATCTGTACTAATGCTCATTGGTCCGGAAGGAGATTTTACACCAGAAGAAATCAGGTTAGCGATTCAACATGATTATCAACCCGTTTCTCTGGGAAATACGAGATTACGAACAGAAACCGCTGCGATTGTTGCCGGTACTTTTTTATCCATACGATAAAAAAACTCCACGCATATCATGATTTGAAACAGTTCCTTTTGTAAATTCATTAAATGAGCAGGCATTTCTTTTTTTGTTGCATAACATCTTTTTTGCTGGTACAATCATGTAGTAATAGCAGCAGCAAAAAACCTGTATTCAGAGACACGTCCATCACTGTTGCTACCTCTTTCAATGATCTGTTTATGGATAGTCTCGAACTTGATCAATTCCTAAAAAATCATACTGCATATCAAGACTATACAGAACAGTTCAATGATTTTTATAAAGACCGAAACTATGCGTATGCATGGTTTGACAGCAGTGGCCTTTCAGAGCAGGCTTCTAACTTCAGAAATTTACAATTGAATTATATCAGCAGTTTTGAAGACAGTAGTCTGTATCATCCTGAAATGGAACAACTGCTCCAGCGCTTTGTATCATCCAATAAAAAAAATAAACCGGCAGATTCATTGGTTTTAAAAGCGGAATTATTATTGACCGGACAATTCTTCCGTTATGCGGCTAAAGTATACAAGGGAAGCGATCTTGATGCCACAGAATTGGGCTGGTTCATCCCAAGAAAAAAAATCGACCTACATGCATTGTTGGATTCGGCGATCCTTCATAAAAATGAAGAAGCGTATGCACCACAAAACCAGCAGTACAAAAAGCTACAACAATATGTAGAACGCTACTCTGCTTTGGCCAAGCAACATTCACCCGATCCCATTTCTACACTTCAAAAATCACTGCGCAGCGGAGATTCTTCCGCTATTCTGATACAGATCAAAAAGCATTTACAATTGGTGGGAGATCTGGAAGAAAATGTAGATAGTCCTTTATTTGATACGGCCCTTGTTATCGCTACCAAAAAATACCAGCAACGAATGGGATTAACCATTGATGGTGTAATTGGCAATAAAATGATTGCAGAACTCAATGTGCCATTGAAACAAAGACTGCGTCAAATTCTCATCAACCTGGAACGTTTGAGATGGATGCCGCCTGAAAAAGACACGAACTATATTTTGGTCAATATACCGGAATATAAAATGCATGTGTATGACAGTGGGCGACTACAGTTCGATATCAATGTGATTGTAGGTACGGCTGCGAACAATACCGTTATTTTCAATGATAAACTTCAATACGTGGTATTTAGCCCATACTGGAATGTACCCGAAAGTATTGTTACAGGTGAGATTCTGCCTGCTATTAAAAAGAATCCCGATTATCTCACCAAACAAAATATGGAGATTGTAAAACAAGGCAAGATACCTGTGATTAGACAGAACCCCGGTCCGGGTAACTCGCTTGGATTGGTTAAGTTTTTATTCCCGAATAATTACAATATCTATTTTCACGATACTCCGAATCGGAATCTTTTTTCCCAATCGAGCAGAAGTTTTAGTCATGGGTGTATCCGCATTGCAGAACCTAAAAAAATGGCTGCCTATCTGTTACGACAAGACAGCAGTTGGAATGATCGTACCATTGATAGTGCCATGCATTTGAAGAAAGAAAAATGGGTTGCCTTGAAAAAATCAGTGCCTGTATTCATCGTGTATTTTACAGCTTGGGTGGATAAAAATGGAGAGCTGAATTTCAGAAAAGACATCTATAAACATGACGAAAAAATGGCTAATAAATTATTCAAGTCATAAAAGACCATCAGTTTCAGTAGAATTACTAACCTAGAGACTTCAACTACTTTCTTACCTTTGTTTAAACCAGTGACCATGCATTTGATTGAAGTAAATGATGCTGCTACCAAGAAAGAATTTTTGGAAGTAAGTGCAAGATTGAACCAACACAATCCTGCTTATATCAGACCTTTGAATAATGAGGTAGAAGCTGTATTTGATGCTGAAAAGAACAAACAATTCAAATATGGCACCGCCAAAAGATGGATCGCCGAAACCGATGATGGAGAAGTGGTGGGTCGCATTGCCGCATTTACCAGCTCTAAATATATCAATAAGGGTACTGATTTCCCGACAGGTGGTATTGGTTTTTTTGATTGTATCAATGATCAGGCTACAGCTAATCTTTTATTTGATACTGCCAAACAATGGCTACAAGAACAAGGTATGGAAGCAATGGATGGTCCCATCAATTTTGGGGATCGCGATAAATGGTGGGGATTAATGGTTGAAGGATTTGATAAAGAGCCTATGTATGGTATGTCATTCAATCCCGATTATTATGAATCACTTTTTACAACTTATGGGTTTCAGAACTACTATAATCAGTATTATTATTCGATGCAGGTAGATGATCCGCTACCCCCTCGCTTTCCTGAAAGACATGCAAAATTCAAAGGCAAAGCCGGCTATGAAGCCAAGCATGTGAAACTATCTGAATTGGATAAGTATGCGGGAGATTTTGCTACAGTATACAACGCAGCCTGGGCGCAACATGGAGAAAACAAAGAGATCACCAAAGAGCAAGTGATCAAGCTATTCAAAACCATGAAGCCCATCATGGATGAAAGGGTAGTATGGTTTGCATACTATAAAGAGGAGCCGATTGCTATGTTCATCAATATTCCTGATATCAACCAATACTTCAAGCACTTCAATGGGAAATTCGGCATCTTACAAAAACTGCATCTTTTGTGGATGAAATACACAGGTACCTGTAAACGTTTGACAGGTCTCGCATTTGGTGTGGTTCCTAAGTACCAGGCCTTGGGTATCGATAGCTTTTTAATCTATGAATGTGGTTTACTGATCCAAAATAAAGGGTGGTATTTTGAATATGAAATGGGGTGGGCCGGCGATTGGAACCCAAAAATGTTGAATATCTATAAAAGTCTAGGCGGAGTACCCAGTCGCCGAATGGTTACTTTCCGCTATCTTTTTGATCAAAACAGAGCTTTTGAAAGGCATCCGGAGATGGAATACAAGTAACTTGAAAAGCTACAAGCTTCACGCTTCAGGCTACAAGGCCTTTTTTGCACATCCCCTTGCAGCTTGTGGCTTGTCTCTTGAGGCTTTAAACGATAAGCCACAAGGTCTATAACTTTTTTTACACATTCTCCTTGCAGCTTGTAGCCTGTAGCTTGTAGCTACGAGCTTATACTTATATTGCACCACTGATATGGACAATAAATTCATTGTTTCGGCGCGTAAGTATAGACCACAGAATTTTAGTACGGTGGTAGGGCAGTCGCATATCACTACTACACTGAAAAATGCGATTAAGAATAATCAGTTGGCACATGCATTTTTATTTTGTGGTCCGAGAGGTGTGGGTAAAACTACTTGTGCCCGTATTCTTGCTAAAACGATTAATTGTACCAATCCTACTCCCGATGGTGAAGCATGTAATACTTGTAATAGTTGCGTTTCATTTGATGCCGGAACTTCTTTGAATATTCATGAGCTCGATGCAGCAAGTAATAACTCGGTAGAAGATATTCGAACCCTGGTAGAACAGGTTCGCTTTGCACCACAGGCGGGTAAATACAAAGTATACATCGTGGATGAGGTACACATGCTCAGTACCAGTGCTTTTAATGCTTTTTTGAAAACATTAGAAGAGCCCCCATCCTACGCTATTTTTATTTTAGCTACGACTGAAAAACATAAGATACTTCCCACCATATTGAGTCGCTGTCAGATTTTTGATTTCAAAAGAATCACGAATAATGACACGGTTGAACATTTACAGGAAATTGTAGAGAAAGAAGCTATTCAGGCAGAAAAAGCTGCATTACAGGTCATCGCTCAAAAAAGCGAAGGTTGTATGCGTGATTCATTGAGTATTTTGGATAAGATCGTAAGTTTTACCAATGGAACCCTTACCTACCAGAATACTTTAGAACATTTGAATATTCTGGATGAAGATTATTATTTCCGACTACTCGAATCTTTACAAAAACAAGACATGGCTGCAGCCATGATGTTGTATGACGAGATCAATAGAAAAGGGTTTGAAGGCGATTTAGTGATAAACGGTTTTGCTGAGTTTATTCGCAACTTACTGGTATGTAAAGATCCCAAATCTGCTACTTTATTGGATGTAGTGGAAGGCTTACAAGAAAAATACATTCAAACAGCAGCCAATACCAGCCTTTCTTATTTGGTAAGTGCACTCAATATTCTGAATGAAGCCGAGATTCAATTTAAAATGGCGCGGAATAAGCGATTGCATGTTGAACTCGCTATCATTAAACTGAATTTCCTACAACAAGCCATCGAATTGTCTTCCGAAAGCGGACAAATCATTAAAAAAAAACGACTTGATGGTCCAATAGCTTTCCGAACTAAGTCAGTTTCATCCTTACAGATAAAAAATGTTCCGGATCAGGCCCCACCAAAGTTGTTGATACAGGAAGAGAAGAAAACTTCGGTTCGGCCTGTTGTATCAAATCCAACGGTTCAAGCTCCTCCCCCTACCAGACCCGCAGCCGTTAAACCTGTTACACCGACTACCGCCGGTGGGCCTAAAAAAAGTTTATTGGATGCTTTGCGAGAAAAAGTAGGTGATCAGTATGCCATTGAAGAAGTAAAAGAAGCAGAAGTACTCAATTTAGAGAAACTTACGCGCTGCTGGAATGAATACACCCAAAAATTAGAACAACAACAAAAACACTCTTCGGTAGGTACATTTAAAATTGCGCAGTTGCATATAGAAGATGATATTCACTTCTCTGTCACAGTCCCCGCACTTACTGCACAGAAATTTGTAGAGCAGGAAAGAATGACGTTAATCGATTACCTACACACTGCATTTAATAACAGGTCCATTACCTTTAATATTCTAGTAGAAGCTACCGAGCGAGAAGATGTACCCATTCACCTGAAACTCAACAGTAAACAAAGATTTGAACGCATTGCCGAGCAGTATCCTTTGGTGAAAGAGTTGAGAGACAGATTGAAACTAGAGATAGATTATTGATCATGGTTCATAGCCTATAGTTGATCGCAAATAATGCATATTTTACTTGTAGCTTGAAGCTTGCAGCTTGTAGCTTGTAGCTAAAACCTATTATCTTTATAGATATCTTAATAAGAAAATTCCATGCCCAAATCCACATTCAAATACACCAATAACGAAGTAACCGTTGTATGGAAACCGGATACTTGTATTCATAGTAGAATCTGTTGGACTCAATTAAGAGAGGTTTTTGATCCGGCGAAAAAACCCTGGGTCAATATAGAAGGCGCAACAACCGATGCCATCATTGAACAGGTAAGAAAATGTCCAAGTGGTGCCTTGAGTTATTTTATGAATGCAACGGGAGAAAATACAGCAGAAAAAGAGATTCAGTCGGAAGCAGCAAGTATTATGAATATTCAAATTAAACCCAACGGTCCTATATTGATCACTACCGATTGTGAGATCACACACAGTGATGGCAGAAAAGAAATCAAACAAGGAACCACGGCATTATGCCGTTGTGGACAGTCATCCAATAAACCTTATTGCGATGGAACACATAGAAAAGTGGGGTTTGAAGCGGAATAAATAACCAATATTGAATGTCGTCGGTAAAAACCTGCTACGAGCTTTGAGCCATGAGCTGTGAGCCTTTATCGGTTGAATTTTAAAGACCAAATAGTCTGTTTAGAGATTTAAAAAAATGCTTTTATCGATATAAGATTAATTCGCAAGCCCTATCATATATTAAAGGCAGAAAGCCTACAATGAATACCATTCTATGCTCGCAGCTCGTGGCTCATAGCTCACAGCTATCCCAACAGTAGTAATTCATTATTATTCACCCAATTTTTTTACTCTTAGCATATCCATTCTTCAACAACCATTGTAATACTTTCTCTCGTTGATCTCCTTGAATGATTACTTCTCCGTCTTTTACAGAACCTCCTGTTCCACAAAAATTTTTGAGTTGTTTTCCTAGTTTTTCAAGGTCATCTGTTTTACCGATAAAACCTGTTATCAAGGTCACCGATTTACCGGCTCGTTGCTTTTTATCCAATAAAATACGCAGCATTTGCTGAGTAGAAGTCAGCGTTTCCGGTTCCTCTTCCTGTTCCGGCTGAAATTGAAAATTCGGATCTGTACTGAAGATAAAACCGTTGCTGTCTGATTTGAATTTCTTAGACATACTTAGATTTTGGCAAAGTAACGGAAAACTGAGATCCATTTCCGGGTTCACTTTTCACAGATACTGTTCCATGATTGGCCTCCACAAACTCTTTACACAATAGTAAGCCAAGCCCCGCTCCCTTTTCATTCTTTGTACCCGTAGTTGTAAAATGCGTATTTACCTTGAATAATTTCCCAATCTGTTCTTTTGTCATACCAATGCCATTGTCTATAATATCTAATATCGCCATATGCTCATCTTCGCGGTATTGAACAGTAATAATACCACCCTCTTCTGTGAATTTAAGTGCATTCAACAATAGATTTCTGAGAATGATATCAACATGATGTACATCTGCATAGGCTTTTGCAGTAATAGATACATCATTATTAATAAGAATTTTCTTTTGGTTAGCTGCACTGGTGAGCAAGTGACAATTGTTTTCTACAATTTCATATAAGGAACATTCACTCGCCTGAACATCTGTTACACCTTCCATCTGATTACGAGACCATAATAACAGATTGTCCAATGTAGTATTCAGCGATGTAATTTGCTTCCCCAACGCATGCTTGATCTTTGTAAATGCATCTTCTGATAAACTTTGTTTGTCAACCAACTGCAATACGCCACTCAATGATGAAATAGGCATTCGAAGATCATGAGAAAGAATAGAAAATATCTTGTCTTTTTGAAAAGATGCTTGCTCCAAAGCAGCTTTCTGTAACCTCAATTGTTTATTGGCAAGCTGTTTAAATTGATTTCTTCTCCAAGACACCAGCCAAAGTGCCATCACAAGCGCCACTACTACTAATAATAAGAAAGTATATAAACGTTGATCCTTGATCTTTTCTTTCTGGGCCTCATCTTCTTTTTTTAAAAGATTGATCTCAGCCTGTTTCTTCTCTGTCTCAAAAGCAACCTGCATCTGTGCAAATCTGGCTCGGCTTCTTTCTTCAAAAAG
>CAYMQQ010000042.1:0-18328 GCA_964392685.1 uncultured Sediminibacterium sp.
GAGCTTACCAAAATGAAAAAAGCGAAGACTTTCATCTTCGCTTTGTGGGCCCACCAGGGTAGGTCCTACGTTGATGAATTTTGCTGTTTTTTTAGATATTTTTTTGTTTGAAGGTTGTTCAAAAGACTGGATTTCAATTAGTTGATGTTTTTGTAGGAAAATTTTAAACTTCTTCGAAACATTGCAGGACAACCAAAGAGACAACCAATCAAACATTAAAATATCAGATAATGGTAATGCCGCTATTCAATTTTTATCTGAAAGATGTTAAAGCAAAAACTGCTACATCTATCTATATGCAGTCAAAATACAACTGCTTCGAGCGCCTGATGCTTACAACTGGCGAAAAGATTCTCCCTGAACATTGGGATTCCACAACCAAAAGGGCTATTGTTAAATACAATAGACTTGAGTATCCCGCAATTAATGACTGGCTAAGTAAAATGGAGATGGCCGCAAAAGACTATTTCAGAAGTTGCAAATTTGAAGGGTTCGTACCGACAGCAGCACAATTAAAATCTCATTTAGAGCAAAAATTTAACCTGAACCCCAAACCTGCAGTGATTGTTCCTAAAACAGTACCCGTTACAGTGTTAAGTTATGTGGACAGATTCATTGCGAACGAGGTAAATAACAAATCAGAAGGCACTATCTATGTATATAATACTTGTAAAAGGCATTTGACTGGTTTTATTAATTTTCTCGGGAAGAAAGATGTAGGATTCGATGAAATTAATGAGGAATTTTATAATGGCTTTATTCAGTACCTAAATAGCTTAAACTTTGCCCGTAACACTGTCGGTAAACAAATTAAAGTACTGAAAACATTTTTAAATGCTGCAACAGATAGAGGAATAAATACTAACCTCTTTTTCAAATCAAAACTCTTCAAAAAGCCTTTAGAGGATGTGGATAAAATAGCCCTCTCTGAGTCAGAAATCCAGAGGATATACTCATTAGATTTAAGTGGTGAGGGTAGTATTGAAGCAATAAGAGATTTGTTTGTTATCGCCTGTTATACAGGGTTTCGTTTTAGTGACTTTTCAACTCTGACGAAAGAGCATATTTCAGAAAACTTCATTACTAAAACAACACTCAAAACAAAGGCAAAAGTTATCATACCTATTCATCCAGTCGTAAGAGAAATATTGAAAAAGTATGATAATGATATACCTCATGCTTATACAAATGCTCATGCCAATAGCCTTTTAAAAGATATAGCCGAGAGGGCTAAGATCAATTCAGATGTAGAAATAATAAAAACCATCGCCGGTAAGACGGTAAGAAATATGTATAAGAAATGGGAACTTGTGTCAACACACGCAGGTAGAAGATCATTTGCTACTAACTCTTATTTGGCTGGTGTGCCAGCTATATCAATTATGAAGATGACCTCTCATCGCAGCGAAGCTGTGTTCCTTCAATATATACGTGTAAGCGAATTAGAGAATGCAGAATTGATACAAGGGCATGCATTCTTTAATGCAAAAACTTTTAATCAGGTTGCTTAACAAAACAGTTTGATTGTTAATTTTTCAAAAGAAAAAAAGAATCAAAGAATTTTCTTTGGTTCTTGAAAATATTCTTTCTCTCTTTGTAGTCAGATCAATAAGTAATAATGGCGGCTTAGAGATTTTATAATTGTAGAAGCTTCTTTTCTCTTTCGGATTAAAGAACAAATTGGTAACGCCGAGTATTAACCATCAACTATTGTAGTTGATACCAATTTGTTACAATGAAAGGGATTTTACTCCAACAAACAGACATTCAGGAATTAGGAACGTTGATACGTGGTATCATTCGTGAAGAGTTGTCTGCACTCAACAAAACAGCAGCTAACTCAGAAACAGTTCCGCAAGGCGAAGAGCCGTTCCTCAACAAAATGGAAGCAAGCAATTTGCTTGGGGTCAGCCTACCCACATTCTCAAAACTATTGCACGACGGTTGCGTAAAAAGCTACCAAATAGGCAAAAGAAGAAAGTTTAAAAGAAGCGAACTGCTACACTCACTTCAGTCAAAAAACAGACAACATATTAATTAAAACAAAATAGCAGTATCCTGGTAATTGCATCAATTTTGTCAGTTGTCATGACATCATTGCAAATAAAAATTTATTAAAAATATCTACTGCTAATAAAAATTTTATAAATGCATATATCCGTCAAATATTCAGAATCAACAGCGATGGACTACTATTTGATTACATACTAATGTGCTGCTGTTACAGATAACAATGTTACAGTAAGGCATTAGTTCTTTGACATAGAGAATCGGGAAACAGAATGAAGTACCGAGAATTTTATTTACACATTATCCTAAGTGAAAATCAAGATCGTTAAACAAATAGAGCGGTTATTATCTTTTAATTATTAAAAAATGAAAATTTCATTTTCTCAGTATGGTATAAAAAATATTGCCACCCTGAGTGAGGTCACCCTTGAAGAAACGTTTAAGCTTATCACAGACTGTGAACCGTTGCAGAATTCAACTGAAGAATTACGCAGTCTTGAAGGAAAGGAGCAGGATGATTACAAGATCAACAAGCTACCTTATGTAACGTTTGGCGGGACATTCAATGAACGCAAAGACGCAGGGTTAATTAAAGAATCTGGGTTAGTCTGTATCGACATTGACAGCCTACAAGATGTTGCGGCAACAAAACAAGTATTGCGTAAAAGCAGTTTACCTGTTTTGTACTTTGTATCTCCTAAGGGTAATGGCTTAAAGGTGGTATTCGTATGCAACAAGAAGTATTCCTTCAAGGAAAACTATGTTGCATACAGCCGTTACCTGATAGAGAAGGTCGGTATTGCTGAAAAGCATATCGATAAAAGTTGCTCTAACATTTCAAGGGCATGTTTTCTTTGCCACGATGCTGATGCCTTCTTTGACCATAATCGGCTGAGTGGTCAGGTATTAGAATTTGACCCAGTATTGGGAGATATTTACTTTATGACAGTAACCAAACCTGTTACTGAAGCAGATATGGAAGAGGAGGAGGCTCAAGCGTCTGTCGATCCTCTTTTTCTACATCCATCGTTTAGTTACCAACCTATCAAACTCGATTACAAGAAGCGTAATGGCGAACTGAATTTTATAACGCTGTGTCGTATCGCCTCACGTGATGCTAATGAGTTTAAAGTAGGTAATAGACATAACTGGCTACTGAAACTGGCTTCCATCTGTGTTCATTTTGGTATGACTAAAGAGTATGCTCTCAAGCATTTCAAAACACTTTTTTCAGATCATCCTGCTGTAGTTGATATGGTACATCCATTTGATGAGAAAAACGATTTGATTCGTGTTTTTGATGATGTATATGAAAATAAGGCTGAACAGTTCGCCACATGGACAGACAAAAACGAAGAATGGCAAACACCTTTTATACCTAATAGTGTTTATGAGGCACTTCCAAAGTATATGAAGGATATGGCGGGGCTTTTCCCTTCACCGAGAGAAAAAGATATGTTCTTTCTTGGTCTTCTGGTATTATTAAGTGCTTGTTTTCCAAGAGTATATGGGATATATGACAGGCGCAGGTATCAATCCAACCTGTTCATGTTTATCTCAGCTCCTGCCGGCAGCGGGAAAGGTGTATTAACTTTTGTAAGAATGCTTGGCGAAACAATACAAAAAGAGTTGCTAGATGAATACAAAACGGAATTGGCTGAGTTTAACTCATTGCAAGATGAAGAAGACGAGAAAGATAATGTTGAGATAATAAAACCAGTGCTGAAAAAATTCTTCATTCCTGCAGATAACACATCTGCTAAACTAAAGCAAAGTATAGGAGATAATGGAACCCTTGGAGGGATAGTGTTCGATACCGAAGCTGATACCTTATCGAGTGCCAATAAAAGTAAACACGGTGAGTTTTCTCACCTTTATCGTAAAGCTTTTCAGCATGAACCTATCGAATATGAAAGAAAGGGTAACAATGAGTATCTGTCTATCGAGCGACCAGCCCTTTCAGTATTATTATCCGGCACGCCACACCAGATCAGAAGCTTAGTGAAAGATGTTGAGAACGGTTTAACAAGCAGGTTCGCTTTCTACTATTTTAATGAAGTAAGTGGTTGGAAGGATGTATTTGTAGAATCGACCGATTTGGGTGCCATCTTTAGAAGTGAGGGAGGTAGTCTTGCATCTATGACTGCACCTTATTTATTGAAGTACATCAAAGAGCCTCAATCTGAGATTCAGTTTCTCTTAACTGGTAGTCAAGCTGAAAAACTGAATACAGTTTTTGACCAGAGATGCGAACAAATTGTAAAAGCTTGTGGCAATGAGATCGGTGCAGCCGTATATAGAATGGGGCTTATCCAGTTTCGTATTGCTATGATTTTGACAATCATGAGAAAGATTGAGAAGGCGCAGTTACCAAATGAACTACCACCGAAGATTTACTGCGAGGATGTTGATTTCAATATTGCTAATAGCATTGTAGAATGTTTGCTGCATCATATGACTGCTGTATTCTTTCAGATGAAAGGTAGTCGCCGCAGCACAGGGTACAATATGAAACAACAGTATTACGACAGTCTTCCAAGTGAGTTTAATAGGCAGGATGCAATGGATATTGCCAGTCTATTTCAAATACCCGAAAAAACTGCTGAGTCGTATTTGAGGCAAGGCACAACCGCAGGTGTTTTGAATAAGCCTAAGCACAATCATTACGTCAAAGCCTAAAGGAAATCGTAGGGGGTAGAATTTTAAAATTTCCTATCCCCTACGAATCCTTTGTATCGAAATTTTTCAATCATTTAAATTAAAAATTATGGAACAACCTAAAGCCATAAGCTTAAAAGAAGTCTTGGATATTTTACCCGTTAAAATGGGCACTTACAAAATGACAAAAGGTGTTTTTATTTACAACCTAAAGAGACTTGGTCTGCTAGAGGAAAGAAATGGTTCAAACTATCCGCCACAAAAATATATTGATGCCGGGTGGTTTGTTCTCAAAAAAGTTGTTGTAAATCAACTGGGATTTTACAAACCATGCCTTTCTGAAAAAGGGATTAACTGGCTGAGAGATAATTGGCTTTATAAAATAAAACAGAATGAGTATGAATATTGGCGATTTAAATATCCAAAATATCTGGATGACCTGATTGGTTGGGAGAGGGATTAAAAACCTCTCCTTTTCTTCTCCGAACTCTCTTTTGACCTTTGCATCAAAAATGCAAATAAATCAAAAAAATATTGATGACTTAAAAAGGGTGCTTACTGATTTTGAGATTACAAGAGCAAATAAGCACCTGCGGAGGATATTTATTATTTACCTCCAAAGCGAGCATGAAAACCTACCTATTGATTTTTCAGAGGTATTGATTGATCTTGAACAACTCTTTGATGTGTTAGACCTTATGGAGAAATGGAATAAACCAGATGTGTCCCCAAATGAATAAGAGGTGTCAGGTAAGGATTCTTAGGAAGTAGGAAATTTGAAAATTTTACCTTAACGAATTTATTTTTTCATTTTAAAATCAACCAATGCCTTTAAATCGGTTTTTAGAGCTTCTGCAATAACGAACAATGTGGAGATAGTTGGGTTGGTTTCTCCTCTTTCAATGCGGCCAACCTGTGATAAAGGAATATCTGCCTCATTCGCCAGTTCTTCCTGAGAAATTCCCAGATCAAGACGAAGGGAACGGATTTGTTCTCCGACCGCCTTTACAAGTTTCTTATTCTTAACGCTTATCACATGCCCAATTTGGGCTAATTGTATATTTTGAATAGACGCATATATGCGTTATTTTTAATAATCAACAAACAACTATGACCAAGCGCATTTTATTATTTACGTCTTTCTTCACTTTTTTAAGCCTAAACCACTTGTTCGCACAGCAGGCTATTAATTATTTTGTCCCTTCCGCGAACTACAACGTCGCAGAATACAAGGATCAGACAGAAGCAGGTTCAAAAATGAACATCAGTCGACAGGTGTTCTACAAAATGCAAGGCGATAATGTGGAATTAACGGACGTTCTTTTGTTTACTAATGAGGTCGTTACCAAATCAACTTCAGTTCAAAAGATTACCTCAAATGCTGTTTATAAAGTATCCGCCAATGTAGGAAATGGAATGAAATATTTTTCCCAACCAATCTGTATTCTTAAAGTTCCACCCAAAAATGGTTCTTCAAGCTGGATTATTGATGATGGATCAGAAAGGGAAGTAAATACCTCATCTTGGACAACTGTCGAATATTTGAACGAGAAGAGATCAGCAATAAAAATTGTAAAAAAAGTAGGAGACCAGCCTAACTATTCTATTGATTATTATGTCGAAAACATCGGCTTTTGGAAGTCAGAAATTGTTTCTAAAAATAAAGTTATAGTAATGGATAAGCTGCAAAGACTATTTTTTAAAAATTTAATAGCGGATAATCAAATTTTACAAAACGAAGAGAAGTTACTTTCAAATAGTTTTAAATCAGAAGAAGGTATAAGTATAAGAGAAAAAGATTATCGCATGATTTCTTGGTCAACGACTTTAAATAATGCTTCATATTATACAAGGGAGAAAATAGAAAGAATGGGCTTTGAATATCTAAAAATTGAGGCCAACGATAGAGTGCATATCACCTATGCCTATCGGAATTGTTCTAAAAATGTACTCCTCAAGATAACAGAATGGTATGATTTGAAGATATCTTTTCATCTTGAATGGTTTTCAAATGATGTGAAGAAATCAATTCCATCTTTTTTTTGGTGCACTAATTAAAAAGCTGCAATACAATCAATATGGGCCACTATATCTCCTGCTGATTTCGGCGGCAATCTTACCGCCGATCGATCACCATGCAAATACGTGAGCCATAATTGTTCGTAGCGGTAAACAAAGTACATCTGGTCAATTTGATTTTTCGATACCACATTTAAGATGCATTTTTTTGAGAAGCCTATTTTTTGAAAAGCATGTTTATTTCTTTTGTCCATGCTTCCATATTTTCATGGATAATTCTTTTTTTAAATGACGGATCTTTTTTAGCTGTTTGTTTATCAAGTTCTTTATTAGTATCGAACTTTTCCTGGTCGAATATATAAGTTGCATTGCCAGTTTTTAAATTTTCGAAAACAAGAAGTTTGTGCTGATTAAATTCAAAAATTAAATACTCATTGAACCCACCAATGCCCATTGTTACATCAGTTGGCTCCAAGTCTTTTAAGATTGCAAAGCGATAACTGTTTCCTCTGGAGTCTTGCCCACTACCGCCAGTTGCTAATAGATTTTTTTCGACCGTATCTAATTTTTCTCTAACATTACCGTATTGGCCAGCTGGTAAAATGCTCTTGTCCTCAATTTTAGTTACGGGGATTATAGGCTCAAGGCTTGTATCATAGAGCATATAAAATTTCCCTAGTACTATAGACATATTCATGGCTGCACCAGCTTTGTGATAGTGATTTTCGTTGTTTTCCATCTTAAACCTAGGGAAGTGAAATATTGCCTCGCCTTGCGGTGTTCTTGCTATGGTAAGTTCTAAGTTGAATTTGTGTAATATTTCTTTTTCCCAGATAGAAAACTCTCGATCATAATCAATCATTCGCTGGAATCTCTCGCTATAGTATTCAATATGTCTCCAAACGGACGTTTTTTGCTCTGGCTGCTTTCGTACTAACTTTCCCTGTGTGTTTTCTCTTAGCGGACCTTTTTTTCCTGACACGATTATTTTTTCTTTTTGACCTGATAATAGTTGGCTTATTTCAAGGTTGCTTTTAGCAACGTCAGTTAGTTCTTGATGGCTAAAGCCTATATAATAATAACTACCTTCTTCCACTATGTCTTTTAAATATTTTTCTGGTGTGTTTACTCTTTTCATTTGTTTTTATTGATGGTGTTTTGTTAGTTAAGTGAAACACATCTATCAGTTGATAGATGTGTTATTACTGATTACCTCAGTGCTTTCGCAATTAGAGAGACACCGTAACCCAGTATCGCAACACCAATTGCAATTGAAATAAAGTTTGCAAAGCCACCTTTTACTGATAAACAGGTGTCTTTCTTGCAAATTGTAACATTGTTCATGTTATACTTTTTTGTTTTCAAATAGCAGTCAACTTTCACCCTGACCTTTGAGTGTTACAGACAATTGTAATACAAATTGTTTCATTGATGAAACAATTTGGGTATGTAAATTTAATATATTCGTTTCATAAACAAGAAATAATTTACTTTTATGAAACACTCCTCAATAAAATTTACTCTAACACATTGATAATCAAATGATTATAAAAAATCTATATGAAGGAGCTTAATTCCGCTTTGCTTGCAGCAATGATCAAGTCTAAAAGAGGGAATAGAGGTTTAAGGGAGACAGCTAAGGAAATTGGTAGTGTAAGTGCCCCAACATTATCACGGATTGAAAATGGTAATCTGCCAGATATTGATACATACTTCCAAATTTGTAAATGGTTGGATGTCCCTACAGATTTCTTTGCTGGCAATTCTACTGGACTAGAAAAAAAGGCTTCAAATTCCAAAAAAGAATTGGTGGCACATTTACGTGCAGATAAAACTTTACCCCAGTCAACAGCCGAAGCTTTAATCGAAATGATTAATTTGGCATATGCCAAACTTGACAAATGAGGCTTTGCTTTCTGCTAGTTTTAAAAGAGGTTTTAAAACTGATGCGGAAAAAATAGCCCTTACTTGCAGAATAAACTTGGGGCTAAAGGATCATGATCCTATGCCTTCGTTTTTATTGGCAGAATATTTAAAGTTGCCTATTATCAAACCTTCTGAACTTGGCCTTAGGCCTTCTTGTTTAAACGAACTCGTGTCTGGCCATGGCTCTAGTTGTTGGTCAGCAATTACAATAGGTCGAGATGCACCAGAATTAATCATCCATAATGATTCTCATTCTACTTCTCGAACTGAAAGCAATATTATGCATGAATTAGCCCATGTACTTTTAAAACACGAGATGAGCGAAATAGATACATCCCTTGGAATCCCATTAAGGAAATATGAAGGGCAACAGGAGATCGAAGCAGAGTGGCTGGGAGGATGCTTACAATTGCCCAAAACAGCATTGATGAAGTATTTCATATATCAGTCGTTTTCAGAA
The DNA here is from genome assembly GCA_964392685.1 of uncultured Sediminibacterium sp. Classification (GTDB taxonomy): domain Bacteria; phylum Bacteroidota; class Bacteroidia; order Chitinophagales; family Chitinophagaceae; genus Sediminibacterium. Next base: position 9,074 of record CAYMQQ010000042.1, read on the forward strand.
CAAGCTATTTCTGAGAAATTTAATGCAAGTTTATCAATGGTTAACTACAGGATTAGAGTTTCCGGTGTTAAGCTTATTAAAGCCAGATATTCAAAATGAATATTTTTAAATAGGTGTAGCCCCTTATATCAAATAAAGCTTGTAATTTTATTTTTTTACTTTAACTCTAAAAGAGGTCAAATGAAGGATCCTTGCATTCGTCAACTCCTTAGAGATACGGAGTTGTTACATTTTTTTGAGGATGCAAACTCTAAAGTTGTTCAAGAATTAAGCTTACCTGTTGCAAAAGCCAGAATTGACGTTGCAGTCATAAATGGGTCTTTGCATGGATATGAAATCAAAAGTGCTTCTGATACTTTAAAAAGGCTTCCCTCTCAAGTAGAAGCCTATAGTAAAGTGTTTGATTATCTCTCTATAGTGACAGAAAACAAATACCACGAGAAAATATTAAGTTCTGTGCCATCATGGATAGGAATTTTTATTTGTTATGAGAAGAAAGGTATTAAAACAATAAAACAGCTACGGAAACCAAAACTAAATAAAAGCAAAGAATCGTTTTTTTTAGCAAAACTGCTTTGGAGAGATGAAATTATAGATACTTTAATTGAGTATCAAATACCCTTTAGAAAAAAAGATAGGAATTGGATATTGTGTGAAACGCTTTCTTCAAACCTCGATATTAATGCCATCTCATTTATCGTTCGTGATAAACTTAAAAAGCGAATAAACTGGAAGGGTGAGACTAAAGAAGATTATGCAGTATTGTAATGTGATGATTTTGACTTATTTCCACCCAGCTCGTTGCATTTCCAGTTTTTCGCTTTGGGTTTGTCAATACTTGACTAGCATAAAAATCGATTTGAGCATCCCCCCAAGAAAAGGCTGCTCCTGAATAATCCACACTATTTACTAATCTGTCAGCAAATACAATATACTGCCCATTACCTTGTGGATGGTTGCCAGATATTTCTCCTCTGTACACAATGAATTCAGTGGCCAAGGTATATTTTATACTACAGCTTCCTTGAAAATTAGCCTCGGAATAGAATGGATATTTTGTACCGTAATCGGCATATTTAACTAGACCAGTAAAGCCAGGCTGCGCAAGCAGCGTTAGCCAAATATTCCACTCATAACGCTGCAACCTATATAATCTGCCCGCAGGGACTAAAGTACTTAGATTCTCTAAAAATGAACTTGAGGCAATAATAATATTGTTATAATCTGGTTTATGATTAATGCCACTAATGGTATTAATTGCCAAGGCAGCAATCATATTATAATTATGATTTTCAACAAAGCCGAAATCTAATAATATTGAGGTTTGATTTCTAGTAATTGTAAGTGCTCCAAGTAATACAGCAACTTGTGCGTTAATATTAATAAAACCGCCGCTACCATTCGAGAATCTTATACAAGCATTTGATATAGTTCCATTAGTAATTAATGCCTGTAGTAGAGTGAGGTATCGTGGATCACTATTTGTTTGCACAACCGGTATAACGTTCACACCCGCATTTGATAAATTAACAATTAAAGTTCTTGTTCTCGGTCTATCAAATGGATCACAAAGTGAAAAATCTAGAAAAAGCTCATTATCAGCAAAAGACCAATTTGTAGAGGCAAAAGTTTCCACTCTATCGTAATTCCCAGTCAAGACTTGAATTACCGGTGCTATTTCATCTTTAACATTTTGATCAAGCTTAGATAGCGCAGTGAATTCGCCAGCTTTGGCGAGCAAAATTGGGAAATATCGTTTCATAAATGAAGGCTTTAAAGCATTATTTTTTTATAGCAATGCAAATACTTAGACGCTTATGAAATCAAGCGAAACTTAGGAGGATCTTAAATAAGGAGGGGGATTAATATTGTTTTTTTAAAATTAGTAAAAAAAAGGAAGAATCAAAATTTTACAACTCTTTTAATTTACCATTCGCCTTTTTCTTTTAAATATTCAATTCCATTAAATACAGCAATTTTGGCTTTATCTAGATTATCGAATCTTTTTCTTCCAAAAGTGTTATCGATTTTTACTTTAAACTTCGCGGAAATCTTATCCTTATAAATTAAAAGGTGGTGCTCGTTCAGGGTTAGAAACCAATTTCCATTTTGACTGCGTTTCCATTGCTTTTTTACCCAAGTGATGCGTCGATTTGTTTTATTGCGTAATTCCCGTTCTCGTTCTTTCGGATTGAAATAATCATTAGTCATTTTTTCTGCACAAACACACCCGACTCGAAAAAACTCACTCAGGTAAGAATGACTTACAATATGTACATAGCGAATTTTTTCATTACCACACATCATACAGGTCTCATAATCTGTTTCCCATTCTTCTTGACCATCCTCTCGAACGTCTATAACATCTTCTAAAATCCAACCTTTGTGAGGTATATTTTTTTGATTCCATTGATTTTGCATACTAAAAAATTAGCTACAGAAATATATAATCAGCGAATCTCATTTTGCAATCCTCTTTTCTTTCGGGCCTACATATTGTTAGGGTAAATAATTGTTTTTGGCGTTTTATCCTTATAATATATATAGATTGGCTGTCTTTGTAATCAGTTGTCTGACCTCTATAAAACATTTCGTAGGTTTTGTTTCTTATGGTCACAATCGCAATCTCGTCAATTAATTCACGGAAGTTTTTTACAGGGAGGCCGCTATTTGAACATATTTTAGCTACAGTCGCATTATGTCTTTCCCAAACAATATCCGTCGTATGTTCAAAATCAAACCCACGCTCACTATCAGGATTTTTTTTGATAACTGAATTCCATTTCTCTTTTTGAAATGGGGAGTATAATTTGCCCTCACTCGGATTCATAACTTTGTTTGCATTTTTACATAGCTATATTGGTTTCGATTCACGACCTAAATATTGTCTTTAAAAAAGGGATTTTTATCAGAAAAAGGATAATATGTAAAGGGATGGCTTAGTAAAAGTGTTGATAGCCCACGTGCGATGACTGAGTGAAATTCTCGATAAGAGCCTCCATCGACAATATAAGAAATGGGGTGTATATCCGAAACTAATTTCGCTGTCGCTGCGCTCAACTGAAGTGCAGAAAATCTTATCCAGAGACTGTTGGGGTGATTTTTCCATTTCTTTTGTTGTCGTTGAGAGGGGGATAAGGAAATATACTTCTGAATGTCGTCAAGATTCTCATTGATGAATGACATGTGTTTTACATACCCATTTTCTTTCAAAAAAGCTGCAAGTTTATGAATTTCTTCGGGCAAAAAATCATAGAAAATTTCTGAATAAGGACCATCTGATTTAGAGAGATAATTTCCTAAACTCATCTTGATTTTATTTTTATATATAGACTTACTTCTTCAGTTCCTAAAAGCTAGGCGTATGTACTATTTTTTTAGTCGCAAGGCTAAAATGTTTTGTATTTTGAATAGAAGTTCATCAAAAGTCACTATTTCAACATCTCGGCAATTATTCCTATACAATTCAAAACAGTGCTTTTGTTCTTTTGTTAAAGCATCATGCTTACCAATTATTACTATACATTTTGAGTTAATAGTTTCGAAAGTTTGTTTACTTTTTCTTCGTAACGAGTCGTATTCTTTTTGAAAATTATCTCTTTGATTTAGGACTTGATTTATGCAACCCGATAACTCATCAGTTACACTAAAAACATCATCACCCCTATATGGTTTGGGGCTCAGCAAATCTGTCTTATGCGTCTTTATCTCAAGAAAGGTAACATTGTCGCTTAATTTATTTTTCATTAGATAGTCACTAAACTTCCCATTTTTATTATCTATGTCCTTCCCTCCAACATATGCCTCATCTTTAAAAAGAATAATAGGTTGTGCAAAGATCGATGAAAATATCCAGCTGTTAGTTTTTAGATATGCTTGCCATTTTTTTTCAAGTCTGGCAATCGTTAGAGTAGAATTCAATAAATCCGAAAATTCTTGAACTGCATCTGTCAAAATTTTATTATCAATATACTCTTTGGTAGTTGCCAACTTTCCAGAATCCAGAAAATTGGTATTTAATGAGAGCTTATCAAACAAGTCTTTGATTGTTTCTTTATCTTTTTGTGAAAACTCATTGATGCTATTACCCCAATTTGCTAAGGTTGCTGATAAGGCATTTGTTACGTATACTTTTGTAGGTTTGGCTATTTCTTTGGGAAAGAGAGAATAAAGACTTGATTTGCTTGTTAACTCTTGCTCTTGTGTACTCTTTTTTGCTAAGTCTGTAAAGGTTTTGTTTAAAGAGGTAAATGATGTTTCATTTAATGTTAGAGATTTTGCCGCCAAGTCAATACTATTACCCTGTCCTGCAGCTACAATAATTACTTTCTCAATTTTCAATTCATTGTCAATGTAATTTCCAAATACTTTTAGTGTTTTGGTAAATCCATAACCTCTTTTATAAGATTTGATTATACCAGTTGGAATTCGCTTTTTTAAACCGTGAAACTCGAATTGTTTTATGTGCTTGTATTTTGCACCGCCATTGTAACCTATCGGGTAATGAATTGTTAAGTCTTGCTTCTTAAAAACCTCTCTGGAAACCTGATCTATCTTTTTCTCTTCATTAATAAAATGAAATACCTGTTTTGCTTGATTGTTTATTTTACTTTTCTCTCCAACAAATTTTGCCATTGTATAGATTTTAGAGTGTTAGCGATACTTTCTAAGTTCATTATTGAGTAAATCCTCTATATCCTTAATATTCTTAAGATCCGGACGTTTAGATTTAATATTCTTTAGGTCTTGTAAAGCGCCAGCTAACGTGTTATTTGGCGTTCGATCATTTTTTAAATCTGAGATGGCATTTATATATTCCTCTATAGCCTCGTCTTTCTCTTGAACTAAATGAGATAAGGCGATATTGAATTTTACAAAACAAAGATTTTTATTAAACGTTAAAGCTTTTTTACTCAACTCGATACACTTATCAACTTCTCCACGCTCGAAGGCTTTCCACCCTAAATTCCCGTATAGCATTCCTTTATCAGAATCAGGGTTTACTTCTTCAATCAGAGCCACAACTTCTATTGATATGTTTACACCTTTTAATGTAGATGGGTTTCTGAGTCCGATGTAAAATGAATTTCCATAAGTTTCATCTATTGACTGAACAGCTTGCTTGGAATTTTGTAAACTTACATCTGGATAAAAACGCCACACATTATCTTCTTTATTCAGAAAGGCATCTCTATATTGAGTTTGAAGAATTAAGACATCTACAGTACTTGAACCTTCTGGGACTTGAATTGACGATGCTACAGCTTTTCCTAAGCCACCTGTAGTAAGAGCCGCAGCAACTTGAACCCCTAAATTAAGCAGTTTTGTGCCGTCCTCTCCAGGTGAGGTGGTAAAGCTATAATACCACCTCTTTGTATTTTTAGGCAAATCAATTTTTAATGTAGTTCTTGACTTACCTCCTAATGAGGCTCTAGCTCCACCATTTAAATAATAACTCCTTTGCTGAATAATTGAAGTGTCTTTGAGTACTTGCGCTCTAGCGCTTAATACAATGAAGCATAGCAGCACTGTATAAATATATCTTTTCATTTTAAGAGTGTTAATCGTATCTGGATTAAATGGGTAATAAAATTTCATTCATATTATTCAATTCAAGTATTATAGGCTGTTTAAGTTTTAATGCCTTACCAATTGCTATGCAATGCCGTTCCTCTAATGTTGGAAGCAAGTTTGAATAATCCGAACCAATATAATTTTCTAGAAATTGTTTCCCAGTATCATCGAAGACTCTCATGGCAAAAATTGTATTACACTGATTTAAAATACTCTTGCTGATATTCGCTGTTCTTTGGGTAACAACAAAGGAGCCTAATCCATATTTTCTACCTTGAAGAATTACTTTGGCTGTTCCATTGGTTGCATTTTTATCACCCTCATTAGCTATAGAGTTCCATTCAGGAACGAGTGAATGAGCCTCTTCAAATACTATAAGATATCTTGCCTCTGCAGTTTCTCCTAATGAACTTGCCTTTATAATTAGTCGCTCAGAAATGAACCTTACTTTTTCAGCAGGAGTTAAATCGATTTTATGGGTAATATTAAATTGACTGCCGGCCTTTGACACATTATGCAGATCTGGATTTAAAGTTAAAATTCGTTTATCAGATGCTATGAATCCATCGAGTTCTGAAGCAAGAATTGTCCTATACAGGGCTTCGTTACCCCATGTAGATGGATTGCTTGTTGTACCCGTTGCATTGCCAGCTTTTAACTCATCTCTTTTGGCTTGAGCAAAATCGGTTTGAATTAGATTGGCATCTAGGTATTTGGGTAACTCTTTAGAATATTGATTTGTTAAGTCAAGGCAAAATATTTTTACTTCTGTTGTTGCGATTAGTTTTTGTAATAATTCAAAAGTTAGACAAGATTTACCAATACCAAGGATGCCGAGTATGGCAGTATTGTGTGTAACAAGTTCATGCGGATTTTTAATTGGAATTCCATAGTTTGTGTTTGGCAACTTCCCAACAAAATGATTGCTGTTGTACTGAATATTTAACGGGTTAAGTAAAAAGATCGGCGTATAAATTTCGGGTAGCCATTTTACGGTATTTAATTCATTTGATCCGGTAACATATTTACCCAATTTTTGTGCTGTTCCAATAGTGAATCCATGAGTGTCTTTATATTCTAAATTTTCTTCATCGGTTTTCGCATCGATTATTTGATAGAGTACTTCCTCATTAGCAATTTCTGTTTGGATTATACTGCCTTCGCCAATTCCTCTTTCTTTTTGAAGTTCGTCTGAAAAAAGCTTATTAAATCTTATCTTATTAATTGTTGAACCTTCCCAAACATTTCCGATTAAACGATTAAAATTTGCAGTTACTGAATTAGAGGTAATGGCATTTTTAATTTCATCGTCTAAACTTTCTATATCGAGGATATATACAGAATTTGTTTTTGAAAAAATAGACTTTTCACCCACCAATGGCAGCAGCGATTTTATGTTGAATGAGATTAAATTTTGATTTTTATCCCGAAGAGATAAAATTTCTACCCACTTTTTTCCTAATAATATTTGTTCGTTCAAAATAATGCCTGCAACACCATTTGTAATGTTTTCAAGGTAGACTAAACTGCCTTTTAGTACCTTTTGGCGAAAGGGATTTTCGCTTGCTAATTCAACCCTATAAAGATCGGTGCTTTCATGTCCTATTATTTTACCTAAATATTTTGTTGCATCAGTTTTCGAAGCGATGTGTTTTAGAAAAGAAGAAATGAAATTTACAAACCAAATAATTGGTTTGTTTATCGCAAGTAAAAACCCGAACCCAATTAAAATAGGATACTCGTCAGTGTTAGAACGGAAAAAGGAGATAACTATATCAAAATATAAAAGAGTAAAAACTATTTCTGGTCGGGAAATTTTACAAATAAAATCTACTGAAATGCGCTGTTGTTTTTCGAATTTATTAAAGCCATGAAGGAAAATGAGTAGTAAAGCCGCAGAAGTAAAAAAAGCACAACCAATTATCCAATACTTATATAATGATAAACACTCTTTGCCATTTAGGCCTACTAAGAACAAAAAAATAGCAATCCAGCGTGTAATCACATCAACAGGCTTCGAGAAATAAGGCTCTGTAACGTAGGTGCTTAATATTAACGCGAGGCCAGTAGCTATTAATACAGCATTTAGTTTATTATTACTATCAAAAATAAATGTCCAATTATTCGAAAAGTAAAAGCCAATGGAGAAAATTAAACAAACATAGATGCCGACCACAGCAAACCGCTGCTTTATGTTTAGCTTCATTATTGTTCATTTGGATTTAAAAATAAACTTGACTTGGAGGCGGGGGGAGCCTGAGCAAGTTTTCTAATGTACTCAAAAGAAACAAGTTAATAAAGCTAATTTGAATTACAAAACTTGTAATGAATATCAGTTTGATTGCTTTCGCAAGAATAGATTTTGTTTACAATGAATGTTTATTTGAACGTTGTATAAAAAGAGGGAGAAGGCTTTAAATCTCTCCAACGAATCCCTTCGTACCTTCGCGCCACAAATTTTATTGCAAATGGTCTATACAGACTATTCAAGCGTTCGGAATCTTATTCTTGCTTATCCTGAACGTTTCTACAACGAATACGAAGCTCTTACACCGTTCTACGATTTGCTTATTGACCTAATACCAAACAGCATCCAACTGTGGCTGGTAACAAACAATAAGGCGACCTGCCAAAAACTGGAAAACAGGTATCAGTACAAGAAGGTGAATACTATCGGGATCAAGCACTGGGACGAAATTTGGCTGCGAGATTGTATTGGGATAAATACTAGCGAGGTGGTAATTAAGCCGTTTTATCACCCCCAATATTGTACGCATTACCGACATAAGGACTACTTTGAAAACTTAAACAAGCAGTCTCGAATAATTGTAAAGGAGTGTTTACAGAAGAAAATATCGCACTTGCCATTAATAATGGATGGTGGTAACTTTTCCAATAACTCAACAACGGTATTTCTTACGAATAAGATATTGGAAGACAATCGTGAACTATCCAAATCGGAGGTAGTCAATATGCTACAGGATTTTACTTCCCTGCGGCCAGAAATCATAGAAAGAAGCAAGACAGATACAATCGGTCATACAGATGGCTTTATAAATTTCATAGCAGAAGACAAAGTCTTGCTATCTAACTACCCGACATTGCCATTCTTAAAATCGGACATTGATTTTCTCTACACAATAAGAAAGAAGCTGGAAGAGGAAAAATTAGAAGTGATTGACCTTTATGATCGCCCTATTGATGAAATCGTACCATGCGAATGTTATCGGAAGAATAAGAAAGCCTGTCTCTATTCAGCAAGAGGTAATTACATAAATTTCCTACGACTGAACAAAACGATCATTTTACCGGAGTACACTTTGCCAACGGCTAAAGAAACCAAATATTACAACACACAGAATGTTGAAATACTAACCACCTTAGGGTTTGAAGTAAAAACGATCAACTGTGACCAACTGGCAAAGATGGGCGGCTCATTACATTGCCTCAGTTATACGTTTTAACCTGCGGAAAAAGTTCTAAAATTTTTGGAGAGATCGGCGAGGTTAACGGTAAGTTTAGCGGGGAAGCCAATAATTTTATTTATAAATATTATAGACAACCAAAAAGACAACTAAATCTAATAAAACGAAAAAGTGCCGGAAAATCCGGCACTTTCGCGAAATTTTGTGGGCCCACCTGGGCTTGAACTAGGAACCCTCCCGACTTATGTCGGGATGC
>CAYMQQ010000043.1:0-12495 GCA_964392685.1 uncultured Sediminibacterium sp.
TTTACCGACTAATCACAATTACCTATTAGCCATAAGCTATCTGCCATGATCTATACGCAAAAAAAAGCCCCGATAGACATCGGGGCCGCCTTCTATATAATGCACATGAGAAAAAAACAAAATTGATACAGCTAAATTGACAGCTAAACACTACATAAAATTGTCAAATAAGGATGAACGGAGTCATTTTAGGTCGAATGGAAAATAGTATCTATTCTACCGCTAAACTCCGTTCATCGATCTGTCCATTAATTACCTCCACCGATACTCACGCGGTTCTGTTCTTCATTCGCACCGCCTCTCTTACGCTGAGCTGCTGTTTTACCTTTGCTAAAACGGTAAGTGAAACTTAAATTCACTACTCTGCTATCTCTCGCCTGACGGATCGTTACATCGACATTCTGGTATCTGCTGTATCCACGGAATTGTTGTGTATAGAGTACATCACGTACCACCAATCTGAGGGTTCCTTTATTTTTCAATACCTGCTTGGTAAAGCCAACATTAATAGCACCCATCGATCTCATGGCCAATACTCCTTCTACTCCACCGCTGCGGTAAAATCCACTCAATTCAGCACCCCAACCTTTTGGTAAAGTAAATTGGTTAGAAATATTCGTCATAAAAGTTGCACCTCCTACTGATATTTCTCCGCCGTTTACAACACCTGTGAATTTGTTATAAAATCCATTCATGTAAATATTGGTTCTAAACCATTTTGTAATAGGCATACCCAGACTCACAGAAGCTCCAATATTTTGTCTGCGTGCAATATTACTCTTCTTTACAAATGAACTATTGGTACTATCAATTTGCTCAAGCACATCTTGAAGAATATCATTGGTCGTACTATAGTTGATAGAAGTATTCAAGATTCCTTTGAAAGTATGATTCAACTCGATATTATGACTGAACTGTGGTCTCAGGTATGGGTTACCCACCTGGTAAGTATATTTATCCAGGAAGTAATAGAATGGATTCAAATCCTGATAGTTCGGGCGATCTATACGACGACCATAACTCAAAGCAAACTGATTTTTTTCGTTCGCTGTGTAACCGATATACATGGTTGGAAATACCTGTGTATAGTTGCGTTTAAATACTTCTCCGGTTGTTAATTGATTACCGGTAATATTGGTATTCTCTGCACGAAGTCCTAATTGTGCACTCCACTTTTTATTGAATTGTTTATTCAAATTCAGATAAGCTGCATTGATATTTTCTTTGTAGAGAAAGTGATTGCTACGGGTAACATCATTTACAAATGAAGTACCATTCCAATTGGCATATTGTGCATCATTATCTGTATTCACATAACTGCTTTTCAATCCGGCTTCTAACTTCATTTGTCCTTTAAGCGATTGAGAGTAATCTGCTTTCACACTATAAATATTGATCGCTGCCGGTAAGATACCACGTAAGATTTCTTTGGGTGATTTGATATTGCCTGAATGATCATAGAAATCATTGGTCAACATTTGGGTATTGTCTTGTGTGTATCTGATATAATCCGCATCAAAAGTCAATTCTCTTCCGGTACTATCAAATACATGACGCAGATTCATATTCACACCCACATTATTAAAATGAAGATGTACATCATTAATGGCTTGTGTACGTGTTACCAAAGCCCCCATCGGATCTTTGATAAAAGTTGTATTGTCTGTGTATTCAATACCTTTACTGTCATAACCATTTACAACCAGTCCCAAAGTGGTTTTCTTATTCATAAAATAATCAAATCCGGCTTTGTAATTATAACTCTTGAACTCACGCTGGTTGTCAGCGAATTGATCAAAAGAAGATAATAAAGCATTGGTATTTTGATTGCGAAAGTTTCTGTCGATCTTCAGTGCTCCAAAATTTTCATTATAGTTATGACTTGCATTTCCGAAGAAATTCATTTTTCCTTTTCTATAATTCAGGTTCACACTATTATTGGTTTTTGGAAGCACACCTTGCGTATATCCGGAAGTGATACTGGCATTATAACCCATCACTTTTGTCTTTTTAGTCTTGATATTGATCACACCTGAATTACCTGAAGCATCAAAACGTGCCGGTGGATTGGTCATGATTTCAATAGACTCAAGATTAGAACTCGACATATTGTTCAACATATTGGCGAGATCTTGTGCACCGAGATAAGTGGGTTTGCCATCCAACATCACGACCACACCTTGTTTGCCTTTCAAACTAATATTACCATCCTTATCAACAGCAATACCCGGAGATTTTTCAAGTACTTCCATCACAGTAGCACCAGCATTGGTGGGTGACGCATCTACATTAATGATGGTTCTATCCAATTTCTGCTCAATCAATGGCTTTTTAGAACTTACCACTACAGCCTGCAACTCCTTCGAAGCATTCACTAGGGTAATCGGTTTTAACGTGTAGACTTGGCCATTCGCAAGATCAAAAGATTCACTGTAATATTTGGCATAGCCAACAGACTGAATCACCACCAGGTATTTACCTGCGGCTAATTTTTCAACTTCAAACTGACCGGTCTTGTCCGTAACTGCCAGTTTTACCACTGCTGAATCTTTGGCGCGTAGTACACCTATCGAAGCGGCTTCTACTGCTTTTTGACTACCGTTTACGGTACCGTTTACTTTTCCGGTTTGTGCCTGAGTCGCCATAGACATGGTCGTTAGTCCGATTGTGGCGAGCAGGGTCATCAACTTTCTCATACTTGGTTTATTTAAAGGTTTTTAGTTCTCGTTGTTGCTAATTACAGAACAAAACTATGTACTATGTTTTGCATAGTACATAGTTTTGTAATGAACGGTGCTTTACAAGGATGAGCGGTAACAGACTTCAAACAGGTAAAAAGTCGACAAAAAAAGTCGCCTAACTGATTGATTATCAGATAGGCGACTCCAGATTACAGTTGTGTCTAGGGTATTATTTAGAATACTTTCCGAACCAATCTTTGGCTTTGAATATCAATAAAATACCAGCAATGATCATTGCAAAGGAGATCAGTTCTGCCTGAGTAGGCTGAAATGGAAGGTCTTCATACTTGGTATTCACGCGAATTTTTTCAATAAAGAAACGTTCGAGACCATTCAAAACCAAGTAAAGACCGGAAAGCTGTCCGGCTATTTTGAGTTTTTTACGGTAATACCATAATACCCCAAAAAGAATCATACAAGCGATGATCTCATATAAAGGTGTAGGGTATACTGCCGGGATCAATTCATTACAGTACGGACCTTCACAACCTGCTATAGGCTTTCCCTCACCAATTACATTGTGAGGATAGTTGTAAGCCCACATCCAATCAGGCATCCAACTCAATGGTTTGGGGTTCGTATTCACAATACCCCAATCTCCATCACCACTAACCTGACAACCTATTCTTCCAAATGCATATGCAAACATCATGGTAGGTGCCATGGCATCGGCAAGATGAATAACGTTGATCTTTCTTTTTCTAGCATATAAAACAATGGCTACGCCTGCACAAATCAATCCGCCATAAAATGTGAGTCCGCTAAATGAGATCAAAGCCCCGATTGGATCTTTTGAAAACTCATTCCAGTTCTCCAGGTTATGAAACACTTTGGCACCCAGAAAACCAAAGATCGCCGCATACAAAACAATATCTCCTACTCTATCATGTGGCCAAATTCTGATCACGCGTTCTTCCGGTTTATCTAACTTTTGTTTTTGTTTTTCCCACCATTTCAATCCGCCAAAAACCAAGCCTACCAACAATCCCATCGCTAAACTTCCTCTTGATGAAAGAATAAATGCCTGGGGATCATTAAAAGCATCATCGGTTACAAAAGCGCCGATGATTTTATATCCAAAAACAAAACCCAATAAAAAATTGATCAATAACTCACTGAAAGAAGCCGGTGCCCCCACGAATATTTTCTCTTCGGTAAAAGTGAACAAACCTTGGTTTTGTTTTCGTTTCAGTTCGAGGGTCAGTATCCAAGCAGAAAGAATAAAAGACAGGGCAACAAAAAAACCAAAACTGTTGACGAGCTTTAATCCTTCCAATTCTATTCCGAAAATATCTTTAAAAGCGTAGTATAAATTAGGATACATAGTCAGTTAGTCTATAAATCATGCAAAGTTTGAATGCTGCAATGATAACTAGAAATTATGATACGGAATGCTGCTTTCGTACAAACAAAAAAGAGGCCCTGCCGAAGCAGAGCCTATACTTACTAACCCATCCGTGAACAAAACTAAGGTAAAAATTAATTGCAATGTTCATCAAAAACCGAAATCAAATGCTGCGCAATCACCTGAGCAGGACGACCTTCAATCTGATGACGCTCTACCATACTCACCAACTGTCCGTCTTTGAACAAAGCGATAGCAGGAGATGATGGCGGATAAGGTAAGGTATGCTTACGCACCTGGTTCACTGCCTCCATATCGAAACCGGCAAAACTAGTGGTCAATCTGTCCGGACGCTTTGTTGCATTCTGAACTGCCATTAATACACCGGGTCTGCAAGTGCCTGCTGCACAACCACATACGGAATTTATTACGACCAAAGTGGTACCTTCTTGTTTTAAGGTTTCGTCAACCGAAGCAGCAGTAGTCATTTCTTCAAAACCATTATCGGTCAACTCTGCTTTCATGGGTAATACGATCTCTGCGGGATACATAATTGCTTGTTTATTTAGTACAACACAAAATTACTATTAAAAGTTGTAACACTAAAAAAGCTTTAAATCAGTCAATTTGTCAATATAATGATAAAAAAGAGTCATTTTGTCTTATGTATAGCATCTAAATTGCCATCATGCCTTATATATGGATCAAAAAAAGCAGTGGTATAGCCTTTGAAGCATGATAGGCGTATTCATTAAAAAACTAAAAACATAAGAATATGACACTCGTAAAACACAACAACGCCGCTTTCAACAATCTCTTTGACGAACTCTTCAACAGTTTCCCGGCAACATGGGGCAGAGATGCACATCAAGCTTATGCGTCTGTTCCCGTTAACATCGATGAAACCAATGAAGGTTATCATCTAGAATTGAATGCACCGGGTAGAAACAAAGAAGATTTTAAAGTGAACGTGGAAAATGGCTTATTGACCATCAGTTATGAGAAGAAAGAAAGTCAGGAGCAAAAAGATTACAAAACAATCAGAAGAGAATTCAGCTTCCGTTCTTTCAAACGCAGCTTCAGCATTGATGATAAGATTAATGCCGATGGTATCCAAGCCCGTTATGAAAATGGAGTGTTGAAATTATACTTGCCTAAAAAGGAAGAAGTTAAAGTATCTCCTAAAGAGATATCAATTTTATAAGATTTTCATAGTAGTGTCTACCCAGACACACATGCAGTTGGTTTTGGTTACGCCCCGGATGTCTATCCGGGGCTTTTTTTGTGCTACAGTAATATTTTAGCTTGTTCTGCGACACATGTTAAAAAGCAAAGACATGTTATTCAGATTATTCATTTTACTGATATCTGCTTTCACTTTCAGCGGAACATCCTTTGGTCAGGAGCCACCCAAAAATTCATTGTTATGGATGATCAGTGGCAAAGACCTCTCCCGCCCTTCTTATGTATTTGGCACTTTTCACATGATGTGTAAGTCTGATTTTGCTATCACCGATCCATTAAAAGAGAAATTAAACGCCACCGAACAGTTCTACGGAGAATTGGATATGGATGATCCGGGATTGCAGATGTCCATGATGAGTAAAATGCGTTTGAAAGATAAAACGCTGAAAGACCTGATGAGTGAAGCAGATTATAATACACTGAGTGAAAATTTTCAGCGTGTTACAGGCATGCAGTTGCAACTGTTCAATCAGTTCATGCCATTTATGTCATTGAGCTTATTAACATTGAACAGTATTGAATGTTCCGATAAGATTCAGCCTGAAGGTGAGTTTGTAAAACTTGCCCAACAGCAAAAATTACCCATTCTAGGACTGGAAACCATCGATGACCAGATCGAGGCGATCAATAGTCAGCCGCTGGATTCACAGTTACACTCTTTGAAAAAAATGGTATTGGCATATGACAGTGTGAAACAATCGATGAACAAAATGATCGCTGTGTACAAAGAAAACAATGTTGACAAACTATATGATTTTATCAGAGCGAATAGCAATGGAGATGATCGCTTTGAAACCGAAATGTTAGCCAAGAGAAATAAAAGATGGATCCCCATTATAGAAAAAGCCATACATGAAAAGCCTAGCTTTTTTGCCGTAGGTGCGGGTCATTTAGGCGGCAATGAAGGGGTATTGGAACTACTTCGAAAACAAGGATATACACTCACTCCTGTATTGTACTAATTTAGCCGCATGTCAAAGGAGAAGGAATTCATTGCACTGCTGAATGAACACCAACGCATTATCCATAAAGTGTGTAATCTTTATATGGATGCACATGCCGATCGTGAAGACTTGTTTCAGGAGATCACATTGCAGGCTTGGAAGGCGTATGGTAATTTCAGAGGTGATGCAAAATTTTCTACTTGGCTATATCGTGTAGCACTGAATACGGCCATTACTTTTTTTCGAAAAGAAAAAAGACAACCGGATATTTTTTCTACTGAAACAGTACCCGACTTCAACGCAACTGATGCTTATGACCCTATAGAAGAACAAGTAAAAGCCATGTATGCTGCGATCGGTGAATTATCAAAGATTGATAAAGCCATCGTCATGCTATACTTGGAAGACTATAGTTACAATGATATTGGTGAGATGATGGGTATTACTGCAAATAATGTTGCAGTTAAAATGAACCGCATCAAAACAAAATTGAAAGAATCCACACAAAAATATATGACCCCCGCATAAATGAAGTGTTATGGAATTGGATGAACTAAAATATCAACTCAATCAAAGACTGGCAACGGATCATGCCAGTAGAAGTAATGCCGACATCTCTGCATTGCTTAAAAAGAAAACGCATTCTGTCATCAGCAAAATAAAACGTAGCCTGATCATTGAAATGGTATTATGCGTACTGTTTTTTGCAGCTATGCTTTACGTTTGTTTCATCACCGACTATTGGTCTATCCGTGTGTATTTTGGCGTATTTACTGTATTAACAGTCCTCATGACTTTTGTATTGTACTATTTATACCGTAGAACAGATATATTGAGTGATTCAGATCGCCCCATCAAAGCAAATCTTCAAACCTTGGTGGGTTTATTGGAAGAATTTGTAAAAAGATATTTTCAATTCACCATGGCGCTACTGCCGGTTTGTTTTATGTTCTCCATGATCTTATCCTATGCAGATCCTGTTGAAATACCTGAGATCGAAAAATTCTCTGTAAAAGTGTTCACCGCTCGCTGGCAGGTGATGGTGTTTCTGGGTGTTTATATGATTGCCTTGGCCATTTCGGTGTATTATTTTACCAAGTGGTACCTGAAAAAACTATACGGCAATTATTTAAACGAATTGAAACAATACATCGCAGAACTAGATCAATAACTATTGGGCTTTTCGTTTGAGCACTGCAACAGTAAGACGACTGATACATACCAGTTTTTCTCTTTCATCATAGATCTTGATCTCCCATACCTGCGAGCTAGCACCAATATGTACGGGCTTGGCAATGCCCGTCACCAATCCACTGCGAACACTACGCAAATGATTGGCATTGATCTCTTGTCCAACACAAATGAGTTGATGATGATCCACCACCAATGCCGCGCCTACACTTCCCAAAGTTTCTGCCAATGCCACTGATGCGCCGCCGTGTAACAATCCATAAGGCTGTTGGGTACGATGATCTACGGGCATGGTAGCTTTCAAATAATCTGCTCCCAGTTCAGTAAACAGCATTCCCAGATGTTCACCCATGGTATTCTTTCCCAGTGGTTGAATATCTTCCACGGTTAGGTCTTTTTTAAACCAGATCACTGACATACGCCCGCTTATTTTTGAATAGACTGAATAACTGCCTCCGGAAGAAAGGGCGAAGCATCCCCACCATTTTTAAGGATATCACGAACAATAGTAGAAGCCACAGAAGTGTACTTGGGCTCACCGGTTAAAAAAATCGTTTCAATATTTTTATCCAATGTTCGATTCGCATCTGCTATGGTTTTCTCGTATTCAAAATCACTCACGTAGCGAATACCTCTTAAAATAAATCTTGCGCCGATTTTTTTACAATAATTAATCGTCAATCCATCATACACCACACTCTTTACCCTAGGCTCGTCGCGATAAATCTCTTTGAACCATTCCATACGTTGCTCCGGACTAAACATCGGAGACTTTGCAGAATTGATACCGATACCCACATAAATCTCATCAAACAAAGGCAATGCCCTGTTGATGATATCAATATGTCCCAATGTAACAGGATCAAAGGTTCCGGGAAATAAGCATATGCGCATGAAAGTAATTTAGGGTACTAAGTAACAGAAAAAAGAACAAAATACGTTAAATGTATCAGAGACCTCTTATATTAAGATACAAGAGCTAAGAAACAAGAAACAAGACACAAGGAAGATGCAAGAGACAAGAAAGATCGAATGTTCAAGGAATATGCCACACGCTATACGCTGCAAGCTGCATGGAACCTTGAAAATTGCTTCTTGATACTTCCGTGTAGCGTGTACCTTGTAGCTTGAAGCTTTCTTACCCCTGCTCATTCGCCAACAAATACAGCACCGCCATCCTCACTGCTACCCCATTTTCTACCTGATTTAAAATAATGGAGAATGGTCCATCAGCAACATCACTGTCTAATTCCACGCCTCTGTTGATGGGTCCGGGGTGCATGATGACGATTTCTTTACCCAGACTTTCCAACAATTTTCTGTTGATGCCGTAAGCCAGATTGTATTCACGGAGAGAAGAGAATAAAGGTTGGTTTTGTCTTTCGAGCTGAATACGCAGCACATTAGCTACATCACACCATTGTAATGCTTTTTTGAGATTGTATTCCACTCGTACATCCAATGCCTGTTCAATGTATTTTGGAATCAATGTAGGCGGACCTGCAATCGTAATCTCTGCACCCATTTTTTTTAGCAGGTACATATTACTGAGAGCAACACGACTATGCATGATATCTCCGATGATGGCTACTTTCAGTCCCTCCAGCTTTCCCAGTTTTTCTTTCATAGAAAAAGCATCCAATAAAGCTTGTGTAGGATGTTCATTGATACCATCTCCTGCATTCACAATAGCAGCCGGAATATGTTTTGCCAGAAAGTGAGGAGCTCCTGATGCACTATGACGCATCACCACCATATCCACTTTCATGCTCAGGATATTGTTCACTGTGTCTAACAATGTTTCCCCTTTTGCAGCTGAAGATGTGGTTGCGGCAAAATTCAATACATCTGCAGAAAGTCTTCTTTCAGCCAGTTCAAAGGACATGCGCGTACGCGTAGAATTCTCATAAAAAAGATTTACAATCGTCACATCCCGCAACGAAGGCACTTTTTTAACCGGACGCTGTAATACCTCTTTGAATTGTTCTGCTGTAGAAAGAATTAATTGAATATCATCTCGTGTGAGATCTTTAATACCAAGGAGATGTTTGGTAGAGAGTTTCATTAAAAATCAAAGCTACAAAAAAAAGGGACAAGAATGAAGGTACAGGGCACAAGAAAGATTTAAGATTTTTAAGGTTCAAGTTTTTTAACTGATGGATTGGGGAAGGGCTGTGAATAAAATCAGGTGTATTCCTATGTATTTCTTGCGCTTAAACGGTCATTCGAGTACTTATTTTAGCGGGATGTCTGAAGAGCTTGAAGATCGATTTTTACAATTTGCACTGGAAGCCAGAAAGCTTTGCTTTGTCATACAAAATCATACCATTAACCAAGAATATTGCAGACAATTACTACGATCCTTTTCTTCGATTGGGGCCAACTACATTGAGGCGTCTGATAGGCTTGGAAAAGCAGATGAAACCATGAAACTTAAAATAGCCCGAAGAGAAGCCAAAGAATCCTGTTTCTGGCTGCGTCTGGTATATATTCCTGAAACCACTCCAGACATAGAAACTAAAAGGGCTATTTTATTAGATGAAGCCCAACAAATCAAAAAAATACTTTCCGCCATTCTTCTCAAGAGAGGATGAACTTGATGACTGCCAACTATCTACATCATCTTTCTTCTATCGTGAAAATTGAACCTAATTTCTTTCTTGTACCCTGCACCTTCATTCTTGTCTCTTCCTTGTGCCCTGTCCCTTCATTCTTGTCTCTTACACCAGCACTACTTCATCCACCTCATCCCTCTCCTTCCAGCAAACTTTTACTTTCTGGGAAATGATGGTGTCGATGGTTTTGCCGGAGAAATCGGGCTGAATGGGGAGTTCGCGGCTGAAGCGACGATCGATTAGGACACAGAGTGACACTTTGGAAGGTCGGCCAAAGTCGAGTAATGCGTCCAGTGCTGCACGGATGGTTCTACCGGTGTATAAGACATCATCAATTAGTATCACATGTTTGTTTTCTAAGCTAAAAGGGATATCGGTACTATTGGCAATATGTAAACCCTGACGTACATCATCGCGATAAAAAGTGATATCCAATTTACCGTATTGTATGGCTTCCGGTTGCACGAGACTACGTAACTCAGTAACGATTCGATCACTCAAAAAGATACCCCTTGGTTGTAATCCAATGATCACCGTATCCTGTAAAGAGGCATTATGCTCCAATATCTGATGTGCCAATCGCTTTACGGTAAGGGTCAGTTGCTGTGCTGATAATATCGTCTTCAAACCAATTTTTTATTAAAAATAATTGCTTTCACTGATACCTGCGATGAATTATTCCGGCTTGGGTGCTTTAATTTGCCGTTCTATGTTCCGGTTACATGATATTACCCTGGTTCAGTTTCGCAATTATGTGCAGCAATCTTTCCATTTTTCAGAAAGAGTGATCGGTATTTGCGGACAAAATGGTACCGGAAAAACCAATCTCTTAGATGCTATTTATTACCTGAGCTTTTCCAAAAGCTATTTTTCCCGTCCGGATGCACAAAATGTGCATCATGGCACTGCCGGACTTCGTATTCAAGGACAATACACTTTGGAAGAAAAAAACATGACGGTAACTGCCATCGTTCGCGAAACCGGAAAAAAAGAATTACAACTGGATGGAGAGCCTTATAAAAAATTCTCTGATCATATTGGCACCATCCCGGTGGTCATGATCGCTCCTGATGATATTGAGTTGATCAGTGGTCCGGGGGAAGAAAGAAGAAAATTTCTGGATACACTGATCTCTCAGTTAGATCATGCTTATTTACATCAGTTGATCAATTATCAAAAAATATTACAGCAAAGAAATAGCTTATTAAAGCAAGCAGGTGAATCAGGTCATATGGATGAAACACTGCTTTCTATTTTGAATGATCAACTGAGTGATAGTGGTAGTTTTCTTTATAAAACGCGTAAAGCCTTTCTGGCGAGCTTATTGCCACTTGCTTTTACTATTTATGAACGTATTGCCGGAAAATCAGACGAGCTCTCCTTATCATACTTCAGTCCTTTGGCATCGAGTCAATTCAAAGACCTGCTACAAAACAATCGCGCCAAAGACTTCGCTTTACAACGAACAAGTTCAGGCATTCATCGCGATGACATTATACTATCCATGGGTGATCAATTATTCAAATCAGAAGCCTCACAAGGACAAAGAAAAAGTTTACTCTTTGCACTTAAACTGGCCGAGTGGCAGATACTCAAAGAAAAAAAAGGCTTCACTCCCATCCTACTGCTCGATGATGTTTTTGAAAAGTTAGATGATACCAGAATGTCGCAATTATTACAATGGGTTTGCTCGGAAAGTGATGGACAGGTATTTATTACAGACACCCATTCCGAAAGGCTAAAACAACAACTAACTAGCACAAAAGCGGCATTTCAAATGATTACATTGTAATGCAAAAGTCAAAAGTAAAAAGGCAAAAGTGAAGGGGCATCTTCTATAGGCTATGAACTATTAGCCGTCTGCTTTATGCCGCAAGCTATACGCCACACGCTTTAATTTTTGACTTTTTACTTTTGACTTTTGATTTTTGACATTTCCCCTACCTTTACCCCATGTCAGAATTCCATATTGGCGATGCTATCAAAGGCTTCTTGAAAAAGAGCAACCTGCGTAACGGTGTTCGAGCTGTGCAGATTGAAGACATATGGGAAAAACTGATGGGAAAAACCATTGCTCGGTATACTGACAAGATTCAGATCATCAACCAGAAACTTTTTATTACCACCAGCGTAGGCCCACTCAAGAATGAATTACTCTACCAAAAGGCACAAATTATTGAACGTGTGAATGAAGCTTTCGGTGAGAAAGTGATTACGGAAGTCGTTATTCAATAAGCTGTGAGCTACGAGCTGCGAGCCACGAGCTTTGAGTGGCAGTTGTAATAGGCATTATACTATCAATTGTGCAAATGATAAGGCTTGAGAAATAGTCTTAGTCTAAGATCAATTAAGGGCAATACATCAAGTGTCTAAACAAGCTATTTGATCCTTCAAATTAAACTTACAAAAAGCTC
>CAYMQQ010000043.1:12595-18253 GCA_964392685.1 uncultured Sediminibacterium sp.
AGCTCGCAGCTATTTCAGGGAATCAATCGAGCCGCTTTTCCTCCCGGTAATTTTTCCTTAACCAAAGAACCATTCATCAGAAAATAAGTTGGATTCACTCTTGCAGCTGTTTTAATAACAGTGGCATCTCCTTTTAATAAGGTTATTTCAGGGAATAATGATCTGGCTTTCTCAGCATCTGCTGTTACTAATAATACGGTAACCCCTTTTGATGTCCATAGTTGATTTTGGGCAATGAATTCCTCCTTCCATTGATCAGCTTTACTCATATCCTGAGCGAATACCAGTACATAATCTTCTTTCCTTGAGAAAACAGCTTGTGTCGTATCTTCTCCAGAAAAATTCTGTAGTGTAAAGTCAACAATCTTGGCGGTTAAGCCATTCCCTTTTCTTACCAACTTATCTTCTCGATCAATGTACTCGTAGGTAGAATCAAAATCATCCGGGAATGATGTTTGGTCGAAGCTGATTTCTTTACCGTCTTTTTTGTATTTGAAAACAATGGCGAAACTATCGGGTATGGCCCCTTCTGGTGTTTGCATTTGTTGTATAATATCATTTCCTTTTTTATAAGGCAAGCAATCAACTAATGGTAGATTTTTCAACACATACCATTGCAAAGCTGCGGTAGCTAAGAGGCTGAGAAACACAATGGTGATACTACCTGTTTCACTCATCATGGCAGGTACACGATCTACTGTGAATAATAGAATTAAAATAAGCACCAGCAAAAGAATGTCTTTGCCAAAGGACATAGCGGGTGTTAAAGGAATACAATCACCAAAACATCCGCATGTTTTTATTTTTCCGGAGAACAATGCATAACCGGTAAGAAAGGTGAAAAAGATGATCAACAAAAAAAGCATCCAGGTGATGCTGCGCAAACGCCAACCAACGATCACAGCTACTCCGGCAACGATTTCAAACACATTCATCACCAATGAAAATACCAAGGTATAATCATGCAGAAAATGCCAGCCCCAGACTTCAAAAAACTCCTGCATTTTATAGCTCAATCCCAATGGATCATTGGCTTTCACCAATCCGGAGAAAATAAACAGCAATCCAACGATCCAGCGGATCAGGGTAATAATGGTTCTCATGCGCTATGTTTTCCTTCGTCAATTAAAATCAATGCAAAAACGGCGTAGTTGATGATGTCAACATAATTGGCATCAATGCCTTCGCTGATCAGGGTTTTACCGTCATTTTCGAGTATTTGTCTGATGCGTAATAGTTTCATAAGTATCAAATCAGCAAAACTCTCCTGACTCATATCTCTCCATGCTTCCCCATAATCATGGTTTTTATCCAGCATGGTGTTTTTAGCGAATGTCACATATTTATGATAGTTCTCTTCTACCAGCGTAACGGGTAATTCTTCTACCTGTGGATTACCCATTTCCAACTGAATCAATCCAATAATGGCATAATTGATGATCCCTTTGAATTCAGAAGGAATATCATCCCCGATCTTTTGTGTTTTCAGGTCTTGAATGGTTCGGATGCGCAATGCTTTGATGAAGATCTGATCTACCACCGAAATGGTACGTAATACACGCCATGCAGTACCATAATCTTTTGTTTTCTTGATGAAAATATCTTTACATCCTTGAATCGCTTGATCGTATTGTTGATTTGTTGTGCTCATTTTTCAAGAACCACTTAGGGCTTTGGTAATATCTTTGAAGTGTGCTGCAATATAAATGAAACCAAGGATGTTTACACTCAACTGCAAAGGAAGATTATTGACAATTGATCAGCCCATCGTAATGGGCATCATCAATACTACCCCCGACTCCTTTTATGAAGATAGCCGGAAATCATCTCTTGACGCGGCCCTGTCTCAAGCTGAAAAAATGATTCGCGAAGGGGCTACCATTCTCGATATCGGCGCACAAAGTACCCGTCCGGGTAGCACGGCTGTTGGACCGGAAGAAGAAATACAACGACTTGCTGTCGTGGTTCCGGAAATACATCGTCGTTTTCCGGATACCATTCTTTCAGTAGATACCTATTATAGTACAGTTGCCATAGCTGCTGCGGAAATGGGTGCATCGATTGTGAATGATATCAGCGGCGGGCAATTCGATACTGCAATGATTCCAACTGTGGCTCGTTTACACATGCCCTTTGTTTGCATGCATGTAGAAGGAAAGAATGATACCATGCACCAAACACGGGTGGAAGCTAATGTAACCACTAGTGTTACAGATTATTTTATAAAAAGGATGGGTATTTGTAAAGAACAAGGCCTCACAGACCTCATCTTAGATCCGGGTTTCGGCTTTAGTAAAACGACCGATCAGAATTTCGAATTGATCCGTTCCGTATCACAATTCAAATTATTAGGTAAACCCGTATTGATGGGCGTTTCCAGAAAATCTACAATTTATAAGACTTTGAACTGTACAGCAGCAGAAGCATTGAATGGCACCACGGTATTACATACGGCAGCTCTTTTAGGTGGTGCGGATATTTTGAGGGTGCATGATGTGAAAGAGGCGATGGAAGCTATACTATTGACCCAATATCTATCATAAAAGAAAGGTTTACCCTTCGTCGCAGTTCCCGACTTGCAGTCGTGATGCTCCTCAGGGTGACAACCCTATACGAATAAAATGGTTGAGGTGATTGGCTTCGCCAATCACCTCAACCATTTTCCCCTTCTTACGAGTGTCACCCTGAGGAGCCTCGTGATCGTAGATCGCGTCGGCGACGAAGGGCCTCTCAATGCTTCAGAAAAAAACTACCCATAGCAGATTCATTAGCATTCGAACTCCTATAAAAAGAAAGTCCGCAATGATGCGGACTTTCTTTTTACATATTTTCATTTCAACTTATTGCTGCGGAGCACCCGGATTTCCTGCTTGAGGCTGTGGAGCTTGTGGTGTTGGTTTAGTAACATCCACTACTTCAATATCAAATCCAAGATTTGAGTAGGGAGGAATTACCGGAGCAGAGCCTTGCTGACCATAGGCCATCCATGCCGGAACGATGATACGTCCTTTACCACCTTTACCAAACAAACGTAGTGCTTCATCCCAACCCGGAATTACGGATCTGGTTCCTACTACAACAGGATAAGGTTGGTTATTAGGTCCGTTCGGATTCATATTGGTATCAAATACTTCTCCATCTTTTTTACCCTGTGTAAAATAGCCTTTGTACAAAACAGCAGCCTGCCAACCTGAATCCGCTTTTTGTCCTGTACCCGGATTTAAAATCTCTACCTGAACACCCGAAGCCGTAGACTGTACTTTCATGTTCTTTTTATTGGCATATTCTTTTACTTCCGCTATTTCTCTTTGCTTTTCGAGTTCCATTTCCTTGTCATAATCCGCTTTCACTTCATCTTGCGTGTTGAATACTTTCAAAATTTCAAAACGCCCATTGATCATATCACCCTGTTTGAACATCTCATTATATTCAAGCACTTGCATTCTTTTTAAGGTATCGAGAAACAGTACAAACTCAACTTTATCTCCGGATGCACATTTTGTAATGATCTCGGTAAAAGTGTGTTTACCTAAATTGGCAGTATCCAGAGGGAAATAAACAGGAATACGACCAAAAGAAGATTGTAATACAGAATCCTTAGATTTCAATTTGTATTCAATATGCAGTTTCAAAAACTGTCCTTGCTTAACTTTTTCTTTAGTTCCTCCGCTGGTGATTTTATACGTCATTCCGGAAGGTGCTTTTTCGAATTGGTTACAGCTTGCAAGCAAAACGATCGCCAATAACAGCGAAGTGGTTGTTCTCATCATTGTTTTATTGTAATTGATTGTGATACGCTTTTATGATCTCTTTAAATTGTTTAACGGTTGTTTCCAGACTTTCACTGCTTCTGCCGCCGGCTGCATTTTTATGACCGCCTCCTTCGAAATGTTTTCTGGCAAATGTGTTCACATCAAAATCACCCTTGCTTCTAAAACTCCATTTACGCTCTTCATCTCTATCGATGACAATGGCTCCGAGTTTGATGCCTTGAATCGTTAATAAATAATTCACCAATCCCTCTGTGTCACCCGTTTTGATATCGAATTTTTGCAAATCAGCTCGTGTAATATACATCAGACTGGTATTGAATTCATACAAAACTTCCATTCTGTTCAATAATGCATGTCCAATAAACCGCAATCTGTTTTCCAAAAAACTATCATAGATACTTTCATGCACTTTGGTGTGGTTCATCCCTGTTTCCTTCAAATGTGCCGCCATTCTGTGTACGGAAGCGGTAGTGGCAGGAAAACGGAAAGATCCTGTATCTGTCATCAAACCGGTATACAAACATTCAGCCATCGCTACATTCAGGCGATCAGCATAACCGGAAGACATAATAAAATCGTACACCATTTCGCAAGTAGAGCTTTTGGAAGTATCGCTGATACCATAGGTAAAAGCTTCTTCTTGTGGCTGTTGGTGGTGATCGATCAATATTTTAATGCATTTCGCCTCCGTTAATGGCTGTTCCATATGTTTGGTGCGATGTAAGACATTAAAGTCGAGACAAAACAGTACTTCCGCCTTTTGTATGATGTCCAGTGCATGATGTCTACGCTGTTCAAAATCGATGACTTCGCTGGAACCGGGCATCCAATCCAGGAAATTGGCCCAATTAGTGGGTGAAATCACTGTTACTTCATGACCTAAGGATCGTAAGAAATGATACAAACCCAATGCAGAACCCATGGCATCGCCATCCGGTTTCTGGTGCATCGTAATGACCGCTTTGAAAGGGGTTTTAAGAGAAGGTAGGAATTGATCGATTGATTGCATAGTCAGGCGGCAAAATTGCGGTTTCCCAACTGTTCCGGCAAATGATTTTCCTACCATTTAACAAAATTCCTATGATAATCTCCACAAAACGCCCTGCTTTGCTGTACTTTTGCCGCCGAAATTGATAAAGCAAGTACTATGAGTAACAGAACTTTCACCATGATTAAACCGGATGCTACCGCTAAAGGACATACCGGTGCTATTTTAGATCAGATCGTTAAAGCCGGATTCAGCATCAAAGCCATGAAGTGGACCCGTCTTACCCCTGAGCAAGCAGGTTTATTCTATGATATCCACCGTGAGCGCCCTTTCTTCGGAGAGCTGGTTGAATTCATGAGCAGTGGTCCGATCGTTGCTGCCATCCTTGAAAAAGAGAATGCGGTAGCTGATTTCCGCAAATTGATCGGTGCTACCAACCCGGCACAAGCTGAAGAGGGAACCATTCGCAAATTATACGCCGCATCAGTTGGGGAAAACGCTGTTCATGGAAGTGATAGCGATGAGAATGCTGCGATAGAAGGCGATTTTTTCTTCTCTAAGTTAGAGAGATTCTAAATAGTTGACCGTTGACAGTATTTAGTTGACAGGAATAGAAATGAAAGAGGCGAACAGTGAACTGTTCGCCTCTTTTATGTACTGATGTTGTAAAGCCTATAATCCGATACCAAAAAATTCTCCCCTGTTATCTGTCATCTGTCAACTCTCAACTGTCAACTAAAAAAAAGAGGCTAAGCCTCGACTTAACCTCTCTTCGTCGGGACGACTGGATTCGAATGCCGACGATACTGTCGGCATCGAGACTGAAACGTCTCGACCAGCTGACGCTCTTGCATAAAAAAAGAGGTCAAGTACAACTTAACCTCTCTCCTGTCGGGA
>CAYMQQ010000044.1:0-9099 GCA_964392685.1 uncultured Sediminibacterium sp.
CAATAAACCACATACAGTTTACAGTATCACTATAAATCTTGTACTTTCCATGCAAAGTGAAGTTCACTTTGATAACGATATAATTGCTATCACCGAGCGGTTGATCAATCACATATTCACCACGCACATCCGCATCTTTACAATTGCCTGAACTATCGGTAAGAGAACCTTGTGCTGCACCCTTTAATCCTTCACCTTCTACGCTGAGTTCTTTTTGACACGATACGACAAATAATACTGTGCAAATAGTTAAGATCCATTGTATTGTGAGCTTCTTCATAATTCCTCTTCTTTGGTATACTATTATAGACTAAAATTAAGCCAATAACGCAGCCTGATCCTTCAAATTACTATTTTTTACTAATTGGAGTACATTATTTAACGTAGTAATGGCAATTTGTGATAAGGCTTCATCGGTGAAAAAGGCCTGGTGAGCGGTGATCAATACATTCGGAAAACTCATGAGTCGCTGGATATCGTCATCCTGAATAATATTGGCAGATAAGTCTCTGAAAAACAACTTTTCTTCCTGCTCATATACATCAATACCCAAAGCCCCAATTTGCCCTTTTTTTAAAGCTCTGATAACCGATTTGGTATCGATTAAACCACCCCTTCCGGTATTGATCAGCATAGCACCGGGTTTTACATAGGTAAGGGTATCATCTTGTATCAAATGTAGGGTTTGTTCATTCAGTGGACAATGAAGGGAGATGATATCCGAGTTCAATACTTCCATTAATGGGTGATAAGTAGCCCCAAGTGATTCCATTTCCTTATTCGCAATAAGATCGAAAGCTTTTACCCGACAACCAAACCCAAGCATGATCCTGCAAAATGCCTGTCCGATATTACCGGTGCCAACTACCCCAATGGTTTTTCCGTGCAGATTAAAACCCAATAATCCATTCAATGAAAAATTCTGTTCTCTGACCCGATTATATGCTTTATGTGTTTTGCGGTTGAGCGTGAGGATCATGGCAACGGCATGTTCGGCCACTGCTTCCGGAGAATATGCCGGTACGCGACAAACCCGGATGCCATTTTCACGTGCACTAACCAGATCCACATTATTAAAACCTGCGCAACGAAGAGCAATGACTTTCACACCTAATACAGCCAATTGTTGAATCACAGCAGCAGTTACTTGATCATTTACAAATACACAAACTGCTATTGCATTTTTTGCCATTACAGCGGTATGCTCGTTGAGCGCAACATCTAAAAAATGTAGTTCAAAACCGGTGGAATCATTGAACTTTTCAAAGAAGCTACGATCATAGGGCTGTGATGAAAAAAAAGTGATTTTCATACCTGAAAGGTACAAAGTAAATAGAGGAAATGCAGCACATAAGAAAGCCACCCGCCTAAGGTGGATGGCTTTCTTATTAATATTGATGGAAGCGATTAAGGTGCTACCAATCTAAAACCATTGCCGTGTATATTCACGATTTCAATATCTCCATCCTCTTTCAGGTATTTACGAAGTTTGGCGATATAAACATCCATACTTCTTCCGTTGAAATAGGTATCACTACCCCAGATCTTTTTGAGTGCACGTTCGCGTGGTAAAAGATCATTCTTGTGCTCTGCCAGCATTTTTAATAACTCATTTTCTTTGGGGGATAATGTTTGTGTACTATCACCATTTTTGAGTTCACGGAGTTTGGGGTTGAAATGGTATTTACCCAGATCGAATTCTATATTATCATTACCCTTATTCTCCTCCTCATTTCTTTTCAAGATGGCTTTGATCTTGAGTAATAAAACTTCGCTATCAAAGGGTTTGGTGATATAGTCATCAGCCCCCAGTTTATATCCCTGAATAAGATCTTCTTTCATGGTTTTGGCACTGAGGAAGAACAAGGGGATATCAGGATCCACATCCCGGATTTCTTCTGCCAGTGTAAAGCCATCCATATTGGGCATCATCACATCCAATAAACAGATATCATATTTTTCACGCTGAAAAGCAGCCAAACCTAAACGGCCATCTCTTTCCAGTGTAACATCATAATCATTGATTTCGAGATAGTTCTTTAATACCATTCCAAGGTTCGTATCATCTTCGCACAAAAGAATCTTGTACTTTTTCTTGTCTTCCATAATTGTAAAATTTGTGTGAAATAAAGATAATTCAACAAGTGCATGAATCCTACTGTGTGCAATCTTTTGTTAAAAAGAAGAATAACATGCAGCTTATTCACTGTTAGACGAACTTATCGCTGTTTTTGGAAACGCTTATCTGTTAAGGTTTTCAAAAAAGCAACCAAGTCTGCTTTTTCCTGTTTGCTCAGACTTAATGGCTCGGCGAGTGTACTGTCAATATTGATAGGACTCAATACAAAAGCTCCGGGGTTATTGTAATATTCTACCACTTCTTCTAAAGTCTGAAACATGCCATTGTGCATATAAGGAGCAGTGAGGGCGATATTTCTTAAGCCCGGGGTTTTAAATTTGCCTAGGTCTTCTTTTTTCCTAGTAATCAGATAACGCCCTGAATCATTCAGCGCATAACCATCAAAGAGTCCGATATTCTTAAACTGATCATCCGTAAAATCAGGTCCACGATGACAATCAAAACATTTGGTTTTATCACTGATGAATAATTTCCTTCCTCTTTCTTCCGATTCCGTAAATGTGATCAGGTCATCCATATAGGCATCAAATCGACTACTATCTGTTTCGAGTGTACGTTCAAAGGCAGCGAATGCAGCACCGAGATTTTTGCTATTCGGTAAGGCTTTAAAAATTCGCAAGAAGAGTTTTCGGTATTCGCTACTGGCATTCAATCTGGCGACTGCTTCTTGAATGGGCAGTCCCATTTCATCCGGATGAGCAATAGGCATTAATGCTTGTTGCTCCAATGATGCGGCTCTGCCATCCCAGAAAAAATAGGGGCGGTTTTTCATGTTGAGCACAGAAGGAGTATTTCTGGTGGTGGCTCGCCCTTCAATGCCTTTGCTAAAAGCTACCGTATCTGAAAAACCATATTCCGGTAGATGACAGCTGGCACAACTGATGGTATTGTCTTTGGAGAGAATCTTATCATTGAATAGCTTTTTCCCAAGCGCAGCTTTTGTAGTAACGGGAGCCGGAGTGATGAAAGCGGTAATAGCAGCAATGCCCCCCATCAACAAAACAATGAATCCGGCTGTTCTTTTCATAGGGCAAAAATAGTTCACAATCAGATTGTTCATTTCTGATTTATTTTTGCGGCATCATAACCGGATAAAATCATCTTGTATGTTGTTAACATCTGATAATAAGTGGAAAAAACTGATTGTAATTGGTGATCGTGTATTGGTACGTCCGTCAAAACCGGATGAACAAACAGCCAGTGGCTTATACCTGCCACCCGGTGTTCAGGAAAGAGAAAAAGTACAGCAAGGGTATATCATCAAAACAGGTCCGGGTTATGCCATTCCCATGCCGGTAGATGATGAACCCTGGAAGACAGAA
This sequence comes from uncultured Sediminibacterium sp., assembly GCA_964392685.1. GTDB lineage: Bacteria > Bacteroidota > Bacteroidia > Chitinophagales > Chitinophagaceae > Sediminibacterium. The sequence continues at coordinate 3,463 of CAYMQQ010000044.1, forward strand.
GATGAACAAGTAAAATATGTGCCCTTGCAAGCCAGAGAAGGCGACCTCGCCATATTCTTACTCAGTGGCGCCACAGAAGTGATGTACGAAAATGAAAAATACTTCATCGTTCCCCAGAGTGCCATTTTGATGTTGGAGCGGGAGGAGGAGCTGTAGTTCATAGTCCATAGACCATGGTCCATGGTTTAGGAAAACCTTTGGATATACTATGGACCATGGACCATCGACCATCGACTATGGTCATCTCTCAAACAATTTCTTATACCCCTCCTCATCCATATACTCCAAAATATCTCCAGGCTGACAATCTAGAATACGGCATATTTCTTCTAGGGTGGAGAAGCGGATGGCTTTGGCTCTTCCACTTTTTAGGATGCTCATGTTGGCAATGGTGATGCCCACCCGCTCACTGAGTTCGGTGAGACTCATCTTTCGTCTGGCAAGCATGATATCTAGGTTTACAACAATGGGCATCAGATGGTAAGGTCTTGTTCGGTTTTTAATTTATAGGCTTCGGTGTATACGGCGCTAAAGATAAATAGTATCAATCCAACGTAGGTGTCAGGTAAAATGGAGACCTCATTTCTTAGCAAGTAAAAATCTCCATTGGTTCTTGATAACACTTCAGCTTTTAAAAATGCACGTTGAATGATTTCAATGATCGTAGAGAAAGCAAATACAATACCACCATAGAATATGTATGTGCCTATTTTACGATGATAGGCGCTTCCTTTTTCAACTGTTTTTATAATGAGTAATACTAGTACAGCTAGTAAGCTCATGCATACAGCTTCTTTTGTGTTTTGTGATAATAAAGCTCTTTGCCACCATGAGAAATCTTTGATCTCAAAATCACCTTTAAAATACAGTGCTGAACCTTCAAATTGTTTGATGGGTTGTTTGCTTAAAGTGCTTTCTTCTTTAGGAGCTACTTTAACAATAAACCGGTCGTCTCCATATCCTTTAATACCTGATACCATTGCAATGATATTGATCAACGACATTACCAATACGATCCATGCAATTGTTTTATAAAGCCTCATTATGAATAGATTTAAATATTAAATAGTGAGTTCTTGTTCTTTTTGTAATTGATATCCTTTTCTAAATGCATGTGCGAGACAAAAAGCGATAGACCCGCTAATTATGTAGCTGATATTGGTGAAAAAGAAATCTGAGAACCTTAAATAAAATGCTTGATCAATATGAGAGCTGAATTTAAAGTTTGCAACATATTTTATAATGAGTCCTATCAAGACATTACTCCATAGGCTAGCAGCGATAATATATAGTCTTCGGTACGTTTTTTTTCTAAATGCTTCTTGATTGGCAATGTCTTCAATAACACGAATCATTTGAAGTATCACACCCCATAAAAAGAGTAATAATATGAGCAAAGCAATAGGAATCATCATGATTAAATACCAGGTAAATTGGCTTTTACTCACTCGAACGAGTAATTCTCTTTTTTCCTCATATGGACTAATGATTTTATCAGGAAGATCTCGCACATCCACTAATAATGGTTTTATTTCATAGTGTCCCGAAATACTATGGTTGATCGTGTCTCGTTTAGTTATAACGGGATACTTTAAAAAAGTAGAATCCTTTTTTCTGAAAGTACTATGATCTTCTCTTAAGTAATATCCGTTCAGACTGATAAAATAAGTAGTGTCGGGAATGTGTTGGATGTTATGACGACTGTAAGTGCTATCAAAAATGATGATGTCTTTTTGATACCTTTTAAAGAATCCTATGGTGCTGAATCCCCAGCCACTTAAGTGAAGATTGTTCGTAAATTTCTCTAGATTTTGAATGTGTTTGATACTATCTGATATCTGCCGATAACGATGGTGAGGTAAGTTGTCGTCAATTGAAAATAACTGCTTTTCATAAGCATCAGGTTCATAATCCATGAAAGTAACAGTTTGATTAGGAAACGATTCAAATTTTGGCTGCCATATGCTCGGCCAAATAAAAAGAGCCAGTATATACAATCCTAGACAAAGGATGATAATTCGAATGCCAATAAATAGCCAATTCATAAAACGCATAAGCAGTATTTGAACGCTAAATAATGATTTTTTATTGAAAAACAATAAAATATAATAAAAAAAATTATTGTCTGAGCTTGGTTCATTTATTTTAAATTGAGTGATAAATCAGAGATCATGGCAGACAAACAGGCTTTTTTACAATCAGTTACAACGGGTTATGCGTTTAAAGGTGAACATGTGAAAATAGGGATGGGCATGTTGGATGGTGAAGTGGTAGAAGGTGCATCCATTTCATTGCCATTGAAAACATTGAACCGTCATGGGCTTATTGCCGGTGCTACGGGTACCGGTAAAACAAAAACACTCCAACTGATCAGTGAATACTTGAGTGATAACAGTGTGCCTGTTGTATTAATGGATATCAAAGGAGATCTCAGTGGTATTGCTGCCGCAGGAACTGCTAATGAAAAATTAATTGAGCGTAGTAAGAAATTGGGTGTTGAGTTCTCACCCACAGCTTTTCCGGTAGAGCTGCTTACATTGAGTAATCAACCCGGTGTTCGTTTGCGTGCCACTGTTAGTGAATTTGGTCCGGTTTTATTGAGTAAAATACTAGGATTGAATGATACACAAGGAGGTCTGGTAGCTGTCATCTTTAAGTATTGTGATGATCATCAAATGCCTTTATTGAATCTAAAAGATTTTATCAAAGTATTGCAATACATCGGTAATGAAGGAAAAGCAGAGATCGAAAAGGAATACGGCAAAATATCGACCACTTCAACAGGAACCATTCTTCGTAAAGTGATAGAACTTCAACAGCAAGGTGCAGATGTTTTCTTTGGTGAAAAAAGTTTTGAAGTAGATGACCTGATGCGCATCAGTGATGATGGCAGAGGAATGATCCATGTTTTGCGGGTAACCGATATGCAAGACAGACCTAAACTGTTTTCTACTTTTATGTTACAATTATTAGCAGAGTTGTATGCAAGTTGTCCTGAGGAAGGGGATATGGATAAACCCAAGTTGGTTTTATTCATTGATGAAGCCCATTTGGTATTTAATGAAGCTTCGGAAGCTTTGTTGCAGCAAATAGAAACAGTCATCAAACTCATACGATCCAAAGGCATTGGTATTTTCTTTTGTACCCAGAACCCGCAGGATATACCGGCTGCTATCTTGAGTCAATTGGGTTTGAAGATTCAGCATGCATTGCGTGCTTTCACAGCAGCAGATCGAAAAACAATCAAACAAGCAGCAGAAAATTTTCCGGAAACTGAATTTTATCAAACCGATGAATTGCTGACTCAATTAGGTATTGGTGAAGCATTCGTGACGTTATTGAATGAAAAAGGAATTCCCACTCCATTAGTGCATACCATGTTATGTGCTCCCAGAAGTAGAATGGATGTATTAACAGATGCAGAGATTGAACAGTTGGTGAGTTCCAGTAAACTAGCAGCCAAATACAGTAAAGAGATCGATAGCGAAAGTGCCTATGAAATATTAACGGCTAAACTGGAAGAAGCAGCTGAGAAATCAAAAGAAATAGAAGCTGCCGAAGAACCTAAACAGAGTGGAAGACCCAAAAAAGAAGAAAGCTTTTTTGATAACCCCGTTGTTCGTCAAGTAGGAAGAACTGCTGCCAGTGTCATTACCAGAAGCTTACTGGGTGCATTAGGTTTGGGAGGAAGATCCAGGTCTACAAGAAGAAGGTAATTAGTATTTCAGAAGAGATACTTGTCCATTTTCACTGATCATCAATTCACCTTCCGTTTGTAGAAAATCTAAAACGGTCCATACTTTTTCTTTGGAGAAAGTAGATAGCTGTACTAACAATTGATCAATCGGTTGAGTGGTATTCGTGAGTGTATTTCTAATGTGCTTTTCGATTACACTAAAATCCTGATGACTAAGTTCTTTTTTCTTCTTGATCAGACAGTGATCGCAAATGCCACAGGCAGATAAATTTGTATCGCCGAAATAATTACCGATCAAACGGCTTCTGCAGCTATCTGCATCACCCAGGTAACGAATCATATCTTGTACACGATCGGTATAATTTTTTTTTCTCGCGTAATAGGTATCATGATCAATATGTAAATATTTGGCGGGTGCACGATTCAATAAGTAATGGATTTGTGGAGACTCCTTTTTCGGTAGGTATTCAATGATTCCATAAGCTGCTAATTCCTTTAACTGATGTTGAATATGGGAAGGTTCGGTCCTCATGACTTTAGCGAGCGATGATTCGAATATGGAAACACGATTGTCAAAAATTCCTTCATAAGTACGCAGTAATATTTTGATCAGTGTTTCTAATGATGGTTGCGCATTTTCAAATGCATACAATGCTTCTTTGTCGGTGGTAAACATGACCTGAGATGGAAGAAAAATACTTTCTGCAAAACTGATATGTCCTTCTTGTTCGAGTACTTTTAAAGTATTAATGACGGTGGTGGTATCAAGTTTAAAATTCTCTGTGAACTGTCGCAAGTCAAAATCAAAATAAGCCCCCTCACCGGAGCCAACCGGTAATTGAAAAAAATCCGCAAGCGACTGGTAAATAGATTGGATGGTAGTAACAGGCGGGAATTTTTTATCCGGTAATTCCTGTAATTGCAATACATCATTCGGATGGTACAATAAAACGGCGAAAGCTTTTTTACCATCCCTTCCGGCGCGACCTGCCTCTTGGTAATAATTTTCTAAACAATCGGGTACATTGTAATGGATCACTGAACGAACAGAGGGTTTATCAATTCCCATTCCAAATGCATTGGTGCAAACCATCACCCGAACCTGATCCTGAATCCATGCTGTTTGTTTTCTTTCTCTTTCTTCCTGTGTTAATCCGGCATGATAAAAATCAGCAGTGATACCCTGTAGTTGTAATAGCTGACAGACTTCTTTGGTTAATCTTCTACTATTGGCATAAACAATACTACTTCCCGGAACTCCTTGTAGTATTTGTATCAATTTATTGATCTTACTTTCTGTTTCAAAACAGCTGTAAGAAAGAGCGGCGCGCTCAAATGACTGACGAAAGACGGCTACATTTTCTAATAGTAGTTTTTGAATGATATCGTCTTTTACTTTTTCTGTAGCTGAAGCAGTCAGTGCAATGATGGTAACCCTTTCCAACTCTTCACGTAAAGCAGCGATCCGTAAATAAGGTGGTCTAAAATCATAACCCCATTGTGAGATGCAATGTGCTTCATCAACAGCGATTAGGCTAATATCTAAAACGGATAGGTATTCTTTGAATAAAGCAGATTCAATTCTTTCCGGAGATACATACAAAAATTTATAATCGCCTCGAGATGCTTTTTGTAAGATAGATTTTACTTCAGCATAGGTCATTCCACTATTGAGTGATGCTGCCGGAATTCCTTTTTCCGTTAAATGAGACACCTGATCCTGCATCAAAGCAATTAACGGACTAATCACCAAACAAAGGCCGTCCATCAATAAAGCGGGTACTTGAAAGCAAATGGATTTTCCTCCGCCGGTTGGTAATAAAGCCAGTGTATCTTTTCCATCTAATACCGACTGAATGATCTCTTCCTGCATCGGTCGGAATTGATCATGCTTCCAGTAGTGTTGGAGGATGGAGAGGGGAGAGTTCATTTGGGTGAAA
>CAYMQQ010000044.1:9199-18106 GCA_964392685.1 uncultured Sediminibacterium sp.
ACTTTCTTAAAATTCAAACGAACCGAATTTACAGCGAGTACAACATCACTTAATCCCATCACCAAAGCACCGAATGTTGGATTAAGATAACCAAGCGCAGCAACGGGTATGGCCACTATGTTGTAAGCAAATGCCCAGAAAAGGTTCTCTTTAATAGTGATATAGGTGTGTTTACCCAATCCAAGTGCTAGTGGTAAATTCTTCAATCCATGATTCATTAAAACCACTTGCGCACTTTGCATGGCTACTTGGGTAGAATCGCTTAATGAAATACCTACTGTTGCTTTTGCCAATGCAGGTGCATCGTTAATGCCATCACCCACCATCGCAGTGGGTACTTCCTGATTGAATTGCGCAATTTTTTCGAGCTTTTGCTCAGGAGTTTGCTCTCCTATGATTACATCAATACCTAGTTCTTTTCCGACCTGTTCACATTTTTCTTTTTTATCGCCACTCAATAATATGGTTTTGATGCCTCTGTTTTTAAGAGAACTAATCACTTCCTTGGCTTCAACTCTTATTTCATCAGCAACATCAATCCATCCTAATAATTCATTGTTTCGAATGATATACACATTGTGAGAATGATCGTTTGTAAGTGCTGCTGCAGCTTTGAATGAACCTGCTATATAAGTGTTTCCATCTTTATCAGTCGCTTGCATCCCCAATCCTTTCACTTCTTCAATTTTTGCCCATCGGATATCCTCTTTACTCTTCCAGTTTTTACTGATAGCACTGGCGATCGGATGATTGGAATATTTTTCAAGAGAATAGGCAATTCTTTTGAATTCGTCAGGAGTGATTATGTTGTTAGAAGTATTCACTTCATTAGATATTTTCTCCCATTGACCATTCACAATTGACCATTGACCCACTGATGCACCTACTATATCAAAATGTCCTGTAGTCAGCGTGCCGGTTTTATCAAATACTACTTGCTTGATACTTTTAAAGATCTCCAGACTTTTTGCATTCTTAAATAAAATACCATTACGAGCTGCTCGTCCGAGACCTACGGCAATAGCAGCCGGAGTTGCCAATCCCATGGCACAGGGACATGAAATGACAAGAACGGCAATACCTCTTAATAAACTGGCGCCAAAGCCAATATCTGTAGCGAAATAGTTGATCAGTACTGTAATGACTGCAATACTCACTACTGTTGGAACGAAGATGGCGCTGATTTTATCTGCCAATTGTTGCACCGGAGGTTTTTCAGATTGTGCATCCCTTACCAGTCGAAGAATATTGGAAAGTACTGTGTCTTCTCCAACTGCAGTTACATAAGCTTTGATAGTACCGCTTTCCAGTATACTTCCTCCGATCAGGTGGTCATTCATTTTTTTGAAAACAGGAACACTTTCACCTGATATAATCGCTTCATTGATCTGTGCTTCTCCCCATAAAATTTTACAATCCATCGGTACTTGTTCTCCGCTCTTGATCAATAACAGATCACCCACTTTTAAGCTGGTACTCTCTACCGGAAAAACATGTTCCTGATGTTGGTCATCATAGGCGATCATATTCGCCATGGATTTTTGCTTGACCGCTAATTTTTTCAGGGCTGCTTGTGTGGTTTCTACTGAGCGATCTTCCATCCAGTTACCAAGAAAAACCAATGTGATGATGGTGGCAGCTGTTTCATAAAACAGAAATTCTTCAGCTCTGCCTATCAATGTACCATATAAACTATACCCGAATGCTGCTACCGCACCAAGTGCAATCAAAACATTCATATTCGGGATACCCTTGAGCAGACTTTTGATAGCGCTCCTACCAAAGAAATCCATTCCAACTATAAAAACAGGAATGGTGAGTCCAAGTTGTACATAAGGGTTCATCAGGAAATGAATATGTACACCGGGAATCATGTGTAGCATCAATGGGGCTGTAAATACAAAGCAAAACCAAAAACGTTGCAAATGATTGGAGAATAAGCGCTTTGATTTTTTTGAAGAATCATCGCTGTCATCATTCTTCACCGTATATCCAAGACCGTTAATGCCTTTGGCTATTGCTGTAGTAGAGCTGTTTTCAGGTAATTCAAAACTTACATCGCCTCCTATAAAATTCACTTTTACATTTTGCATTCCCTGCGATTGCAGGTATTTATTTACTGTAAGAGCACAATTGGTGCAGGTCATACCTTCCACTTTCCAATTCACTTTTTCCATAATCAATATTGTGGGGTTGAGGTTAATGAATCACAAATTTACCAAATAGCAGAAGCACGCTCTTTCGATTTGAGAAGAATATTTCTACATCATGGTTGCAAGAAAGGTGAAAAGTGAAAGGTGAAAAGTCAAAAGAGGTGATTGATTAGGTATTTCAAATTTCCCTTTCACCTTTCACCTTTGACCTCTCTTCTCGTTACCTTTGCCCCATGGATGCAATTTTTGGTTTGGCGCAGATTAAGGAGGTTGCAAAAGTGCTTTGGGCGTCTGGCAAGAAACATAAGGTATGGGCTTTTCATGCTGAAATGGGTACCGGGAAAACAACTTTCATTCATGCACTTTGTGAATACCTGGGCGTAACAGATGCGGTGGGGAGTCCCACTTTTGCCATCGTTAATCAATACCAGAGTAAAGATGCAGGTGTTGTATTGCACATGGATTGGTATCGCTTAAAAGATGAAGAAGAGGCAATGGAGGCTGGAATAGAAGATCAGTTGAATAGCGGTGATTATTGTTTAATAGAATGGCCGGAAAAAGCATCCGGACTTTTACCCGATGATACCTTTCATGTATACCTCGAAATACTAGATCCCTCTACTCGACGTTTATACACAGATGCAACAGCTGTTTGATTCTGCATGGAATGTCCTAACTTTAATGACTGAATTTTATCAGTTATAGTAAACAATAAGATCCATTTTCCATCCAACTTATAACCCCACATGGCTACCAGTAAACCTTCTATCAGTACTTCATTTGCGTATGAAACATTGGAAGAGACCCTTGATATTAAACCTCAGGGTGCAAAATTGCATATTGGTATTCCAAAAGAGATCGCTTTTCAAGAAAATAGGATCGCACTCACACCGGATGCGGTTGGGGTATTGATTTCGAATGGACATCAGGTGGTGGTAGAACATGGAGCAGGAGAGGGCAGCCATTATTCTGATCGTGATTATTCTGAAATGGGTGCTACCATCGTATATGATCGAGCTGAAATTTTCAAATGCCCCATACTTGTTAAAAGTGCTCCCCCTGTTGCAGAGGATATGCCTTTGTTACAGTTGAATCAAACCATTATTTCTCCCATACATCTTTCTGCATTAAGAAAAGAGTACATCGAAAAGATGATGGAAAAGAAGATCACGGCGTTAAGTTTTGAAAATTTCAAAGATGCCAGTGGTACTTATCCGATCGTAAGAAGTATGAGTGAGATTGCAGGTAGTGCGGTGATGTTGATTGCAGGACAATACCTCAGTAGCTTTAATAAGGGTAAAGGTGTTTTATTAGGTGGTATCAGTGGTATACCTCCCACCAAAGTAGTGATTGTTGGCGCCGGTATTGTGGGTGAATTCGCAACTAGGAATGCTTTGGCACTGGGTGCTTCTGTAAAAGTGTTTGATAATAATGTGTATCGCTTGAAGCAATTGCAGAATAATCTCGGACAAAGAATCTGGACCAGTGTATTAGAACCACGTATACTTTCAAAACAATTAAAAACCTGTGAAGTAGCAGTAGGTGCATTAAGTAATGAATTTGGAAGAGCGCCGGTAGTGGTAACAGAAGAAATGGTAGCAGCTATGCGTCCGGGTAGTATTATTATTGATGTAGCGATTGATCGAGGCGGTTGTTTCGAGACCAGTGAATTAACCAGTCATCAGCATCCCACATTTGTAAAGCATGATGTCATTCATTATTGCGTACCCAATATTCCCAGTGGTTTTGCCAGGACAGCGAGTCAGGCCATCAGTAATGTACTCATGCCCTTAATTCTGGAAGTGAGCGATGAAGGGGGACTGGAAGAAATGGTATGGCATAACTTCAACCTTCGAGAAGGTATCTATATGTTCAAAGGAGCACTGACCGATTTCTATATCAGTCAAAAGTTCGATTTGAAGTTCACCGACTTGAATTTATTGATCGCTAGCCGCCGTTAATTTTTATTTTTAGGAAGATGAGCAATAACCTCGATTTCTAGTTTCGCATCGGGCATATAAAGTCGACTAATCTGTACCCATGTAGCCGCGGGATAATCTCCTTTATACATTTCTTTTCTGGCTTCATTGTGGGTTTTCATTGCCTCGATGTCAGTGGTATATAGATTCTCTTTTACTACATTTTGTAAACTAGCGCCGAATGCTGCGAGACTTCTTTCAATGGTTTGATATAATCTTTTGATAGATGCCGGTGTAATATCACGCGCAACAGTTCCGGAAACATAGATCACATTATCCACTTTCACTGCCTGAGCATATCCGGCACTGGTATCTTGTTCTGCACCAAAATGAAACTTCTTTTTTTCAATGATATTATTTGTTTGCGCAGAAACAATGGTACCTGTTAAGAGCAGGAATACTATAAAGATTGCTTTCATACTTTTCATTTTCGTGAAAGTAGGAAGACCTGAAATCCCAATCATCTGAAATAGGATAAAGCGTTCTTTAGCATGTTGGATGGTAAATCATACCATCTAATCATTTTCCATTATCGAAAAATAAATTCAAAGATTTATCTGCTAAGCCGGAAAACTGATCTTACCCATACTAACGGCAGGAATTCCGTTTCTACCGGCACCAAGGGCTACTTGTCCACCGGCTACCGCCTCATTGGCTAGAATAGCAAACAATACTGCTTCTTTGGCATCTGGATTTACTTCCAATTCTGCAGTGTCTCTAAATATAATACCGGGTAACTGCTCATGAATATGTTCCATGAGTAAAGGGTTATGCATACCACCACCGCTGGTATAAACCACAAAATCAGTTCTATGGGTCATACATCTGTGTAATGCATCCACAATCATGTCTGCAGAAAATCGATTGAGCGTTGCCATGATATCTCCGTGCGAAAGATCACTGCTAGCAGCTTTTTGCAACGCAGCATTGAGATAATCAAGATTGAACAATTCCGGTCCAATAGTTTTCGGGAAATCATTGGTGAAAAAATCATTGTCTTTCAAAGCTTGTAATAAAGCTCCATGTATTTTTCCTTGTCTTGCGATGGCGGCGTTTTCATCAAAATACTTTCCCGGAAAATGCGCTTGCACATAAGCATCCATCAATGTATTTCCGGTGCCTACATCAGTACTGAATACTTCAGCTACATCTAATCCTGAAGGGAGATAAGTAAAATTGGCAATACCTCCAATATTCAACATGATGCGATTTTCTTTGCGACTACTAAAAATCAAATAGTCACCATACACTGCTAATGGTGCGCCTTCACCACCGGCGGCAACATGTTTCTGTCTGAAGTCACTGAGCGTAATGATGCCCGTCTTCACGGCAATATGATCTCCATCACCTATTTGTAAAGTAGCATTTTCAAATTCATCATCCGGGTGTAATAATTTAGGAGCATGATAAATAGTTTGTCCATGACTGGCGATCAAGTCTACTGAAGCAGGATCTATATTCCATCTCTTCAAACAACTCAGGATAATTGAAGCATGTTCTGTTCCCACCCATGCATTCAACAGACAAACTTTTTCCAGGTCAACATTTCGTTTTGAAAACACAGACTTGATATGGTCTTTGAACCTTTTCTCATACACCACGGTCTCAAATGCCAGTAATTGCACGTTTGTTTGGGTTCCTTGTCCGGATATGCGGCATAAAGCCACATCCAATCCATCTACTGAAGTGCCGCTCATTAAGCCAATGATGACCCTTTCAGGCTTTTTTGCGATGGTATACAATGCTGAAATATTCGGATTCATGGCTTTAAATTAGACTTAAAAACGCATCATTGTGCAATTTCTTGCAAAAAATATTTGGAAATACGCAATTTCCCGCATTAATTTTAAGGGAACTTATTTATTGCTGCTATGCTGAAAACTGAAAGACAGGCCTATATTTTACGCCAAATAGACTTACATAATCGTATACTATCCTCTGATCTCAGCAATGAAATCAATGTATCTGAAGATACGATTCGTCGCGACTTGAATGAGCTTGCAGACATGGATAAAATCATCAAAGTACATGGTGGTGCTTTATCTAAATCTTTTCATAGTTCCTTTTTAAAATCAGATGTCTACAAGGCAGATAGTAAAAGAGTGATTGCCAGTAAAGCGGTTTCACTGATCAGGAATAATATGTTCATTCTTACAACAGGGGGAACCACTGTTATTGAAATGGCACGTTTATTACCTTCTGATTTGAATGCGACATTTTTCACCGGTAGTATTCCGGCTGCACATGAGTATGCACAACATCCGAATATTGAAGTGATTTTTTTAGGAGATAAAATTTCTAAAAGTTCACAGATCGCTGTAGGAGGTGAAGCTATTTCCAAAATTGCAGGAATTAAAGCTGATCTCTGTATCATGGGTATCAATGCTATTGATGAAACAGGTATTACAGATAATGATTGGGAAGTGATACAAGTGAAAAAAGCAATGATACAAGCTGCCGAAAAAACAGTGATACTGTCCATTTCCGAAAAGCTGAATACACATCAGCGATTGACCATATGTGGGCTGGATGAAATCGATACGATTATCACAGAGCTTGATCCATCGAATCCTGTATTTGAACCTTATAAGAAACAAGGCATTACTATTTTGTAATTATCTATAAACGCTGAAATATGAAAATGAAACCGCTCTTGAAGCCGGTCTTACTGAAAACAGCTTTCTTGCTGCTGTTGACAAGTTTGATCACGGCTGCGGGTATTGCGCAAGTTCGCGTATCCGGAAAAGTAACTGCAAAAGGGGGAGCTGCTGTAGAAGCTGCTTCCGTATTCATCAGGGAAAACAATGTAGGTGCCGCTACAGACAACAATGGTACTTTTAATTTCTCTGCTTCTTTAAAACCCGGTAGCTATACACTGGTTTTCTCCGGCACCGGCTACAAAACACAACAAGCTTCATTCACTGTAACAGCAGGTAACAATAGTTATACGCTGAATGCTGAATTAGCAGAAGATGTTTCCAAATTAGATGAAGTGATTGTTACCGGTAACTCACAGGGTACCACTCGTCGTCAGTTGGGTAGCTATATCAGTTCTGTAAGTGCTGAAGACCTGAATAAAGGCGCTACCGGAAATGTGCTGGCGGCATTACAAGGTAAAACTGCCGGTGCACAGATCTCTCAAAACTCAGGTGATCCTGCAGGTGGTATTTCTGTTCGCTTGCGTGGTATCAGTTCTATTTCTTCATCATCAGAACCTTTATACATCATTGATGGAGTGATTGTGAACAATGCTACCAATCGTGTAACCAACACTTCCGGTAACTACGATGGTGGAAACTTTGTAGGAAGCATTGGCCAAAGCCGATTGGTGGATATCAATCCGAATGATATTGAAAGAATTGAAGTACTGAATGGTGCTGCTGCCGCTGCTATCTATGGTAGCCGAGCGAATGCAGGTGTGGTTCAGATCTTCACAAAAAAAGGTAAGAGTGGTGCACCTTCTATCAGTTTCTCTACCAATTTTACAACGAGTAGTCTGCGTAAAAAATTAGATGTGAATCAGGCACCAACTAAGTTTGGAGGTCCTACAGATGGTCCGGGTGCGTTTACACAAGATATCCTTTCTACGGTAACGACTACCACGCCTGTAACGCGTTATGACTACCAAGATTATATCTTCCGTAATGCCAATGGTACTGATAATAATATCTCTATCAGTGGTGGTACTGATAAGACCAAATATTATCTCTCCGGTTCTTATTTCTTCAATCAGGGTATTGTAAGAAATACAGATTTCCAACGTTATAGCTTCCGCAGTAATATCGATCAGGTATTGAATAAATGGGCAAGCTTCAATTTAGGTTTGAACTATATCAATAGTACAGCCAATGAAAAGCCGGATGGTAACTCTTTCTTCTCCCCGATGAACTCTGTTACCATCATTGGTAATTTCCATGATATCTGGACCAGAGATGCTTTGGGTAATGTTCGTGCAGTGGGTGAGCGTGGTCGCGCCAATCCGGTATCTGTTATTGAGGATATTAAACAGCGTCAAACCACGAATCGTTTGATTGCGAATTTGGGATTGAAACTGCGTCCGATCACAGGATTGACTGTTGATTATACCATGGGTATTGATAACTATGCACAGAATGGGAACACCTATATTCCTCCATTCGCATACAATGTGAGCACAGCATTCTTTGGAGGTGGTCCTGCATTGGATCCTACACAAAATGGTTATTCAAGTGCTGCGAATAATAATTTCTTTGCCATTAATCATGATCTGAATGCTACCTATTCAAGAAATATCACGAACAATATCAATTCGGTTACGCAGGTTGGATTCTCTCAACAGTACGAAAAAAATAATTTCTCTCTGTTGCAAGGAAGAGGTCTTGCTCCCTTTGTGCAAACTGTAAATGGAGCAAGTACCAGATTGGATCCTGTTGATGAAAGAAGTGAGTTGTCTATCTCAGGTGCTTATGTTCAGCAAAACTTCAAATACCGTAACCAGTTCTTCGTAACAGGTGCGATACGTGTGGATGGATCATCTGTGTTTGGTAAAAATCAACGTAACCAAACTTACTACAAAGCAAGTGGTAGTTATGTGATATCAGGAGCTGATTTCTGGGCTAATTCAGGTGTTGCTAAATGGTGGGATCTGTTCAAAGTTCGTTTGGCATATGGTGAAAGCGGAAACCTAACAGGTATCGGCGCTTACTCTAGATTCAATACATACAGTTCATCCTCTTATTTAGGAAGAACAGCATTGAACTCTAGCGGTACATTGGCCAATGAAAATGTAAAACCTG
>CAYMQQ010000045.1:0-1706 GCA_964392685.1 uncultured Sediminibacterium sp.
GCGAAAAAAAGTGAGGAAAGGGGGGGCGGTAAGCTACAAGCTACAGGCTTCAAGCAGCAAGTAATGAGACTTGAAGCTTGTTGCTTGCCGCTTGTAGCTCAAAAATCTTACTTTTGCCGCGTTATGAGCATACAGCAAGACAATCGTTTTCAGGCTATTATTTCCCATGCCAAAGAGTATGGATTCGTATTTCCGAGTAGTGAGATTTATGACGGTTTAAGTGCCGTATATGATTATGGTCCTTATGGAAGCGAATTGAAAAAGAATATTCGTGATTATTGGTGGAGAAGCATGACCCAAATGCATGATAATATCGTGGGTATTGATGCTGCCATCTTTATGCATCCTACGACATGGAAAGCCAGTGGTCACGTTGATAATTTCAGTGATCCGATGATCGATAATAAAGACAGTAAGAAAAGATACCGTGTTGATCATTTGTTGGAAGCAAAAGCAGATCAGTTAAGAGAAAGTGGACAAGCAAATGAAGCAGATACTTTATTGGCTGAAATGGACCGTTTACTGGCAGCTGAAGATTTTGCAGGATTGAAACAACTTATGAATGATCAAAAGATTGTTTGTAGTGTAAGCGGTACTGCTAACTGGACGGATATCCGCCAATTCAACCTCATGTTCTCTACACAATTGGGTTCTGTAGCTGAAGATGCGGATACCATTTATTTACGTCCGGAAACAGCGCAGGGTATTTTTGTGAATTTCTTGAATGTGCAGAAAACTGCCCGTATGAAAATACCGTTTGGTATTGCACAAACCGGTAAAGCATTCCGTAACGAGATTGTTGCCAGACAATTCATTTTCCGCATGCGTGAATTCGAGCAGATGGAAATGCAGTTTTTTGTTCGTCCGGGAACACAAATGGAATGGTATAACTATTGGAAAGAAGCGCGATTGAAATGGCATACCAGTTTGGGAATTCCTGCGGAAAAATATCGTTACCACGATCATGTGAAATTGGCGCACTATGCAGATGCAGCATTGGATATTGAATATGAATTTCCATTTGGATTCAAAGAAGTTGAAGGTATTCATAGCAGAACAGATTTTGACCTAAAGAGCCATCAGGAATACAGCAAAAAGAAACAACAGTATTTTGATGCGGATGTAGACCCTTCAACCGGAAAGCCTTACGGCAACTATATTCCTTATGTAGTAGAAACTTCTATTGGACTAGATCGTATGTTCTTACTGGTATTGAGCCATGCTTACGAAGAAGAAACCATTACCAAAGAAGATGGTACTTCAGACAGTAGGGTTGTGATGCGTATACCTGCTAAGATTGCGCCGAATAAATTGGCGATATTACCATTGATGAAAAAAGAGGGATTGCCTGAGATTGCTAAGCAATTGCTGGATGAGTGCAAGCCTCATTTCAAATGTTTTTATGAGGAGAAAGATGCCATCGGTAAACGCTATCGCAGACAAGATGCCATCGGTACACCTTTCTGCGTCACCATCGATCATCAAACAAAAGAAGATGGAACAGTAACGATTCGTCATCGTGACAGCATGAAACAAGAGAGAGTTCATTTGAGAGAAGTAAAATCAATGGTTTTAACAGCTGCCACAATAAATCCTTTTTTTCGGGCATGATCCAAAATAAAATTCAAATCTGCTACATTATACCTGTAGGCTTCATTAATTTTTTGTATTTCAAAATCAATTTTAGGAACGTGTTCGGGTAGCAA
>CAYMQQ010000045.1:1716-17702 GCA_964392685.1 uncultured Sediminibacterium sp.
TTGACAGCATTAAACAAGAGAGAGTTCATTTGAGCTAAGTAAAATCATTGGTTTTAACAGCTTTAACGTAATCTTTCTGCATGGAAAAATCGAATCTTAAGTGGAAGATTGCACAGAAACTGGAATATAAATGGTGGCAAAAATATCTGCGGACTAAAAATGTAGAGGAATACCTGACAAGTAAAAGCGCGTATTGGGATGCAATTTTAAAAAGTATAGCGCCTTTCTTAACCGTTCAAGGCCAACAACAGATCTTGGACGCAGGTTGTGGTCCGGCGGGCATTTTTATGGTATTGAAAGGAAATCATGTAACTGCTGTTGATCCATTGTTGCATAAGTATGCTGAATTACCTCATTTCAATGCGTCTGATTATCCATGGGTTAATTTTTTACATCAGCCTTTGGAAACCTTTCAACAGAAAGAAACATTTGATATCATCTTTTGCATAAATGCTATCAATCATGTCAATGATATTGAACTTTGTTATGATCGTTTAGTAGCTGCTTTAAAGCCCGGGGGCGTGATGGTTATTTCTGTGGATTGCCATCGCAGTAATGTTCTCAAAAAAATATTTCAACTTTTACCCGGAGATATGTTACATCCTGTTCAATTGAATCTTGTTGAGTACAATCAAAAGCTTATAAAAAGAGGAATGCATGTATTGAACGATATTCTTTACAAAAGGGAACCGATCTTTGATTATTTTATAACCATTGCAGTAAAAAATCATCAATAGCGCTAACCGTACAACTCCAGATGGATATCTTTTTTATCATATCCTAAAGCAATGATGCGCTGTTTGGCTTCGTCGATCATGTTTTTCCATCCGCAGAGGTAAAAGTAAGCCGGTGTTTTTTGAATACGAAGTAAGTCTTCATACACACCATGTACATAACCTTTATAAGCACCTTCCTGAACTAACTCTTCACGTGAGAAAACAGGATGATAATAAAAGCCCGGCTCATCTTTTTCTAATTGTTTCAACTCTGGTCCATACAAACAATCACCATGTTTGCGACAACCAAAAATGATATGAATATTTTGATGTGGGATTTTATGCTGATGTATATGATGTGCCATAGAGCGGAAAGGTGCAATACCGGTTCCGGTACATATCAAAAACAGATCTTTATCCAAATGTTCCGGTAAAGTAAATACACCCTGAGGTCCACGAAGGATTAATTCTGTACCTACTTGTACCTCTTTGAATAAATAATTGGTGCCTGCCCCATCTTCTAATAAAACAATTACCAGTTCAATGATATTGGTTCCATCAGGCGCAGAGGCAATGGAATAACTGCGCCAGCGTTTGTTCTTTTTCTCATGAATAGGAAGATCAAGCGTAACAAATTGTCCGGGTTTGAAGTCAAAAGAACTCAGTTCCGGAATTTCAATCCAGAAGCGACGAGTCGACTCGGTTGCATCTTCAATTTTGATCACCTTACCGGTGCGCCATGGTTCTAGCATGGGAATGGTTTTACACAATATAAGATAATTTGTTCTAAGAACTCCTATGGAGAAAATTGTACAATTTGAAAATGAGATAATTTGAAAATGGGATAACGTGAGAGGCTTTTTGGCGTAGCCAAAGGGTGCTATCATTTTCGCATTTGCAAATTGCCTTCCGCCTCAGGCGGATCAAATTAAAAAAGGCGCAGTATTGAGTTACTGCGCCTTTTAAAAGATAGAAGGTCATTTATTTAGGATCTAATGCTCTTTTGATTTTTTCAGCTAAGTCCTGTAAATGAATCTTGCTCATTCTATCAGGATTTGTTGCTGCAGCTGCAGCTACTTGTGAACGCAACTGAGTCAATTGTGCACGGGCAATACTGTATACATCACTACGGCTGTTTGCACCTGATGCATAAGGATTGTTGAATCCGCCACCACCCAATGTGATGGTGATGGTAGTTGTTGGAGGATTCAAAAGTGAATTCAGTTTGTCAACATAGCTTTTCTGCAACATTCTACGATAGTTATCGATCGCTTTGTTGGATTTCAGTTCGCTGAACAAATCAGACTGAAGATCATTCATCATTTCCAATGCACTGTATGCTTTATCTGCACCAAAACGATCAGCGCAATATTGCATACGGTTCAATCTGTCAAGTGTCAGCAATCCGGCCAATGCGCCTTCCTGAGCTGAAGCCAATGGATCAGCAGTACCGGGAGGATTGATCTTGTTCCAGATCTTTTTATCAATCAACCATGTTGGTGTTTGGAATACCTGACGATTCAGATAACCCAATGCATCACGCTGCATAGCTTTTGGTGTCACCTCATATACAGGCTCATCCTGCTCAGCTACTTTGAAAGTTTCATAAACGCCACCAATGTTACGGCTAACATGACCAATATAACGACGATACTGTCCTAATAACTGTCCGTACATAGTTGCAATATTGGTATTCAGATCACCTTCTTCTTTGGTCCACTCAGGTAAGCCGGCCAATAAGCGCTGTAAGTTTTTGATACCATAATCACTTGCTTTCACAGCATTATCACTCAGGTCTTCGCTCTGACTTCTAGGATCAGCTTGGTTACCTGACTCATAAGTACCAAACCATGTACGTGGATTGGCTTTCAGCGTTTCGGTAATCAGCTTGCTGCTGTTTTTCTTTACTTCTTCTTCATTGTTACCGGCAATATATCCATAACCCCAACGAATTGCCCACTGGTCATAATCACCAATACGAGGATATAAACCTGCTTTGCTGATATTGTCTTCAGGCTGTGCTACATAGTTGAAACGAGCATAGTCCATGATAGAAGCGGTATGTCCATTGGCTTCTACCCAAGCTTTGTCACGCAGTTTTTCAACCGGAGTCTTACTACTGCTACCCATGTTGTGACGCAGACCAAGGGTATGTCCAACTTCGTGAGAAGACACAAAGCGAATCAGATCACCCATCAGGTCATCATCAAACTTCATGCTGCGGGCACGTGGGTCTGTAGCGGCAGCTTGCACCATGTACCAGTCATGTACCAGTTTCATTACATTATGGTACCAACCGATATGGCTTTCCAGGATCTCACCACTTCTAGGATCATGTACATTCGGACCATAAGCGTTCTCAGTAGGAGATGCGAAATAGCGGATCACAGAGAAACGAGCATCTTCCAGACTCATAGTGGTATCGTTCTCAGGCCACTCTTTACCTACGATAGCATTTTTGAAGCCGGCTTTTTCAAAAGCTTTCTGCCAATCGTTTACACCAAGGATCAGGTGCTTTCTCCACTGCTTGGGAGTAGCAGGATCGATATAATAAATAATGGGTTTTTTAGGCTCAACGAGTTCGCCTCTTTTCCATTTTTCAACATCTTCATCTTTAGGTTCCAATCTCCAACGAACAGCAAATTCTTTGTTCTCTACTTTTTGTTGATTATCACCAAAGAGTACATAATCATCTGTAAAGAAACCTACACGCTTATCAGCGATTCTAGGAGTCATTGGTTTTTCAGGCAACAATAACATAGAAGTATTCAGTTCTATGGTAACTGCACCTGCGGAATTAGCAGCGGGAATAGTAGCACCACCACCTTGTCCACCAAAACCAGCAGGAGCAGCAGCTCCGGCAGCATTAAATGTCTTAACGCTTCTGATCTCAGTATTGATAGGATAAGTACTAATCTTTTGAATAAAGGATCTGTCAGCAGCAATCGGACCTAAACCCAACGAACGCTTAATACCAGCGTTGATGCTTACTACCTGATTATCACCTTTAAAATAATCAGTTACATCCAATACAACTGAAGCACTGTCTTTGCCAAATGCAGCAATAGGGAAAGCAGCTGCAATGGCGTTCAAGTTAGAATTTGTAACAGCTTGATAGATATCATCTTTAGGATCAGCAGCGTTTACCAGGGTGATGGTACGCAGGAAAACATTATTGCTCGGTCCTTTTTCAAAAGCAAGGGTTTGCTGATTCGCTACCTCTCCACCATAAGCACCTCTTCCGTTTCCGGAAATGGCAGGTACTTTGATATAACGGGTTACAGCCAAGATTTCACGACCCAAAATGTTGTTAGGTACTTCAAAGTAGTATTTGTCATCTACTTTATGTACTGTAATCATCCCTTTCTGAGAGATGGCTTTATTGGTAATTACGTCCTTGTAAGAACGCGGTCCCTGACGCTGAGCACCTGGAAAGCCACCGGGGGCTTGAAGATTGTTCAGCTGAGGTGCACCTGCAGGTCGGGTCGTATCCCGGTTCTGCGCTGACGATACTGTGGCCGCCAGCATTGCTGCTGCGATAAAATAATTTCTCATTGTTTCAGTGTAAAATGGTTTTGAATAATCGTTAAAGATAGGTTGGTAAAGGAATCAACAATTTTTTTTAGGATAGTGTTGTATGAATGGTAAAATCTTTAATTTGGGTCGGTGAAAAGGTCTTGAGGGTATTTGTATTCCTCTTATCTTGCCATCCCTGAAATAGCGGATAAATGCGGTTTTTTGCTGAATCAAATTTGCCGCTTTCAGGAAATTACCTATTTTGTAACCCCTTTCGGACTGATGAAACAGTGTTTGAGTGACTTCAAAGATTTTTCATTAGCATTGCGAGGATATTTTTTAAATCAACTGTTATTTTAAAAAACAAAAATCAATCGAATCATGGCTGAGACAAAACCAACTGCAACAGCTTCAAAAAGCTCAACGTCTGTTCAACCAAAGAAGAGCAGTAATTTAGTTGCAACCCTTGCCCCCGTTTTATGTATCCTGGGTGGTTATTTCATCTGGCGCGTAGTATTAGGTAGTGCAGGTAACTTTACAAATCCAGATCCTGATCCAAGCCATTGGTTCTGGCCTTCACATGCTGGTCCAAAGGGTACATTTACAAAAATGTATGAAGGTGGTATCGTAGTACCTATTTTGATTGGTACCTTCCTGACTGCTGTTACTTTCAGTATCGAAAGATTCCTGACTGTATCAAAAGCTACCGGTGCTGGTAACATCGCTGAATTTATCCGTAAAGTACAGTTCCACTTAGCAAACAAAGAAGTAGACAAAGCTTTGGCTGAGTGTGATAAGCAAAAAGGATCTGTAGGTAATGTAATGAAAGCAGGTCTGCGTAAGTATAAAGAAATGATCACCAATACTGAATTGGCTACTGAGCAGAAAGTATTGAATATCCAAAAAGAAATCGAAGAAGCTACTGCATTGGAATTGCCAATGTTGGAGAAGAACCTTGTGTTCCTTTCTACTATCGCTTCTGTAGCAACCCTACTGGGTCTGTTCGGTACCGTATTGGGTATGATCCGTTCATTCTCTAAATTGGGTGATGAAGGTGGTGGAGAAGCTGCTCGTGAACTGTCTCAAGGTATCTCTGAGGCCTTGTATAATACAGCACTGGGTATCGGTACTTCTGCTATTGCGATCGTGATGTATAACGTATTTACTACACGTATCGATGGTATCACTTATGGTATCGATGAGTCTGGATTCACTTTAACTCAAAGCTTTGCTGCTAACTACAAATAATCGTTGATTGTTTGTATGGAAAATCAAATGTTTTGAATCTAATTAGTGAATGCATATAAATAATTAACAATGGGAAGAGCCAAATTACCTCGTAAAAGTACCAACATCGACATGACAGCCATGTGTGATGTGGCCTTTCTCCTGTTGTCGTTCTTTATCTTAACTACAAAGTTCAAACCGGCTGAAGCTATTGCCGTAACCACACCTAACTCTGTGGCTGCCAAAGTAGCTCCCGATAAAGACATTGTATTGATTACGATCGACAAGGATGGTAAGGTATTTATTACGATGGATGATGAACAAAAGAAAGAAGCGGTATGTACCTATCTGAATACCAACCTGAACCTCAACATGAATGTTGCAGCGTTTAAAAAGGCGGGTTTTTATGGTGCTCCGTTCAGCAGTATGGCCTCTTTTCTCTCTTTACCCGAGGAACAGCGTAAAGGTGATAAGCTCCCCGGAATTCCTGTGTTGGATTCAACCGACAATCAGATGAATGTTTGGATGAGAGCTATCAAAGATGCTTACCTGGGTTCTAAGATGAACTTGCTGGTGAAAGGCGATAATGCTGCCAAGTACCCTGCATTCAAAGCCGTTATCGATGCTTTCAAGAAAAATGATGAACTGAAGTTTCAGATGATCACCAATCCTGAAAGTGTACCGGCCGGTACCGAACTGTGGAAGAAAACCATGGCAGGTGAAAAAAGAGAAGAATAAGCACTGTTGAAACAGTAAACAAAATACTCACGAAAACTAAATTCTACCGTTATGGCAGAAATGGATACCTCGAGTAGCGGGGGCCACAAAAAGGGCCCCGGGGTCAAAAAAGGGAAGAAACTTTCAACCCGCGTTGACTTAACGCCCATGGTGGATCTGGGCTTTCTACTCATCACATTCTTTATCTTCACCACAACGATGAGTCAACCTACGGCTATGAAGCTCTTTTTGCCAAAAGATGCGGATAATCCGGAGGATCAGAATAAGGCGAAAGAATCAGGTGTTATCACCCTTCTGTTAGGAAAAGACAATAACGTCTTCTACTATGAAGGTCAGCTATCACCTGATGGCTCAAACTTTAAGTCATCTACTTTCAAGGAAATTCGCACAGTACTGCTCGAGAAAAAAGCACGTACCAATGAGAAAGACCTGGTGGTAGTATTGAAGCCTTCATCTGAAAGTACTTATAAAAATGTGGTAGATATTCTGGATGAAATGACCATCAATGTATTAAAGCGTTATGCGCTTGTGGATATTTCACCCGTTGAAGAGCAATTGGTTAAATTATCAGATGCTGCCGGTGCAGCTTCTGCTTCCAACTAATTGGATTTTCACTTGTGGAAAAAGCCACACAATGAATCATACTATTTAAAGACCTAACAATGGACGTAAATAAAATTTTAACCGCGGATATCCTTGATATCGTTTTCGAGGGTAGAAACAAAGAGTACGGCGCGTACCAACTCCGCAGAACCTACAACAAGCGTATCACTTACGCAATCATAGGTACTGTATTGGTGTGTCTGCTTTTCCTCGTAGGTTCATTGGTTGCTAATTCCGGCGACAAGAACAAGACACAGATCTTCGTTGAAGATGTGAGCTTGGAAGATGTTAAGCAGGAAGAAAAAAAACCCGAACCCCCACCTCCGCCTCCACCTCCTAAACAGGAGCCACCTAAAGTGGAGATCACTAAATTCACTCCTCCCAAAATTGTGAAGGATGAAGAAGTGAAGCCTGAAGAAGAGATCAAGGAAGTGGAAAAACTGGAAGATACCAAAATCGGTACCATCAATCAGGAAGGTATCAAAGATGAAGGTATCGTTGCCCCTCCGGTAGAAGTAAAAGGTACCGGTGTGGTAGAAGCTCCCAAACAAGAAGAAGATTACGATAAGGTATTTACTGTGGTACAAATCCCTGCGGAATTTCCCGGTGGCATACCTGCATGGACTAAATACTTGGAGCGTAACCTGAACAGAGATCTTCCTGTTGAAAATGGAGCACCTCCCGGTAAATACACAGTGATCGTTTCTTTCATCGTGGATAAAACGGGTGGTATCAGTGAAGTAAAAGCTGAGAATGATCCCGGATACGGAACCAAAGACGAAGCGGTACGCGTTATCAAAAGAGGACCTAACTGGAAACCTGCCGTTCAAAACGGACGTAACGTAATCTATCGTCACAAACAAAGTATCACTTTCATGGTATCCGAAGAGTAATCTTTTAACTGATAATTTTTAAAAAAGCCATCTGCATTTGCGGGTGGCTTTTTTTTGAGTAGCGAGTGTGAGTGGTCAATTGTGAATTGTCAATAATTTATATTCCATTCGTAGCATATCATTCACCATTCACAATTGACAATTCACAAACATCTTCTCCACTCACTACTTACTACTCACTATTTACCTTTCACGTATGGAATTTCTCTCCTCGCGTATCTCATTAATAAACCAAACGCCATGGAAAAGAAATTCACTTCGCGAAATGATATCCTGGATATTCTCTTCGCCAATCGCAACAAATCTTATGGTGCTTATGAATTGCGCATAACATATAACAAACGCATGAAACTGGCGCTGTCATTCATGTTCATGATATGTCTACTTTTCACAGTAGGCTCCATTCTTGCAAAAAATAAAACAGAAAAAAATGAAAAGATGTATGTAGTGGGTGAATTCGAATTGAGCAAAGTAGAAGAACCACCTGTTGAAGAAGTAAAACCTCCCGAACCCGAAATTAAAAAACCGGAAATAGCGCAAGAGATATTGACAGACCCCAAGATTGTAAAAGATGAATTAGTGAAAGAAGAAGATGTGATGTTAGAAGTAAAAGATTATGATGCTGTAAAAATTGGATTGGAAAAAATGGAAGGAGCAGAAGATATTGGTATTGTTGCGCCCCCGGTTGAAAAATCAACAGATGTTGTAAAGTTGAAAGAATCCAATGCAGATGTTTATACCAAAGAATTTATTCCGGTACAAATACCTGCGGAGTTTCCCGGAGGGATACAAGGTTGGACCCGCTACTTGGAAAAAAATCTAAACAGTGATATTCCTATAGAAAACGGAGCTCCTCCAAGCCAATACACCGTGATTATAACATTTATTGTAGACAAAGACGGAAAAGTAAGTGATGTAAAAGCAGAGAACGATCCCGGTTATGGTACCAAAGAAGAAGCCATACGTGTCATCAAAAAAGGACCTAACTGGATTCCTGCAAACCAAAATGGTAAACTCGTCGTGTACAGACATAAGCAGGCGATTACTTTTAGAGTGACGGAGCAGTGAGGGATAGTAGTGAGTGTGAATGGTGAATGGTCAATTGTGAATGAATGGTAAAGCCTGCTATATTCACAATTGACCATTCACCATTTACAAAACATACTAAACTCACTACTCACTACTGACTACTCACTATTAACTTATCTTTGCCAAAACTCCACACATGTCCATACACCTGTCAGGCTGGGATGATACGATTGTTGCATTGGCAACGCCGCAGGGTATTGGTGCGATTGGTGTGATAAGGGTGAGTGGGAAAAATACCTTTACAATTCTGAATGCATTATTTCCTTCCAAAGATTTGTCTGTACAAGCTTCTCATACTTTACACGTAGGTTATTTGAAAGATGGCGAGCAGGTATTAGATGAAGTGGTACTCGCTCTCTTTAAAGGTCCGAAATCTTATACGGGAGAAGATGTGATCGAGATCAGTTGTCATGGCTCACCCTTTATTCAGGAGCAGGTGATAGGAGCTATAACAAAACGAGGAGCAAGATTGGCCAAACCCGGTGAATTTACACAACGTGCTTTTCTCAATGGCAAACTGGATCTGGCACAAGCAGAATCCGTGGCGGATTTGATTGCAAGCAATACAGAAGCCAGCAGAAAAACGGCATTGAATAATATGCGTGGTGGATTTTCTTCCGATCTCAAACAGTTGCGAGAACAATTGATTCGCTTTTCTGCAATGATTGAATTGGAATTGGATTTTTCTCAGGAAGATGTAGAGTTTGCAGACAGAAAAGAATTGAAAGCGCTCATCGCAGAACTCCATCATTCTACACAACAACTCATTCGATCATTTTCTTTAGGAAATGTGATACGTAATGGGGTGCAAGTAGCCATCATTGGGAAACCCAATGCAGGGAAATCTACTTTGCTCAATACATTACTCAACGAAAACAGAGCTATTGTTAGTGATATAGCAGGTACAACACGCGATACTATTGAAGAAGTGATCAATATCAATGGTATTCTGTTTCGATTGGTAGATACTGCAGGTATCAGAGAGCATACTACTGACGTGATCGAACAAATTGGGGTAGAGAAAAGTCTGGAGAAAATGAATGCTTCAGATATTGTATTGTACCTATTTGATGTAAACCAGACAAGTGTTGAAGAGCTTCAACAGTTTGAACAAATACTAAAGGGAAAGAATTTACAGTACTTGTTGGTGGCAAACAAGGTCGATACAGCCGGCTCTGGCACTATCCAGACCATGGTTCATGGTCCATGGTCCATAGCTATTTCTGCTAAGGCTAATACGGGTATTGATATTCTCAAACAAGCCCTCACCCAAAAAGCCATTAGTGGCGATGTAAATACTGAAGCAACGATTGTTACGAATGCTCGTCACCATGATGCCTTATTGAAGCTTTCTCAATCTCTGGAAGAAGTACAATCCGGAATTGATAGCCAAATACCCGGTGATCTGCTGGCCTTGGATATTCGTCAATGTTTACACTACCTTGGACTCATCACAGGTGAGATCACTAATGAAGATCAGTTGGATTTTATATTTAGTAAGTTTTGTATCGGTAAATAAATTTATTACCCTCTTTTATTCTTATTTGTCAAGCTATATTTTGATACATAAATCACTTTTTGACAAAAAAAGCTTTTCTTTTTCTTTTCCATGTAACTTTTTGATAACTCTTGAGTTTACTATCTGAGCAGCTCCCATAAAGTATCTTATCTGATACCTTCTGTTCATGCACTGAAGAAACAAACAACCCTTTTACATCGGTCTATTAATCGTTATGTCAATTACGGAGTGGCCACATTTTAAACAGTATCGTATGCAAAGTGCAGGTAAATTCATTTTGTTTGTATTCTTTTTAGTTGTCTGTAGCCAGACCTTGTCGCAAGTCAGTAATATCTCCGGTACAGTTACTGATTCCATGAAGAATCCGATTAAATATGCTGCCATCAATCTAAAAAAAGTAGGCACTCCTACACCTATAACATCCGTGTTGACCGACAGTTTGGGGAAATTTATATTAGGAGTAAAAGAAACAGGTCGATACGTTCTTTTTGTTGAAGCGCTTACTTATCGTCCTTATGTTACTGATACCATTGTTATCAAAGACATGGGTGAAAATAGGTCTATCGGGAACCTGATAGTACGCCCACAACAGACTGAACTGGAGCAGGTAACGGTAGAGTCTGTTCGACCCGTCATCACACAAATGGCAGATAAAATGGTGGTGTCTGTTGCCGGAACTGCAATGGCAGCAGGCAATACAGCATTTGGCGTTTTATCAAAATCACCGGGTGTTTTTGTTGATCCGGAAGGAAATATTCAGCTCAATGGTAGATCAGGGGTAAGTGTAATGATTGACGGTAGACTTACATACATGACTGCCAGTGAATTGCGTAATTACCTGGAAGCTATGCCTGCAGATAATATCAAAAGCATAGAGTTGATTACCAATCCATCATCACGTTTTGATGCACAAGGTAGTTCAGGGATTATCAATATTGTTCTTAAAAAGAATACCGTTGATGGAATACAAGGATCAGTATCCACATCCTATACGTATAATTTCAAACAGCATATTTATTCTACAGGTTCTTCGGTGAATATAAAAAAAGGGAGATGGAATAGTTTTATCAATCTGGATTTGTCAAGACGGGCAGGTGGACGAGAAGCCACATTTACCCGCATATTTAGATCGGGTGCATCATCCATTTACTTTGACCAGATCGCAACAGGAAATTATAAGGTTACGAATTTACCTACTGTTCGTACAGGTAGTGATTATAGTATTAATCAGCGGTCGTCTTTTGGCTTTCTGTTCAACTATAACAGAACCAGAGGAGAATCTGATTTTATCACTGATACTGAATTGGGGCAAAATCCTTCCGTAAAAACACAAAGTATTCAGGCGGTCAACCGCGAGAAGAGTAAGAGCAGCAATTTTTCAGCGAATATCCATTATGTACAAAAGCTTGATACAATGGGTAGTGTTTTTTCTGTTGATATAGATTATGCCACTATTAAAAACGACGGTCAGGGTAATTTTAATAATGTATTTGTAAATCTGCAGAGTAATCAGCAAACAACAGACCGGTTGTTGACACAAACGCCCAATGGATATGATGTATTAACAGCGAGAGCCGATCTGGTGTTTCAATTCAATAAAGCGAAACGTCTTGAAATAGGTGCCAGAACCGGTAGTGTAGTAGCCGATAATGATTTTCGCTTTTATTTTAATAATACAGGATTGATGGTAGATCCTAGCCGTACCAATCATTTTCTTTTTAGGGAAAGAATTAGTGCAGGATATATTACCTGGGCTATGCCCGGTTTTAAGGATATGACATTACAGTTTGGATTAAGGGGTGAACATACATCTTCCTTTGGTAGATCGATTACAACAGGGCAGCAAAACAGAAGAAATTATTTTAACTTATTTCCTACCTTCTTCTTGCAGCAAAAAGTAAGTAGCCAGTATGATCTTAATATTAGTTATAGCAGGAGAATTGGTCGCCCCAATTATTCGAACCTGAATCCTTTTCGTTTTTATCGCGACCCCTATACTTGGTCTGAAGGAAATCCTTTTTTACGCCCCCAATTTAGTCATGTTGTAGTCATTGGTAACACGTTCAAAAAAAGGTATATACTTCAATTCAGCTATGTTTATACAAAGGATGTGATTTCTGAAATTCCGATATTGGATGTAAGCAACAATATCACTATTTACACGAATGGGAATGTAGATCGTTCACATTCTGCGGGAGTAACAGCGATCATACCGGTTAAAATTATCAAAGGCTGGGATACCAGAAATGTGGCTCAGTTATTTTACAATGACTTCAGGGCTTTTACGAATAATGGGAGGGTTGATAATAAACAATGGCTAGCAGTATTACAAAGTATTCATACTGTACTATTACCTAAAGATATAAGAGGTGAAGTTACCATGTTGGTAAGAGGGCCTAATGCCTCAGGTTTATATCGAATGAAAGGATTTTACACTGTAGATGTTGCACTTCGCAAAACATTGGCGAAAGGTAAGTTTGAACTTGGTCTCAGAGCTACCGATTTGTTCAAATCTTACCGTTATATCTGGTCTACACGAATTGCTGATAATGTAAATGATTTTGATCAATATTTCCGTCTCAGAACCATCAATCTAAGTTTCCGATACAATTTCACAAAAGGTAAAAAAGTGAATGTAGCCGAAAGAAGATCAGTAGAAGAAATGGGAAGGTTATAGTAAGAGTTCATGGAATATCCAAAATCCCTTGATAAGCTGAGATAGTTTATCAAGAGATATTATACTGGATTTTTAGCCAACTACCATTCATCAGTGTTCATAAAGTCATCAATCAGAAGAATAAAAAAGTATGCTTCTTGTCTAATGCATTCTCCTTTCCATATGTACTAAGGGGCCGATATTGATATTGCAAGGGTAACTTCGGTTTGATAAGTGTGTGGTAGATGTTGCTACTATTAACAGTGCAAATATGTTTACATATACTTCTAAAAATGTTTTGATACACAAGGTTTATCTTTTTAACAAGTCTTGTAGTAAAATGAATCAATCCTCACCTTAAATTGACCTGAACCTTTCTTTCAAAAGCTTTGACAGACTTAATTTTCAATAATTCGTACGTACTAAAATTGGTCATACATGCCTAATTACATTTGATCTTAAATATAGGGTTGCCTATTTTTTATGATTATAAAGTCATTATGGTATAATCCTGTACAGTAATATATTTCAATAAAACAATCTTTTATGAATCGGGTTTTCATTAGCAGTGTTTTAGTATTGAACACAATATTGGTATTTGGACAAATACCACAGTCGAATAAGATAGTACCCGGAAAACTTTGGTTGGATAATAAAGGGGTACATATCAATGCGCATGGCGGGGGGATACTTATTCATAATAACACTTATTATTGGTTTGGAGAACATAAAACAGAAGGAGAGACCGGCAATCTATCGAATGTAGGTGTACATGTATATGCTTCAACAGATTTGGTCAACTGGAAAGATGAAGGTATCGCATTAAAAATGCATGAGGATACTACGAGTCTACTTGTTAAAGGAAGTGTAGTGGAAAGACCTAAAGTGATTTATAACAAAAAGACTAAAACCTTTGTGATGTGGTTTCATCATGAATTAAAAGGGCAAGGTTATAAAGCCGCATTAACAGGATTGGCGATTAGTGATAAAATAACAGGGCCGTATAGGTATATAAAAAGTATGAATCCTAATGCAGGTCAATGGCCAATGAATTTTCCGGATGAACTCAAGAAAGCACGTTCCCTCGAAACAATAGATGGAATAAAGATGAAATCACAAGAGGGAGAAAAAATAGTAAAAGACGGATATTACGTGCGTAGAGATTTTGTAAAAGGACAAATGGCCCGCGATATGACCTTGTATGTAGATGATGATGGGAAAGCTTATCATATTCACTCGTCTGAAAATAACCAAACACTCCACTTTGCAGAACTAACAGACGACTATCAGAATTTTACCGGAAAGTATACACGCGTATTAGAAGGTAAAGCGAATGAAGCGCCGGCCATTTTTAAAAAAGCTGGGAAGTATTATATGATTACTTCCGGAACTACTGGATGGAAACCCAACCCAGCAAGGTTATCAGTGGCAGATCATATATTAGGTCCATGGACAGAATTAGGCGATCCTAGCCGAGGCACTACAGAACAAGTCAAAACCACTTTTTGGTCTCAGGGTACTTTTATCATTCCTGTCTTAGGTAAAAAAGATGCATTTATTTATATGGGTGATCGCTGGATACCTGAGCACGCCATTGATGGAAGATATATTTGGTTACCCATCCAATTTGAAGATGGTAAACCTATCTTGAAATGGTTCGATGAATGGGATCTATCTGTATTTGAGCGTTAAAATTTAGAGGTCATCGGAAGTAAACACCACATAATTTGGATGTAATTTCCGTCTGATTTCCTAAATTGTACAAATGAACAACCAGCTCCAACTAACTGATATCATTGTCATTCTTGCTTATTTTATCATTGTAGTCACTTACGGCATATGGGTGTACCGCAGAAAAAAATCAACAACCGCCAGCACCAAAGATTATTTTTTGGCAGAAGGCTCTCTAACTTGGTGGGCCATTGGAGCTTCTCTTATTGCCTCTAATATATCTGCAGAACATTTTGTGGGGATGAGTGGAGAAGGTTTCTTCGCAGGTATTGCAGTGGCTGCTTATGAATGGATTGCGGCTGTTGCACTTATCATTGTTGCTATTTGGTTCATTCCGGTATATCTCAAGAATAA
This sequence comes from uncultured Sediminibacterium sp., assembly GCA_964392685.1. Taxonomy (GTDB): domain Bacteria; phylum Bacteroidota; class Bacteroidia; order Chitinophagales; family Chitinophagaceae; genus Sediminibacterium. Next base: position 16,759 of record CAYMQQ010000045.1, read on the forward strand.
GATTTATACCATGCCACAATTCCTGAAGCAACGCTACAATGAAACCGTTTCTGTGATCATGGCTGTGTTCTGGCTGTTCTTATACATTTTCGTCAACCTTACTTCCATTTTATACTTAGGCTCTAAAGCTATTAGTGGATTGATCGGAAATGAATTCTTTCACATCATTTTAATTGTGCTGGCATTATTTGCATTCTGTATCACCATCGGCGGAATGAAAGTGATCGGATATACTGATGTGATACAGGTGGCTGTACTGCTGATCGGCGGAGGTGTAGCTGTTTATTTATCACTCGTAGCAGTGGATGAAGTAGTAAATAAAGGTAACAGTGCGATCAGCGGATTGGGTGCATTGATGAAAGAAGCTCCCGATCATTTTCATATGATTTTTGATAAACCCACAGCAGCCAGTAGCGCTGAATATGTACAAAAATATATTGCATTGCCGGGTATCACCATGTATTTCGCCGGACAATGGATATCCAACCTGAATTACTGGGGCTGTAATCAATACATTACACAACGCGCATTAGGAGCAGATCTGCAAACGGCACGTAACGGAATTTTATTTGCCGGATTCATAAAAATATTTATGCCGGTGATTGTGATGTTAACCGGTATTGCTGCTTTTGTTTTATATCAAAATGGATATTTTGATGCATCCGTTTTCGATGGTAAAAAAGATGGTGCCTATGCAGCTGTTTTAAGTTTATTACCTGTTGGTATGAAAGGCTTATCTGTTGCGGCATTAACAGCGGCTATTGTTGCTTCATTGGCAGGTAAAGCGAATAGCATCTCTACCATCTTCACCTTGGATATCTACCAGAAATATTTTGATACAAAAGCAGATGAAGCCAAATTGGTGAGAATAGGTCGCATCTCCATTTTTGTTGCCATGCTCATTGCTGTGTTCTGTACCTGGGAAGATTTTCTAGGCATCTGTG
>CAYMQQ010000046.1:0-17652 GCA_964392685.1 uncultured Sediminibacterium sp.
TATATACCTACTGCTTTGATTTTTAAATCGTAAATGGCCGATGGTACTTTCCGCCTAAGGCGGATGGGAGAGTAAGTAGCTGCCATACTTGTCTGCCTTTGGAAGATTTATTGAAGCCTCGTCCGACTTAAGCGCATATGTTTTTTTTGTTTTATAGCTATCCCATTGAATTTTCACACTACAATGCCCGATGGTATTTTCTGCTTAGGCGAATAAAGCTTTTTGTTTTGTGATTGTTTGATACAGAATCGGTCCGATGTTATTCTTTCGCCTAAGTATATCCGCAAATACAAAATCGTTATACAAATCTGCATCCTGGAAAGAGGAGTAATTTTTTATAATTACTTTTCCTGTATTAACTTTTACATATTCCACGATGTATTGATTTTCTTATTACTTTCAACAACCAACATCCATCAGTAAATTGATATGAATCCGAGTATAAAGCGAAATCCTATCCTAACATTTCTTTATCTCGGTATTCCCGATGACGCTTCATTTGTCGATAGACAGAAAGGATACATGTTCAATCTTTTTATCCTGATCGGAGCACCGTTTGCAGTATTATCCCTGATCGTTAATGTATCTCAACAAGCTTATTTTCCGGCTTTTATTAATATCATTCAGATTAGTTGCTTCGCTTTGGCATTATGGATTACCATCTCAGGTAAATGGAAAGAATTTCGTGTAGTTATTCTCATCATTCTTTCAGCAGTAGCAATGATTGCTGCTTATTCTTATCAAAATTCAGGAGAATATAGATTGCTGATCATGATTGTAGCAGCTGTTGTATTATTCGATAGATCTTGGCAGTATATAATCTTTGCAGCAACAGCTTGCGCTGCATTTGTATACATACGAATGATTCAAATTCCTGATCTTACTGATCAACCTATGGGGGATCTGGTATTTACCGGTTTGAAAATATTTCTGCCCATTCTTTTATATGTCTTATCACTCTTGTACTTTAAAATTATTTATTTCAGAAACCTTCAACAGTTAGAAGATACCAATAAAGCATTGGCCATTACAACAAGACAAAAGGATCAAATATTGAGTACAGTTGCACATGATTTGCGTACACCAATTTCCAATATTTCAAGTATTACTGAGCTGATTCAATCCGATCAGCTCTCTCAGGCTGATAAAGCAAATTTTCTTCGTATGATAGGCCAGTCTTCCCGATCTGCCTTACATCTGATCAATGATTTATTGCAAAATAGTGATACTCAAGTGCGTCAATCCCACTTCAAAATTGTTGAATTGAATCAATTATTCAACTCATGGATTCCTTCTTTGCAATTAAGGGCGAATGAGAAGAACATACAGATACTCACTCATTTTTTTTCAGCACCCATTGATATTTCAATTGATGTAGACAGGATTGAACGTGTCATGAATAATTTGGTCAATAATGCTATTAAATTCAGTCCGGAAGGAAGTAAAGTATTTATTCAAATAACAGCAGATAGCAATTATGCCCGTATTACGGTTACAGATCAAGGGATTGGTATCCCCAAAGAAAAGCAAGAGCTTGTTTTTGATATGTTCTCAAAAGCCCAGCGAGTAGGCACTTCGGGAGAAAAGAGTTTTGGTATGGGGTTGTCTATTTGTAAGCAAATCATTGAGCAGCATCATGGCAACATTTCTGTACAAAGTGAGGAGCATAAAGGGTCAACATTTACGATTGACTTACCATTACAAAAAGCCTAAATCATTCAGGCAACATCTTCTCCGGTAGACGCGATCCAAAGTTTAAACCAATCCTCTCTTTCCATCTGAATACTTGCTGCATTCTTTGCCTGAATCAATCTTTCAATTTTAGTAGTTCCGATCACAGGTAAAATACCTGATGGATGTGTATGTAACCATGCAATCAGTATTTCATTGACCCCACACTCATACTTTGACGCCAGTAATGTGGCTGTGCCCATGATACTTCTGAAACGCGGATGTGTATCATCATCAAAAGCTCCGCCACCCAATGGCGCCCAAGCCATTGGAATAATTTTATGTTTAATACAATTTTCTAGGGTGCCATTCAAAAAAGCAGCAAGCTGAAGAATGGAAATTTCTGTCTGATTATATTCAACAGATGTATAATTCATCAACATATCTACCTGGTGTGGCAAGAAATTCGAAACACCAAATTGCAAAACCTTACCCTGTTGCTTAAGGTGATCAATGGCACTTGCTACTTCCACGGGATGTAACAATGGGTCAGGTCTATGAATCAATAAAAGATCCAAATGGTCTGTTCCGAAATTTTTCAGAGATTGATCAACGGAAGCAATGATATGTACGGCTGAGGTATTGTATGATTTGATTTCGTGTGCTGAGCGATTAGGTGTTACCATCTGAATACCACATTTGCTGATGATACGTAACTCTGATCGAAGTGAAGGCATTTCTTTTAATGCTTCGCCAAATTCTGCTTCAGTGGTATAGTCGCCATATATATCCGCATGATCAAATGAACGGATCCCATTTTCCAAACAAGCGTCAATCAGTTGGCGGTATTCTTTGGTAGAAAATCCGGCACCCCATTTACCCCAACGCATGCAGCCGGCAATGGGTGCTTTAATAACAGATGATGAGTTCATACAATTAAATTACTCAAATCAAAGCAAATGACAGAAAGCTATCATCAAGAAAATAAAAAAGTCCTGTTTCATCAGGTGAAACAGGACTTAAAATGTTAGTAGTGTAATAGGATTAATATCTGTTATAACCTCCACCACCACCGTTACCACGATCGCGGTTGTACCCGCCACCGCCACCACGGTTGCCACCACCACCAAATCCGCCACGGCCACCGCCGCCGCCAAAGCTCTTCTTTTTGAAGCCGCCTCTTTCACCTTCAGGGCGTGGGGTAGATTCGTTTACTACGATCTTGCGACCTAACACTTCTGTGTCATGTAGGGCGCTGATAGCAGTACGAGCTGCTTCATCATCAGACATCTCAACGAAACCGAAACCTTTGCTGCGGTCGTTATTGAATTTGTCGGTAACAATTTTGGCGCTCGTTACTTCACCATACGGAGTAAACAGGTTCTGCAGATCATCACTGGTCATGTTCCAGTTCAGATTTCCAACGTAAATGTTCATGTTCTTTTAAAAAATTAAGTGATCAAAAACCAATGAGAAACCAGTAACCAAAAACCCTGAAACATTTACGTAAAAACGTTCTGAGATATGGAAGACCTATCATTGGACTACCGAAGATAGTGATTTTGGCTGATTGGCAAGTTTTTTTCAGGTTTCGGGGCTTAAATGATGACAATCAATAGAAATACCGGTTTCTTGGTATTAAAAAAGCCCCTATTCTTAAAATAGAGGCTTTTCTTATCTGAAGGAGCATTAATTACTCTCCAACTACTTCAAAATCAACTTCGGTAAGGTTACCATTACCAAAATCTATAGATGCTTTGTAAGAACCCAGTTCTTTCACATCATCTACAATAGAGATACGCTTACGATCGATCTCATAACCTTTTTGGTCACGAATCGCTCTTGCGATCTGCAATGAGGTAATAGTTCCGAAAATCTTACCGCTGGTACCGGTCTTAGCGGTTAACTTAACAGGAGCAGCTTTCAGTACATCGATCACTTTATTGATCTCAGCCAACATAGCAGCTTCTTTTTTCGCCTGAACTTTCAAACGCTCTTCCAATTGCTTCAAATTAGAAGGGTTGGCTTCTACTGCGAATTTCTGAGGGATCAAAAAGTTTCTGGCATAACCGTTTTTCACGTTTACCAGTTCATTACGTCCACCCAAATTGTCTACATCCTGAATTAAAATAACTTGCATAATTGTTTTTTTAGTTCCCAAGAGCCCAGAGATATTTTCGTCTCTGTCTCCCGACCTTATCGGGATTAGGGAAGGTGACTAATAATATTAAGTCAAAAGTGAAAAGTCAAAAGTCAAAAATTAGTTTTTCCTTTCACCTTTCACTTTTCACGTTTTTACTTTAAAAGATCCGTTACATAAGGTAACAACGCCATTTGACGTGCTTTCTTAACTGCATCAGATACTTTACGCTGATACTTCAGAGAGTTACCAGACAAACGACGAGGTAACAATTTACCTTGTTCGTTGATGAATTTCTTCAGGAACTCGATATCCTTATAGTCAACGTACTTAATGCCATACTTCTTGAAGCGACAGAATTTTTTCTTTGGCTTCTCCTGCTTAATTGCGGTCAGGTATTTGATCTCATTTTTTGCCATGATTAACCCTCCGTTTTTTCAGTTACAGCAAATCCGCCATTTCTTTTCTTGTAGTTGTACTCGACGGCGTATTTATCGAGTTTGGTTACCATGTGACGCATTACTTGTTCGTCACGTAACAGCTGAATTTTCAGCTTTTCATTGAGGTCGGTTGGCCCACTGTATTCCAGCACCCAGTAGATACCTGTGGTCTTCTTCTGGATAGGGTAAGCCAGTGATTTTAATCCCCATGGAGCACTGTGTACAATTGCTCCACCATTTTCTTTGATGAAGTCTTCGTACTTTTTCTGAGAAGCTTTGAAATCTTCTTCAGACAGTACCGGAGTGAAAATCACCATCAATTCGTAATTACTCATTACCTGAATTTTTAGGTTTTTAAATTGGTTTTTCCCAGTGGATTCCCCCGATCATTATGACCAAGAGAAAATCTGCCAAAACAGATTTGGGGCTGCAAAGGTAGGGGAAAAGAGGGTAAAAAGGAAGAGAAAACAACAAAATAAGGTACATGAAGCAAGTGACAAGGAACAAGCAATGAATTATGGCCTTATTGATGGTATCATCTCATATAAATGGGAATGGGAAATGCAATAAAATTATTGATTATCAACTATTTGCCTTAAAAAGACCGTATATACAGGGAAATGGTCGCTATAACCGCCACGATATTGATTTCCCTCCCAGGTTCGCATGGGATAGCCTTTAAAACGACCTGTGTATTCTGTCAGATAGGATTTATTGTAGATGTATTCCCTGAAAAAGAAAAATTCTCCCATCTTCCGATCCAGTAATGATTTGGATACCAGTATTTGATCAAATAGCCCCCAATTGTCTTTATGAGCCAATGTGCCGTTTCCCTTTTTTAACTGTTCCACCCACGGATTATACAGCTCACCTTGACGAATTTCATTGGGTTTTTGGTTGGTACGCAATCCTTGAACGATGCTCTTGTCTTCCGGGTCATCATTCAAATCGCCCATCACAATCATCTTAGCATCGGGTGTAATGGCCTGAATGGAATCCATATGTTTTCGGCAAATAGTTGCAGCGACCATTCTTGCAGATGAACTTCTTTCCTCTCCGCCTCTTCTACTAGGCCAGTGATTCACATACAGATGAAAAGTATCTGTCATCATGATACCTTTCACATAAAGAATATCTCTTGTGAAAGAGACGGCTTTGCTTTTTTCAGGAAGAGGAACAAATATTTTTTGAGCTGCTATAGGATCAAAAAAAGATGGTTGATACAACAATCCAACATCTACACCTCTGAGATCTTTTGACGAAGCATGCACGATATGATAATTTCTTTTTTTTAATAAAGGATGTTGAATCAGAAATTGCAGTACGGTATCATTCTCTATCTCAGCCACCCCTAAAATAGCAGCACCTGATTCATGGTAATCGGTTCCGATATCTTTGATAACAGACGCTAGTTTATTGAGCTTGTCACGAAAAATAATCGTATTGTATTTTTTTGCACCGGTGGGAGTAAACTCATCATCGTTGGTGATCGGATTATCAATTGTATCATACAAATTCTCGAGGTTATAAAAGCCAATGATGGCAACCTGATAGCGCTTTAGTTGTGCTTGTGCAGTTGTACATAAACAGAGCAACAGCCATACCAATAGTAGATTTTTCATAGAAAAGAGTTGATATCCTTCGCTAAATACAGCTTTTGCATACCGTATTTCCCGCAAAAATGATTGATGGTGTTTTAGGCTACTTATTAGCGATTTACTTTCATTCAAATTCATATCATGTCTCTACTATTGATTCTTTTTTGTTCTGTAGGATCGGTTGTTTGTATGGAGCATCATCATTTTTCAGACACGATTCCCATTCATACTGATAGCGTATTGCTTTTACTCTTAGATCAACAACAATCAGTAGAAAATGAAGCGATATTGATGAATGATCAGGATCGGGCTCTTACCGGTTCGGTAGGTCATGCTTCACCATTATATGCGGAAAAAGATGTGTTTCATCAAATGGCTGCTTTTCAATTCAGCGCTTTTCGGTTCAGACCAAGAGGGTATGAAGCCAGTTTTAATCAAGTATTGATCAATGGTCTTAACATGAATCAATTGGATGATGGAAATCCGGCTTGGTCATTATGGAGTGGATTACAATCGGTGATGAAAAATAGTATCGAATACATGCCTGTTCGTTTTCAGGATAACTGGATGAGTTATGCAGGTAACAGTACATCTATAGATATGCGTGCCGCATCACAAAGAACCCAATGGCAATGGGTATATGGATTGTCAAACAGAACGTATACGCATCGGTATCAGTTGGGGTACACAACCATTCCTAATCGTCGCGGTTGGACTTTTTCCGGTACGCTAGCCATGCGATTGGCAAAGGAATCTTGGAATACAGGTACACACTATTCTTCTATTGGATATTATTTCGCAGTAGATAAACAATTTACTCATCAACATAGATTATCTCTTGTATTATTTGGGAATAAAACCCACAATGGAAAACAAGCAGCCATTACTATGCCGGTGATGTTGCTTTTTGGAAACAGGTACAATCCTAACTGGGGTTATCAAAATGGCGTGAAAAGAAATGCAGCCATCGGTGCACAACATAAGCCTGTAATGATTTTGACACATGAATGGCAACCCAATAATCATAGTTCATGGCAAACCAGTTTGGGGTTCATTACAGGTAAGCGATCGGACACAGGATTGGATTGGTTTCAGGCAGCGGATCCCAGACCTGATTATTATCGGTACTTACCGGATTATCAAACAGATAGTTTACTGAGAGAAATGGTGAAAATAAATTTGCAAGAACAGGTAGCATTGCAACAAATCGATTGGGAAAAATTATATACCATCAATCGGAATAGTTTTGATCAGGTTGCCAATGCCAATGGAATTCAAGGGAATCTTGTAACTGGTAAACGTGCGCGTTATCTTTTGGAAAAAAGAATAAAGGCCTCTCATGTTTTTATCATCAGTAGTCATTACCGGAATAGATTGAATGCACAATGGCAGTTATCAGCAGGTGTTCATCTCAAAGTTCAGATCAATCATCATTATAAAATTGTCGAAGACCTGCTGGGAGCCGATTTTCATGTCAACCATAATCAGTTTGCAGAAACTGATCTTCCTGCCGATGCATCCATCGTACAGTACAACTTAGATAAACCTAATCAGATCGTACACAAAGGAGATCGATATGGTTATGATTATAAAATGTTGTATTCAGTAGCAGATGCATGGATTCAATCTGAAAAAAAAGGCAGGAAACTGGACTTGATTGCAGGGATGCATTTTTCTAAACAAAGCTTTTATAGAAAAGGATTAATTCGAAATGGATTATTTCCTGATCATTCCAAAGGGAATGCGAAAGCAGATCATTTTTTTAATCCCATACTCAAGTTGGTTTTAACCCGAAAATTCTCAGCCTATCATTCACTACTTTTTTCGATTGCTGCCGGTTCAAGAGCCCCACTTGCAGAAAATGTGTATTTGTCGCCACGTATGCGTCATACCAAACAAGATACCATACGGTCAGAAAAAATAATATCTGCCGAATGGATGTATCGCTTTGTTTCGAAAAAAATTCATTTCAGGATAAGTGCTTACCATACATTGATTCAAGATGGTATGAATGTATTGACGTTTTATCATGATGGGTACCGGAATTTTGTAAACTATGCGATCCGAGGTATTGATAAGCGGCATATGGGTATAGAGACAGGTATGACATACATACTCAATGAAAATTGGCAAATTGATATTGCAGCCTCTGTAGGAGATCATCGGTATATCAGTCGGCAGCAGGTTACCGTTTCATTAGATAACAATGAGTTTCTGCTGGATAAAATGGATGTCTATGCAAAAAATTTTCGAGTAGCAAGTTCTCCGCAAATGGTAATGGGTTCGGGGATTCAATACCGAAATCAACAATCTTTTTTTCTTCGATTGAATTGGAATTATTTTGATCAGCGCTGGTTGGACTTTAATCCTGTTAGGCGAACTTATGATGCTTTGCAAGCTGTTGTGTATCGATCTGATCATTGGAATGAGATTATTCAACAAATACGTTTACCATCAGTGATTCTATTCAATGCATTTATTGGAAAAGGCTTTTCAATTAAGACGGGCTCTTCGGGTAAACGCCTTCGTTATTTCTGCTCGTTAAGTATACAAAATTTATTGAACGAACCTGGAATGATTTCCGGCGGATATGAACAGCTTCGCTTTGACCAGGAAACCAAAAATGTAGAGCGGTTTCCTCCTAAACTCTTCTTTTCGCCCGGGCTAAATTATAGTGTATCTATTACCATGAATTTATAAATAATGATACCATGAAATCTTTTTATTTATTTCTAATAGCATTGTTTTTCATTGTGGGCAGTATTAATTGCGAACGTCATTTTGATGAGCCACCAGAATATTCAGGACCAAGGGTCAAAGCGAATATTTCTATTACTGAAATCAAACGCTTACATATCCCCAACAATTTTGAAAAAATTAATGAAGACCTGATTATTGAAGGCATTGTTACTGCCAATGACAGGACTGATAACTTTTATAAATCGATCGTGATACAAGATAGTACTGCAGGAATTACTGTTCGGTTAGATGGGTTTTCTTTATTTAATATTTATCCGATCGGGAGAAAGATTTTTATTCGCTTAAAAGGACTTTGGTTGGGAGATTATGGTGGAATGATACAGTTGGGTGCAGGGGTGAATCGATCCAATCCTCAATTTCCCGAACTGATAGCCATTCCTCAACCTTTGTTTGATCGGGTGATTGTAAAAGGAGATCTTAATCAAAATGTATTACCGATTAAACTGAAAATACAAGACCTAAATGATTCACTTCAGAGCATGTTGGTAACGCTTACGCAAGTTGAGTTTGATCATTCTGATACAGCAAAACCCTATGCCGATGCTGTCAATAGACAGACGATTGCTCACACACTTCGAACTTGTGGTATTGGAAGCGTTTATGTTCGCACCAGCGGATTTGCAAAATTTGCAACAGCGCTTACAACAAGAGGACATGGTGATATCACAGGAATATATAGTGTATTTAGAACACAAAAACAGTTATTACTTAGAGATACAAGTGATGTACAGATGAATGGATTGCGTTGTACAGCAACGGGGCCTAAACAAATCTATGCTGAGGATTTTTCAACACAAATCGCAGATAGTCTGATATCCATTCCTGATATTAAGAATGTTAGCGAAACCGGAGGAAAGTTTTTTCTTTCTAAAGTTGTATCAGGAGATCCATGTGCAGAGATCAGTGCATTTGCAACCAGAGAGCAAGTAGTGATTAGTTGGCTGATACTTCCTGTTATCAACCTTGATCTTTCCAGTAATGAAGTGTTGCGATTTTCTACCAAAGATGGTTTTGATAATGGAGCAGTATTACAAGTACTGGTTTCAACCAACTATGACGGAGGTGATGCGCCATGGAAAGCCAAATGGACAGTATTGCCGGCAGTTATTGCAAAAGGTTCGATAAACGGTTATTCGAAAGAATGGATTCATTCAGGAGATGTGAGTTTGCATCATCTCAAAGGAAAAATACACATTGCATTTCGATATGAAGGAAATGATCCCCCCGTGCAGAATGCCAAGCTTACAACAACGTTTAGAATCGATAATGTTGTTGTAACAGGCAATTAAAAAAAGAGCGTCCTTCAATGGACGCTCTTTGTATTAAGATGGATGTCGCTATTTGATTTTAATAAGCTGAACTACTTTTCTTTCTGATCCTTGAATTACTTCTGCAAAGTAACTACCTGGATTAAGTCTATGACCTACCTGTACAGTACTGTTTCCATTCAAGTTATTGCGAGTTTCCATAGCCCGTCCACTCGCATCAGTTATGCGCAACTGAACAGGACTTTGATTTTTGCTTGAAATTTTCAAGGTGAAATAATCACTGCTTGGATTTGGTAAAACCTTAACCTCAATAGCATTCACTGTTTCATCGCTGATTGTTTGTGTGAAACTTCCAATGCTGTTGCTGGTAGTTACCGTACATCCTTGTTGTGTACAACTTCCCAATTTATCTCCTGAATGATTGCGAAGATGTGCGTCCACCGCATTGATATTCAGTTCAAGGGTCTGATTGTTATGGCAGAGATACACTTTCTTGCCATTACTACCGGGTACTCTGATATCTCTTACACAGAAACTAATAGAAGCAGTAGTGGTACATCCGGAAGCATTGGTTACACTTACTGTGAAACTATAGTTGCCGGCCGTACTTGGAGTAAATACAGGGTTAGAAGAAGTGTAATTATTTAAACCTGTGCTACCTGTCCAACTATAAGTATAAGGTGCGCCACCATTGGCAGTAACATTCAACCTAGCTGATTGTGCTCCATAACCTAGGTAGATATTATTTGCATTACCGCCTGTAAAGGTTGTTTCTGAAGGAATAATCTGAATAGTTGCAGTAGGAGTACTTCCTACTACAGTTATATTCACATATGTGGTGTTGGTATTTCCATTGATATCTGTTACAGTAAACTCAATACTGTTGTTTCCAATACTACTGCAGTTGAAAACACTTTTCGAAATACTCATACTAGCGATACCGCAATTGTCGTAACTGCCATCATTTACATCATTCGCTGAAATAGAGACAGTGCCATTTACCAATGTTGCAGTAATAGCTTTTGTTTTTGCAACTGGTGGTTGATTATCGATTACAGTTACTGTTTGATGTGAAGTGTCTGAAACATTGCCGTGAATATCTGTTACAGTCCAAACAACAGTAGTACTTCCTACGGGGAAAATGGTTGGAGCATTGTTGGTAATATTTGCGATACCGCAATTATCAGAAACCTCCGGTATACCCAATGAACTGATCTCTGCACCACAGGTTCCATTATCATTCACAACACTTACTGTAGCAGGGGCTTTGATCAATGGTTTTTGATTATCACTAACGGTAATCAATTGTTTCTTTGTAGATGTATTGCCATATTGATCAACTACTGTCCAGGTTACAGTGGTTACACCTACAGGGAAACTAGCAGGTGCATTACTTGTAATACTGCTGATAGCATTAAAGCCGGTTGCTGTTGGTTTTGGTAGTGTAATATTTGCAGAACATGCTCCCGGGTCTGCGAAGAATCCTAGATCAGACAGTGTAATAACAGGTTTGCTAAAATAGCGCCAGTCATACTTGGTAATGATAGGGAAGTGATCTGAAGTTGTGCTGGCATAGCTATTGATTAGTGTTAATACATCTCTATATACTTTTGCAGAATTAGGTACATAAGCAATATTCAACTCGCTAGAAGTAATCACGTGATCAATCATATCAGGGAAAGAAACCGTTGAACTGTTGCCACTTAAACTCAATGGTAAAGTCACCGGATGGTAATTAGCAGCATCATTTAGGAATGAGCTATATGAGCTCACAGTATTAGGTGCTACTTCTGTTGTGATGGTTTTATCAAAATCATCATTCATATCGCCCAATATGATGATCTTACTATTAGGGAACATCACATCTAAAGAATCTTTCAATTCATCTGCCCCCGCTTTTCTTCTGTCATACGATTCAATTTTATCAGCTGTATTCCCCGTATTAGCTTTCGCATGGATCACAATAAAGTCAACCAAAGTGGTAGCACCATTCAATGTTACTTCTGCTTGCATCAAGAAAGGATAACGACCGCTAGCCCAACTGTTGAAAGCGTTGCCGGTACTGTTACGCAGAATACCTCTGGTGCTTATTTTTTTAATAACGTCCTTGTTATAAATAAATCCAAGTTTTTGCGCACCGGCATAGTCTGGATCATTTACATCATCTGCATAGGAGCCATAATCATTTACAACATATCCATAGTTGCCGGGTAATGCTTCGGCAACAGTCTTGAATCTAAGTGTATCCACGATTTCCACCAACGCATACAAATCTGCATTCAAGTTGCTTAATACTTGTTGTACATTTTGTTGCTGTAAATTTTTATTGGTAGGACCTAAGCCTGAAGCAGTGCTGCCAAACCATTCAAGATTCCAGTTTACTACTTTCAATGTTCTAAGTGATGTACCTGTAAAACTCATGCCCGTTATGGTACCATCCACATTGGTGATTACCGCGCTAATCTGACCCGTATAATTTTGATCAGCAGCTATTGGTCTGAAACGTGTATAAATCGTTTTACGAGCATTGGCATCAGCAGCTGGAATATGTAATGATGAAGCAAAACTATTACCATCCAAACTGATTTCAAAACCGGTTGGTGCACTGATTGTGATATCTGTTGTTACATTATATCCTTCAACAGAGAATGTTCTGTTGGTAGAAGTTTGTCCGTTCGCTATATAATCAAAATCAATATTCCCACCACGAATATCAATACCCGGAGCTGCCGGTATTGCCGAGTTGGTAATGTTGAAATCATCCAGTGTCCATCTAGCCGCGTTTAATGCAGGAGAAGATGTGTACACAAATGCTACTGATACATTCGTTCCTTTAAATGCAAATAAATCAATCTGGTCGCTGGTGGTCCATACGTCAGATTCAGGCTCTGCAAAACGACCATTGATCTCAGTCCATTGAGCCAAATTTGGATCTCCTGTACCTGTATAGTTGGTTGACACCATCAGTTTTAAAGAAGGGCCTGCAAAACGAACACGCGATGCAAAACTCAATAATGGATAATCAAAACCGGATAAGTCAAATACAGGTGAAATAAGCCAGTCTTCATTTGTCTGGGCACCGCTTACAAAGCCATTGATCTGAACACCATTACCTGTTTTACCAAATGTGGTACAACCCCAAACCTGTGCACCGGTAACACTATACTGTGTAAAACCTCCGGGAAGATTATTGATACAATCATTAAAATTGAAACTGGTAGGAGGTGCACCTGTAGTGAAGTTCCAAGTATTGGCAGCAATACCTGCAAAAGCATTTCCACCCAGATCAACCAAAGCTCCTGCATCAATTGTGACATAATACGATTTGAATGCTGAAAGATTGGTATTTAGACTTACTGTTTCTGCAGCAATGGTAACCGCCGGATCATTGATACTAAATACCTGACTGGTACCATTGGTGGTATTGTGCAGCGTAATATTGCCTGTACCCGGAACAATTGTTTCATTGAATGTTAAAGAGATAGCACCTGAAGGAGTAATACCTGTTGAACCGGAAGCAGGGTTATAGCTGCTAACGATTGGTGCAGTTACATCACCGGGTGTATACCCTCTTACAACAAGATTGTCTATGCTGATTTTTGGTCTCGATCCCGATGTTCCTCCCATGCCGTTATAATAGTAGAATCTTAATCTAGCATTTGGGTTATTGCTGAAGTTAGCCGGTAATGCAATACCTGCTATTGTTCCGCTGGTAGATGCATTATTGGTAATGTTTAAAACTGCAGCAGCAGTAATTTCATTGAAATTGATTCCATCAATACTTCCATATACACGAAGAGAACCTTTTCTATCACCTGTACTATTGTTGATAGAAGCCCAGTTAAAACCAATGGTTCCTGCATTCACTCCGGTAAAGTCGAGTAAAAGATCAACAGCTATAGCAGTGGTATTGTCTGTTGCACCTGTTGCCAATAAAACAAGGCTTCCACTTCCGCGTTGAACCCCCGTTCCAGTACCAGAAGCAAATGTGTTGGTAGCATTCGTAGTTCTGATTCCATTAGGAATAATACCATTGGTATTCACCGCAACAGGGCCAAAATTGTTGGCACCATTATCAGATACAAAACCATTGGTCCAACTGGAAATATTATCGAAGTTTTGTGTATAAGCCAATGCAGTCTGTTCTGCCATAACAACGGGTTTGGCAGTAGTGATGAATGACTGTTGTGGACCATAAGCAGTTCCACCGGCATTGGTAACAAAAGCTTTTACGTAATAGGTGGTATTGGGAGTTAATCCATTAAGAGAAGCGCTGAAGTTGTTGCCTGATAAATTATTAGAGCTAACAACAGTGCCTGTACCATTAGCAAAATTATTGGTGCTGCTATATTCAAATCCGAATGCAGATGCAAGTGAGCATCCTGTATTGGTGATATCTCCTCCAAGCGTGGCAGATGTGGCTCCAATATTGCTGACAAGTTGCGTGTTTACAGAAGCGGTGCTATTAACCCCGTTTCCACTTACAGGATAAGAGAGTGCAGTTCCTCCACCGGAAAGAGTAAAACTGTTTTGATAAGACTGAACAGCAACCGGCGTAAAACGTACATAAACAGAAGTAGTGTTTAATGTGCTGCCGATATAATTCAGTTCTATGCTGTTTCCGAAACTACCATTGGCAGTAGTAGCAATGCTAAATCCGTCCGGAGCAGTAATGGTAACCGGACTTCCATCTAAATCAGTTCCATTAACAGTAAAAGAAGTATTAATGGTGGTGTTAATACATTGATTACCGAGGTTAAAATTGGCAGGGTTTGCAAATAATAACGGATTTCCCGGTGCTTCGCGTGTAACCTGGATATTGTAAGTGGAAACAGTGATGCCGTCCTGTGCCGTCACATTTACGGTAATAGTATTTACACCTGTATTTAAACTGATGGCTTGAGAAGCGTTTCCACTAGTAACAGGTACATTATTTACAGTCACACTTGCCAACCCATCGGTAGCAACCGGTGTCACCGTGATACTATTCACAGAAGCAGGCACAGTACTACTGTAAGTAAAATTGTTAGATGAAAATGATGGTGTTAAAGAGCCATTGCTCAAAGAAAGTGCTGACAGTGTTGATATATTGGTTGGGACGCTCGCGCTAACAGAGAGTGCAAGATCGTCGATGCGCCAGTTGGCAGTACCTGCAGATGCATTCCCTGCACCGTTGTAGCCATAAATTCTAAATGTTACGGCAGACGATGCATTGAAAGCAATACCGGTATGTGATATTAAACTCCATACTCCGTTACTGCTAAGAGCCCCCGTAACAATATCTGTTGTAAAATTGTCTGCGCTCGATCTTATGGTATAGCCCTGGGGACCTGTGCTAGTACTTCTTGAGCCAAAACTGATACCTGTTAAATTGAATGAGTAACCATTAGCAGGTGTCAGTGTGAACTCAAAATATGCACTACCGTTCGCAGCGGTATTTAATGCACCGATTCTCGCGGCTGCCCCAGCATTATAACTCCCAGAAGCTCCGGCATAACCCGAGGAGACGGAAGCGTTGGTTAGTAATGTGGTGGTGCCATTATTATTATTTCTGCTAAGATCAGATGATGAGATATTCTGAGTAGTAGTTGAAGGAGAAGCAGAGATAGCATTAAAGTTCCATCCGATGGTTTGTGCTTCAGCTACAATAGCAACCAAAGCAAGACAAAGCATTCCGATAAAACGGCTCGGGTACAGTTTTCTCATGGATTTGAGTTTAATTTTAGAGAGACAAATGTAGAATTTCCCCTACAATGACAATTTTTCGGGGTATCAACCTATTATTAATTTTCCGCTTTGTGGATAACTTGTCAACCTGTCAGTTCTCCCCCCTTTGGTATTTTCTTTGTTCATTTGCGCCAAAACAAGTGAGCCATGCAAAAAGGTCAGATTCGTGTACAAACGGAGAACATTTTCCCCATCATTAAAAAATTCCTGTATAGTGACCATGAAATTTTCCTTCGTGAGCTGGTGAGTAATGCCGTAGATGCCTCCCAAAAACTAAAAACACTCTCTTCCATTGGTGAAGCAAAAGGTGATATTGGTGAATTGCGTATCGATGTAATACTCGATGCAAAAGAAAAAACATTGAGCATTATAGACCGTGGTGTGGGTATGACCGCTGAGGAAGTAGATAAGTATATCAACCAGGTAGCATTTAGCGGCGCAGAAGAATTTGTCAATAAGTACAAAGACGCAAGTATTATTGGTCATTTTGGATTGGGTTTTTACAGCGCATTCATGGTGAGTGATAAAGTGGATATCCATTCAAAAAGTTTTAAAGAGGGAAGCGGGGTCTTTTGGAGTTGTGATGGTAGTCCCGAGTATGAATTGTATGAAACTGATTATAATGAGCGCGGAACTAAAATTGTATTGCATATCAATGAAGAGAGCAAAGAATTTTTAGAGGCTTCACGTATCAAAGGTATTTTGGACCGTTTCTGTAAATTTTTACCCATTTCCATTTACTTCTCTGAAGTAGGTGAGAAACAAGAAGAGGAAGAAAAAGCCATTAACAATACTCATCCGATCTGGATCAAAAAACCTTCTGAATTATCTAAAGAAGATTACGAAAAATTTTATCGCGAACTATATCCTTTTGGAGAAACACCTCTTTTCTGGATTCATCTCAATGTAGATTATCCATTCAATTTAACGGGTGTCTTATACTTCCCTAAAATCAAACAGAGTTATGAGATCCAAAAAGACAAGATTCAGTTGTACTGTAATCAAGTATTTGTTACGGATGAAGTAAAAGATATTGTTCCTGAGTTCCTCATGTTGTTACATGGTGTGATTGATAGTCCCGATATTCCACTGAACGTAAGTAGAAGCTATTTACAAGGTGATCCGAATGTCAAAAAAATCAATGCACATATCACCAAAAAAGTAGCCGACAAACTGGAGGAGATTTTCCGTAACGAAAGGAATTCTTTTGAAGAAAAATGGGAGAGCTTAGGATTGTTTGTGAAGTACGGTATGATGACTGATGATAAATTCCTGGAAAAAGCCAATAAGTTTCTCATCATGGAAGATGTGGAAGGAAAATTCCATACATTGGAAGAATATAAGACAGCCACTGAGGCTTTACAGAAAAATAAAGAAGGGAAACAGATCATCTTATATACCACCAATCCTGTTCAGCAAGATGCTTATGTTCAGGCATGTAAGGCGAAAGGATATACTGTTGTGAAAATGGAAACATTGGTGGATGCGGCTTTCATTAATACCATGGAAATGAAATGGGAAAATGTAAGCTTTGTAAGAGTGGATGCTGATATCGTTGATAATTTGATTGATAAACAGGAGTCTGACCAATCTGTTTTAAATCAAACAGAGTCAGACAAATTAAAAGAACTGTTTACGTTAACCATTCCGGATTTACATGTAACAACTGAGATCAAAGGATTGAGTCCGGAAACAGCTCCGGTCATTGCCACTCGCCCGGAATTCATGCGCCGTATGAAAGATATGGCAGGTGTTGGTGGTGGTATGACAGCATTCTATGCTCAGATGCCTGATGAAGTAACGCTCACAGTAAATGGTAATCATCCTATTTATCAGCAGTTGCTGAAAGAAACGAATGCTGATGTACAGCAAAAACAGGTTCGTAATCTCGCAGACCTGGCTCTGCTTTCACAAGGACTCCTCAAAGGGAATGATCTTACCAATTTTATCAATAGAAGTGTTGAGTTATTACAAACTGAACAAGTCAAAGCTTGATAGTATGACGATTTGATCTTAAAACGGTTTGCGTCAGCAGACCGTTTTTTTAT
>CAYMQQ010000047.1:0-17447 GCA_964392685.1 uncultured Sediminibacterium sp.
CATCTTGTACTTGGAAAGCGATACCCAGATTCTTGCCAAACTCATACAGGTGTTTACAATTGCCTTCACTGGCACCGCCAATGATGGCACCCATTTCCAAACTGGCTGCTAATAACACAGATGTCTTCAAGCTGATCATATGAATATAATCATCCAATGATACTGAACTACTTTGTTCAAAGTCCATATCCATTTGCTGTCCTTCGCAAACCTCTCTTGCGGTTTTATTAAAAAGATGGATGATGCGATGCAGGTATTGGGGTTGTATTTTATTCAAATAATCATAGGCTTTGATCAGCATCACATCACCTGCTAATAAAGCTGTACTCAATCCGTATTTCATGTGTACGGTTTCCATCCCCCTACGAAGGGGTGCTTCATCCATGATATCATCATGAATCAATGTGAAATTGTGAAACAATTCAATTGCAGTGGCCAGTTCAAAACTATCGGGATGGATTTCATCGAATAATTCATTTCCCATCAAACACATCACAGGTCTGATTCTTTTTCCACCCCATGATAAAAAATATTCATTGGGTTCGTATAAACTGGCCGGCTGCTGAGGAAAGTGTCTGACCGCAAAATGGTCAGCAAATTTTGTTACTAAATCTTTAAAACTGTGCATAGTACAAACCTAAATATAAAACCAAAAGTAACCTTAACTATTCCTTCCGGAATCACAGGATTATTTTTGGCACGATTTTATCTTATACAGACAAAAACACTGTTATGAAAAAGATAGTTCTGTTAACCCTTATCATTTTTGCTGCCAATGCAGCGATGTCTCAAAGTACCGGATCCACTTACAAAACAGCGTTAGGTGTAAAAGTATATCCCGGAGCCATTAGTATCAAGCATTTCACAAAAAGCAATGTGGCACTGGAAGGACTTGGATATATCTCCAATGATGGTTTTCGTTTAACGGGTTTATATGAGTACCATGGCGATTTTACCGGTGTGGAAGGATTGAAATGGTATATAGGTGGTGGTGCTCACCTTGGCGTATGGAGTGACAACTGGCGCAATCGTTATCCCACACGTAATGATGGTTTAGCCATTGGCGTGGATGGTGTATTGGGTGTTGATTACAAGATCAAAGGCGCTCCGTTGAACCTTAGCTTCGACTGGCAACCTTCCTTCAATTTTATCGGATACAACTACTTTGAAGGTGGCTGGGGAGGAATTGGGATTAGATATACTTTTTAAACAAGAAACAGAAAAATATGAAATAGGAAATTAGAAAGTGTCATTTATTTTCTGATTTCTTATTTCATATTCCTTATTTCTCTGTTTTATTAAACAAGCTTTCTACAAAAGCATGTTTATCAAAAATGATCAGGTCATCTATTTTTTCTCCTACACCAATATATTTCACGGGTATCTTGAATTGATCAGCAATGGCAAGTACTACACCGCCTTTGGCTGTTCCATCTAATTTAGTAATGGATAAAGCAGAGACTTCTGTTGTTGCAGTAAATTGTTTGGCTTGTTCCAATGCGTTTTGTCCGGTAGAGCCATCCAATACCAGCATCACTTCATGAGGAGCATCAGGAATTACTTTTTGGATCACACGTTTGATCTTACTGAGTTCATCCATTAGGTGCAGTTTATTGTGTAAGCGACCGGCGGTATCTATGATCACTACATCGGCATTACGCGCAACAGCACTTTTCACCGTATCAAATGCAACAGCGCTGGGATCAGAACCCATGGCTTGTTTAACGATGGGCACACCTACTCTTTCACTCCAGATGGTTAATTGATCAACAGCTGCTGCACGAAAAGTATCGGCAGCACCTAAGACTACTTCCTTTCCTGCTTTTTTATAATTGTGAGCGAGTTTTCCGATGGTAGTGGTTTTACCAACGCCATTTACGCCCACTACTAATATTACATAAGGCTTTCTTCCTTCGGGGATTTCGAAATCCTGATAAGAGAGCTCAGGAGCATCAACAAGAATCGCAGCGATTTCTTCTTGTAAAATTTGATTGAGTTCAGCAGTATTCACATACTTATCTTGCTTCACTCGTTTTTCAATTCTTTCAATGATTTTGATCGTGGTATCAATTCCTACATCCGCACTTACCAAAGCTTCTTCCAAATTATCGAGCACTTCATCATCTACCGTGGTTTTTCCGGCTATTGCTTTGGTAATTTTAGAGAAAAATCCTTCTTTGGTCTTTTGTAATCCCTCATCCAGACTCTCTTTTTCTTTCTTCCCGAATAATTTATCAAACAAACCCATGATACCTTGTTTTAAGGATGCAATTAAATACAAAAAGCCTTCTCGTAAAAGAGAAAGCTTTTAATATGATAAGGTCAGAACGATTATTTCTCTGACATGAAGTCTTTAACCTTGTCTTTGTGTACAATAGCTTCTTTGAAGGTGTATGCACCTGTCTTTGGGCTACGTACCGCTCTGATTACTTTAGTCCAGTTCTTAGCTTCAGCGGCTGCTTTCTGGTCTTTTAATTTCGCTTTTTTTGAAGCTGCTTTTGCCATGATTATTTGATTTCTTTATGAACGGTTACTTTTTTCAAAATTGGATTGAACTTTTTCAGTTCCATACGCTCAGGCGTATTTTTCTTGTTTTTGGTAGTGATATAACGGCTAGTGCCTGGCAGACCAGTAGTCTTATGCTCAGTGCATTCCAAAATCACTTGTACCCTGTTACCTTTCTTTGCCATTGTATTAGGTAGTTTTTTCTTTTTGTTAATTAGATCTTAGCGCCCTGAGCTCTCATTTCTTTGATCACAGTTGCCAAACCATTCTTGTTGATGGTTCTTAAAGCATCAGTTGAAACCTTCAGGGTTACCCAACGGTCTTCCTCAGCAAAAAAGAAACGCTTCTTTTGTAAATTCGGTAAAAAACGACGCTTGGTCTTAATGTTTGAGTGTGAAACACTATTTCCTACGATCGGCTTTTTTCCAGTAACCTGACATACTCTTGCCATGACTCAATTTTTTTCGGGACGGCAAAGGTAGGGAAATGCTCCAAAATATCCATACGAAATTCTCTTTTTTTAATGAATTTGTTCACAGTTTCCGTATAAATTTCATTTGGAAGTAATTTTTTGAGGTAGGTTTTCCACATTTCACCTCTTTGCTAGCCCCATTTTCAAAAAAAATTCTGTGACCTTCTGTGCCCTCAGTGGCAATAAATGCCACAGAAAACACTGAAAATCACAGAAATAGGGTGTTATAGTCTGATGATGTCTCCGAAGAAGACCGCATTCATGAATAGTTTGGAAGTTCCCAACCAGAATGCTCTGAAATTGAGATTATCGACCATAGAAATTACTTTCCCCCTGCCTACTGCATCTATGTTGATGGCAGCACTTTTCTTAACCACCTCTTTGTACCCACGGTATAAATACCCGCTTTGTAAAGGGTTTTCCGTATACATTACCGGTGAGTCATATGGATTATTATTCTGATCCATAAAAAGAGTATTGGATTTAAAAATGCTTACCGACGATTGGCGATAACCGTATGCCAATGGATGTGTAAGGTCCAACTGTGCTTCAAACAATGAACCTGCCATGTCTTTGGCCCTTTGTTCATCTGAACGCAGATAATAAGGTAACTGCAAAGTAGTATCTCTTTTCTCCTCAGCATTCCTGAAGATCACTTTGGTAAAGCCATTGGTAGCAAGCCATTTAGTAGCATCTTCTGTGGCTACCAAGGTCCCTCCGGCACTGATCCACTCTTTTAATTTATCCTGAGCAGACTTATTCAAATTGTTATAAGAACCAGATGGCATGATGATCACATTATACTTATCTGCATTGATCGAATTAAAGCGATCTACATCCACAATACTTACCGGCATTTGATAACGGATATCAATCATGTGCCAGATCTCTCCTACATCGGTAGCGCTGGTTCCCGTTCCGCCAAACATCATGATGCGTGGTGTTTTAACATTATTCAAGCTGGCACTACCCAAATCAATTCCTCCGGCAGCCAAACCGGTTGGTATCGCAAATACTTCTACACCTGTTCCCGCTGCTACAGACCCGATCAATGCTGCTAATTCCTTTCCTTTTACTGATTGTGTTCCCATCGGGATAACAATGGTTCCATAATCAAAAGATTCTTCTTTTCCATCCACCATCATTTTGAATTTCTGAGTGGCTACTTTGGCTTTAATTCCTTTGGATTGCAATTGAAACAATACTTTAGGGGCATTGTAATCATCCCAACGAAACGCATATGCAGCAGCAGTGGCCGATAAATTCATAACCGGCTGTATCAAAGGAACTGCATTGATTACCTTGGCACCCATGAGTTGGTCATAACCCGTTTTCAGTTCTGCTGTTGGCAGTCCAAAAGCCAGCGACATCGTCCATGCAGTTACATCATAGAATAAACTGTCTTTGTAATCGAAGGTTTTTTCAAAAACAGTTTTAATGATTTTGAATTGTTGCTGTGCAGCAGGAATCACAAATGCTTTACCGGCTTTGAATTGTTTTCCATCAGCTGAAAAATCCTGTTTCAACTGGAAAATATCCACCTGATGTCTGAGTAACATCTGAACAAAGATATTCGTACGGGTTTGATCAAACTGATCTCCTATCACAAAGGCTTTGACAGGATAGGCTGCGGATTCTTTTTCCACTTCTTTATAAAAATCACGCTGGTATTTCAACATATCCACCCGCAACTGTTTTGCAGCTTCTAAAGTAGACAGTGCTGCTGTAAACTGGTTGCGTACAGTAAATGGAAAAGTGAGCAATCCATTTTCCGTGTCTTGTGCATGTCCGCGACTACTTGCTTGTTCAAAAAGAATACCAACTCCTCCATTGATATCAGGATAGGTAGACCCTTTCCCATAATAAAAATCATCATAACCTTCCTTCGTGAAATACAAAGAGCCAATACTATCAAAGAATTTAGCGTGATAATTTCCGATAGCAGCTGTTAATTCCTGATTCTTTGCCGGCGTATTCGGATTCACCCTTGATGGCACACCGGGTTGAAAAAAGAATGAAGCATTACTACCCATCTCATGATGGTCTGTCAAAATATTCGGCTTCCACTGATGAAACAGTTGTAAGCGATTCTGACTTTCTCTATGTTGTGCGGGTAACCAATCACGGTTCAAATCAAACCAATAATGATTGAATCTTCCACCCGGCCATACTTCATTGAACTCTCTCGCTTGCGGATCAGATACCAAGGTCTGACTCTTGTGCATATTTGCCCAGGTAGCAAAGCGATTCAATCCATCCGGATTAAAAGAAGGATCTAGCAAAATCACTGTTTTGTCTAATAAAGCATCTACTTCCGGGCCTTGCGCAGCAGCTAAATAATAAGTGGTCAATAAAGAAGCATTGGAACCACTACTTTCATTACCATGAATACTATGACCAATCCAAACAACAGCAGGCATTTCATTCAGATTCAGGTTTGCAGATTGATTGGTCTGCGTTAACTGTAGATGCTGTTGACGTATTTGTTCTAGATTTTGATGATTTTTAGGAGAAGTGATGATCAATGCCAATTGTGGACGTCCTTCATAAGTAGTACCCAATTGCTGTAAAGTCACACGATCTGAAGCAGCATCCACTGCTTTCATATAATTCACCAAACGATCATGTGTAACATGCCACTCTCCCACTTCATGACCAATCACTGATGCGGGTGTGGGAATTGACGGATTGTACCGTACATTTTTTGGTAAGTAGTAATCTAAATTCTGAGCCTGCACACCAATAGTCAGAAGCAGGACAGCAGCAAAAAGCAAGTTTCTCATAATGGCTATTTAAGTTGCCTAAGATAGGAAAAACAAAAAAGCCATTCATGAATTGAATGGCCAAATAGGTGAATACAAAAAGAAATCAGATCAACTGCATGATCATCACTTTTGGATCCACATGAACAGTATCATGATCGAAGTCTAATTTCATTCGCCATTTTTGCATGGTGACTGCACCTACTACTGCTTCTTCAGTCAAGCCGGGCACTATTAAGAACTCGTCACTTACATACACATCATTTATCCAGAAATCAACAATAATACGATGTGAAACTTCGATATAATGACCTTGACTAGCAGTTAAAAGCTTTCTGGTAGCGCTTAGCTCTGTTGGAATTTCTAGTCCAGATACAAAATCGGGATGGATACAAGAAAGATTGGCTCCACTATCAAATAAAGTATAGATTCTTTTTTCCCCGAGTGATCCGGTGAACAGTAATGGAATTTTTATAACAGACATATTAAAGGGTTATTTAAGAGCTAAACTAAGTAGTATTTGCTTTTAAATAACCCTTCCAAAAAGATTTGCGGGAAATACGGTAACCCAATTCGCGAGACGCGAATTAGGCATACATTTCTTCTCTCAGTTCCTTCACGCGCTTGTCTTCCATGTACTCATCAAAGGTCATCAAACGATCAATGATACCTTTAGGTGTCAGTTCAATGATACGATTGGCAACTGTTTGCATGAATGTATGGTCATGAGAAGTCAACAACACAATTCCCGGGAAACTGATACAGCCTTCGTTGAAACTTTGAATACTTTCTAGATCCAAGTGATTGGTGGGCTGATCCAATACAACCAAATTCGGATTCTGTAACATCATTCTACTTACCATACAACGTACTTTCTCTCCTCCGCTCAATACATTGGTCTTCTTCATGATATCATCCCCACTAAACAACATCTTACCTAAGAATCCACGAATGAATGGTTCATCAGCATCTGTTACATGCGATGGAACAAATTGGCGTAACCAATCCATCAGGTTTAATCCTTCTGTAAAAAATTCATTGTTCTCAACCGGCAGATATGCTTTTGTAATGGTGGTTCCCCACTCATATTTTCCGGCATCGGCTTGCATTTTTTCATTGATGATTTCAAAGAAACTGGTTACAGCCAATGGATCCTTACTGATAAAAGCTATCTTCTCTCCTTTATTGATACTAAAGTTCACTTTATCAAACAACACACGTCCATCTACTGCTTTTTTCAGATTCTCCACATTCAATATCTGGTTACCCACTTCACGTAAGGGCTGAAAAATGATACCCGGATATTTACGGTTCGATGGTTCAATCTCTTCAATCGTTAGTTTTTCCAAAGCTTTCTTTCTGGATGTAGCCTGCTTACTTTTCGATGCATTCGCAGAGAATCGAGCAATGAAGTCTAATAAAGCCTGACGCTTCTCTTCTACTTTCTTATTTTTATCATTGATCTGTCGGCTCATCAATTGAGATGATTCGTACCAGAAAGTATAGTTACCCGTAAACACTTTGATCTTTGAGCGATCCACGTCTGCAACGTGTGTACAAACAGTATCCAGAAAATGTCGGTCGTGACTCACCACCAATACAATATTCTCATAGTCGGCTAAGAAGTTTTCCAACCATCCAATGGTTTCGATATCCAGACCGTTGGTAGGCTCATCCAATAACAGAATATCCGGATTTCCAAACAATGCCTGCGCCAATAACACACGCACTTTCATGTTGGAAGGGATGTCTTTCATCAAGCTGTTGTGCATGTCATCTTTGATACCCAAACTACTTAATAAGGTAGCGGCATCACTTTCAGCTGTATACCCACCCATTTCACCAAATTCGGCTTCCAACTCACCGGCACGGATACCATCTTCTTCAGAGAAATCTGCTTTCGCATAAATGGCTTCACGCTCATGCATGATATCCCACATTTTTTTGTGCCCCATCAACACGGTATTGAGAACAGTGCATTCATCAAACTCAAACTGGTTTTGCTTTAAGAATGACATACGTTCACCGGGGGTAATCTCAACTGATCCTTTATTGGGTTCAATTTCCCCACTCAGTATTTTAAGAAAAGTGGATTTACCGGCTCCATTGGCACCAATCACACCATAACAATTCCCTTTTATGAAATTGATATTTACTTCATCGAACAATACCCTTTTACCGTACGCCAGGGTGATATTTCTTGCACTGATCATTGCTTGCTTTGTTTTTCAGGCGGCAAAATTACGGTTAAAGCGTGGATTTATCCTTGTTTTTCCAAAAGCACCGCCTGGCAACAAAAAAAGGGGCTGTCATTGCTGACAACCCCTTCTATCCTATTAAAAACTAGATCCTATTATCTTACTTTAATAAGTTGTACCACTTTGCGTTGATTACCTTGGGTAAACTCAGCATAATAAGTACCACTCATAAAGTTTGCACCTACCTGTATCGTGCTGTTAGCACCTAAGTTAGCCTTGCTTTCCACCGCTCTACCTGTAGCATCTGTAATACGCATTTGAACAGGCGCATCATATTTGCTTTGCAGTTTAATGGTGAATACAGAAGCACTTGGGTTTGGCATGACAGTTACTTTCAGTGACTCTTCTGTTGAAGGAGTTACTTTTGCAGTTTCTATCAATGCTACAGCCTTGTTTTCAGTAGATTGTGAAACCGTGATAGGTCCACAAGGTTTTTGATCACAACTACCCAGTCTATCATCACTGTGTTGGCCGATATGAGTGCTTACCGCATTTACACTAATTGAGAGCGTTTGCGGATTGTTTTTATTACCAGGAGGCACATGGCATACATACACTTTCTTACCATCAGTACCCGGCACTCTAATATCTTTCACACATATTGAAATACTAGAAGTAGTAACACAACCATTTACGTTGGTAACTATTACAGTAAAAGTGTACAATCCAGCTGTGGTTGGTGCAAACACCGGACTTCCACTTGTTGTGCTGCTGAGAGTACCATTACCTGTCCAAGCATAACTGTAAGGCGCTCCATTTTGTACACTCACCGCAAGTGTTACACTTTGTGATCCATAACCCAGATAGATATTCGTTGGAACACCACCGGTATAGGTTGAATTGGCAGGAATTGCTGCAATGGTTGCAGTTGGAATAGAACCTACCACATTCACTACCGCATTACAACTTGATTGGTTACCATAGATATCAGTTACTGTAAGTGTAACGGTATTTGAGCCAATCTCTGCACAAGTAAAGCTGGTTTTAGACAAGCTCAAGCTGGCAATACCACAGTTATCAGTACTACCGTTGTTTACTGCAGCAGCTGTAACAGTTGCAACTCCATTAACAAGTGTGATCGTAACAGGTTGACACTTAGCTTTAGGTGCTTCATTGTCTGTAACAGTTACGGTAAAGCTTGCGCTCACTTGATTTCCCGATGCATCTGTAGCTGTATAAGTAACCGAGGTGGTACCTACTGGGAACTGAGTACCTGAAACATGTGATGACGCAATACTTGCTCCTCCACAATTATCGGAAACAGTTGGAACATTCCAACTTACGTTGGCACCACAAACACTTGCATCATTGGTAACTGAGATATTTGCCGGCAATCCATTAATCACAGGTTTCTCTGTATCATTGACTGTAACCGTGAAACTAGCTGTTGTTATATTTCCGGCTGCATCAGTGGCTGTATAAGTAACCGTTGTTGTACCAATCGGGAATTCTTGTCCGGATACATGTGAAGAAGCAATTGTTGCACCTGCACAATTATCCGAAGCAGTA
This sequence comes from uncultured Sediminibacterium sp., assembly GCA_964392685.1. GTDB lineage: Bacteria > Bacteroidota > Bacteroidia > Chitinophagales > Chitinophagaceae > Sediminibacterium. The sequence continues at coordinate 9,507 of CAYMQQ010000047.1, forward strand.
GCTGCAGTCCAATTTACTTTGGCTCCACAAACACCCGCATCATTTGACACAGTAATATTTGTTGGCAATCCATTGATCAAAGGTTTCTCTGTATCATTGACTGTAACCGTGAAACTAGCTGTTGTTATATTTCCGGCTGCATCAGTGGCTGTATAAGTAACCGTTGTTGTACCAATCGGGAACTGTTGTCCTGATACATGTGAAGAAGCAATTGTTGCACCTGCACAATTATCTGAAGCAGTAGCTGCAGTCCAGTTTACTTTGGCACCACAAACACCCGCATCATTAGATACAGTAATATTTGCCGGCAATCCATTAATTACCGGATTTTCTGTATCATTCACCGTAACCGTGAACGATCCGCTGATGGCATTTCCATAAACATCAGTTGCAGTATAGGTAACCGTTGTTGTACCGATAGCAAACAGATCACCTGACTGATGTGTAGAAGTCAATATAACACCCGGACAATTATCTGTTGCAGTTGGTGCAGTCCAGTTTACTTTGGCACCACAAACCGAAGCATCATTTGATACGCTAATGTTTGTTGGCAAATTTGAAATAACTGGTTTTTGAACATCTGTAACTACTACATCAAAACTACATGTAGATGTGTTTCCTGATTCATCAGTAGCTACAAAAGTATTGGTTGTTGTACCAACCGGGAACAAAGAGCCACTTGGTAAACCTGCTGTTTGAGTAATAGTTGCAGAAGAACCTTGATAGCTGATGATTACCTGACCATGGCCGTCATTTACACCGGTAATATTTACTTGATTGGTACCCTGATTATAAGATGTACCACCTACAACCGGTTGTGTACCGGCACCACAAAGTGTATTATCACCGCCATTACCACCGCTATAACCACCGCCACCACCAGGGCCGCCGCAATTACCACCGCCACCGGCACCACCACCAAAACCTCCGGCAGTACCGAAATATCCGTTGCCTCCAATTCCACCTGCACCACCATTACCTCCATTGAGAGGAGATTTACCCCCTAAACCCGGATTAGCAACAGTACCACCGCCATTGGATAACCATCCGGCTCCACCGCCGCCACCATTATTAATACCACAATTGAAATTGCCACCCAGTCCACCATTACCTGATCCACCTAAAGTGGCCAGACCTGGCTTGGACTGTTGTGAATTACAGGTTCCAAGACCTGTTCCACCACCGGCAGCCAACATCAATGTATTACCGGTAGTACTGTTCCAAATAAAAGAACCACCACCTCCACCGGTATTTAGAATATTGAAATTATTAACCGCATCTTCTCCATGTCCGGCTACCAGTATCTTCAATACTTGACCCGGAACTACGGTAAAGTCGCCCTCGATGGATGCACCTTTTCCACCATTCCCACCGCCACTAAATCCATTGATACTGTTACCTCCGCGACCTCCTAATGCTTTGATATTTATTTTTGTTACACCTGCAGGAACAGTCCAGTTAATGATTGATCCTGTATAAGCGAATGTGAGACTACCTGATGGCCCAACACAATTATCAGTTGCATTCACCGCATAGTTCACAACAGCACCACATTTATTCGGATCATTATTAACAGCTACGTTTGGCTGACAAATAATTACCGGTGGTGTTACATCTTTCACGGTTACTGTTTGTACCGCAGTTGTAACATTACCACTGGCATCGGTTACAGTCCAGGTAACATTTGTTACGCCTTTTTCAAACTGTGTAGGTGCATTATTCATCACTGTCCAGCCGGTACAATTATCCGCAACGGCAGGAGTACCAAGAGTAACATTGGTTGCAATGCATACACCTGCATCCGTATTCACTATTACATTAGCGGGTGCAGTTACTACAGGTGGCAGATCATCTACTACCGTAATAGTAGTAGAACAAGTACTGCTGGCACCCTTACTATCAGTAACCGTTAATACTACATTCGTCACACCCTTCGCATAAGGTCCGGCTGGTAATACTGAATAAGTTAATGCATCACCATTCGGATCACTTGACCCATTATTGAAATCAGTTGCAACAGCTATACCCTGACAATTTGCATTCGCTGATACAGTCAGCGGCTTACAAACAGCTACTGGAGGTTGGTTACAATAAGAATTCGGATCTGTTACTGTGACTGTTGCTGTACAACTATTCTGATTACCCTGTGCATCTGTTACTGTTAATACTACATTGAAAGTATTTCCGACATCAGCACAACTATAAGAGGTTTGACCACTGATAGCAAGTGTCACTGCACTACAATTATCAAAGCTACCGTCGTTTACAGATGCTGATGTAATGGAAGCAGTCCCATTTGCATTGATGGCTACACTTATATTTTTACATTTAGCTACAGGAGGTACATTATCAGTAGCTCCCACTACTACCGGTGCAGATGTATTAGTACATCCAAACTGGTTTGTAACGGTTACACTATAGGAACCTGCTTGTGTAACTGTAATTGCTTGTGTTGTTGCACCATTACTCCATTGGAAAACACTACCCGCACTGGCAGTAATGGCTAAAGATCCATTACAAAGTGTTGCATTACCGGAAGGTGTTGTTGTAACAACAGGTGCAGGACTTACTGTTACAGTCACAGGACTTGAAGTACCCGAACATCCGCCTGCATTGGTAACCGTTACAGAATAATTGCCTGTAACTGTGGCTACATATGTTTGTGAAGTGGCTCCACCGATATCTATGCCATCTTTCTGCCACTGGTAACTATCGCCGGGATTCGCGCTCATAGTAACCGTTTGTCCTTGACATACAGTTGATTGACCGGCAATAATAACAGCAGCAGGTGCTACTGTTACCACAGCAGTACAAGTTGAAACATTTCCTGCTCGATCTGTTACCGTTAAGATTACGCTGTTGGCTCCGATATCCGCACAAGTAAAATTCGTTTTGCTTAATGTGAGTGACTGTATGCCACAAGCATCACTTGAACCATTATCTACCATCTGGGGGGTGATGGTAACAGTACCTGCGGGTGATAAAGCCACAGTAATATTTTTACATGAAGCAGTAGGAGCTGTATTGTCTACAACAGTGCTATTGTTTCTGTGCACACGAAGTGTGTTGAATGAGATACCACTGGTTGCAATATCAGGAACATAATCACCATCAAGATCACCAATCAGAATACCACTCACTTCTGCCTGACCGGGATAATCAACACGTGGGGCGAATGATATATTTCCTTGACCGGTACTTGTATTTTTATATACGGAAAATAAATTCTCCCCGCTTGATTTAGTTACTAAATCAACATTACCATCACCATCCGCATCTCCAACACCTAATCGATAATTAGAGCTAGGGCTTGATAAATTAACTGTGGGTGCGAAGGAAATAGTACCCGGAACAGAAGTATTTCTAAAAATAGAGGTAGTAGCTCCATTAAAATTATTTGTTACAAAGTCTATTTTATTGTCTTTATCAAAATCACCTAAGAATAAACGATAAGGATAAGAAGAGTTGGTTGGAAAAGATACTGCCGAAGCAAATGAAAAGGTAGTAGAACCCGGCGTGGTAGTATTTCTCAATGCTGTTACAAGATTATCACCCGGACAACTGGTTCCAACATCGGGTCTGCCATCACCGTCTACATCCGCAATAGCAACCCCTGTTAAATAAAAGGTGTTATTAAAAATCTGTGCGGTTGCAAAGCTAATGCTCCCGGTAGTAGATGTATTACGAAGTGCTCCAATATTGGAACCTGAACCATATACAAGATCCATCTTACCATCACCATTGATATCACCTGTGGCAAGTTGGTAACTGCCACTTGCAGGAATATCGATAGGGCTTGCAAAGCTTAGTGTTCCCGGAATACTGGTATTTCTGTAAATACGTACACCATTAATCCCATTATCTACAACTGCAATATCAATCTTGCCATCACCATCAAAATCTCCGGTTGATATACAACGAGTAGCTCCCTGGAAAACAAGATCAAACTTAGGTGCGAAATTAAAGGAACCCGGATTGCTTTGGTTACGCATAACCGATACTCTATTTGCAGTAAAACCACAAACAAGTAAATCAGGTTTGCCATCCAAATCAATATCTTGAGAGATCATCTGATAACCACCACTTACATTGGCAGAATAAGAAACCGTGTTATAAGTAGTAGTGTTGATACTGGTACCACAAAAAATTCCATTAAAAGATAATGGAGAAGCACCAACTAAGCCACATGCATTTCGAACCGTAATAGGTCCATAAGTAGCACCAACAGGCACTCTTACTTCAAGCACACCAAATGTAGCAGAGATCACCTGCGCCTGTGTTGCTCCAAAAAATACCTGATTATTAGCAGGAATAGGATCAAAATTAGATCCATTAATGGTCACCACACTACCAATAAAGCCCGTTACCGGTGAAAAGCTATTGATTGTGGGCTTATTACATACCTGTGCCTGCAACAAGGTCGTGCAGGACATGAGTATGACCGTAAGTAATAGTAATATTTTTTTCATGTAGAGGGTTTTAGGATTTGAATTCAATAGCAATTTTCACCTGAGTAGGATCATATCCTTCAGGCAAATCAATTTTCAGTACATTGGTACTAGCATCACTATTGCACTCTGCTTTATAAATAGTAGCTTTAATCGTACTGAATGATACTTCTTTAGAAAATTTTTGTTGTGTAGTAGGATTTGTTACTTCAATCAAAAATTTGCTGACTTGATCTACACTGCTTTCATTGAAAATCATCAGATGTACCTGATTGGTAGTTGCGCATTTGATAACACGACCAAATACATCTATATGATTACTGGATTCACCCAGCTTATCCCAGTTTTTATAGACCACCTCTTCTTTGGGCTGATAAGATGTTGCATGAAGAGAAATGGAAAGAGACAAAAAGAAACGAAGTACAGGCAATAAGATACCGTACCGCTTTTGAGACATTTTCATAGCAGTTAGTTTTGGTTAAAAGGATGAGTTAGTTCGTTATCGCTTTATCAACATCAGTAAAATAACAGTGCTGAATGTAGTTTTAACAATATCGAAAATGTAGTATACCTACTACATAAGATGAATGTCTATAATAATAGTTAGAAGAAAATGACCATTTGATAATACCTATGATATAATCGATAAGAACACTTTCTCAGTAGACTAAAAACACCCCCTACACAAAATCAGGTATACACTTTTTTTTATTAAAACCAAGTCTATGCTTCCAAAACTCTCTGTCTTTTAATTGATAATAGTCACCTATATTGATAGGAGTCTCATTCAATAAACGATCGCCAATATCCTGTTCCCAATAGTACATGATAACCCAACCGAACTAGATAAACTTTTTATTTAGCTTACCCACAAAATCATAGGATATGCTATGATTAAGAAGAAACAATTGCTAATATGAAAACAAAAGACTATTACTCTACATGTATTGATATCGTATATCAATGAGATAAACGTATAAAAGAGTATTGCCCAATTTTAGTCAGAAACTTAAAAATTGATTAAACCCCATTGACTTTAGTTACCTTATACATGTATAAAATGTGTCCATCACCTTATCTTTACAAGTGCCCCCTAATCTGGTATCCATATGTATTCTGTACTAATTGCTGATGATAATATCATTGAAAGAGATGTGATCGCCTCATATTTATCAAGAATCAAAAACGTTAAAGTAGTTGCAGAATGCACAGATGGCGCAGAAACAAGTGCGTACTTATCTGTACACCAGATTGATATAGTGTTTTCGGATATAGATATGCCAAGATTAAATGGCATTAATTTATTAAAGGGCATTCAAAACCCTCCTGTTTTTATTTTTATCTCTTCTTATCCTGAATACGCGGTAGAAAGTTATAATCTAGATGCTATAGATTATCTTGTAAAACCCGCAAGTTTTGAACGTGTACAAAAAGCTGTTGATAAAGCGATTGAATATATTGACCTCAAAAAGAATCTAAAACTTGATCAAGAGAAGACAGAGAATGATACCCCGATATTTGAAATTGGGAAAGATATAACTACAGATAACTTTTTTTTCATTAAAGAGAATAATACTTACACTAAGCTGAATATTCACGATATCACCCATATTGAAAGCATGGGCGATTTTTCAAAGATTCATACTGTCGGACAAAAAAAATTCGTTGTACTGGTTAGTTTAAAAAATATTGAAAAACAATTATCGCCTAAAATATTCAGAAGGGTTCACCGACAATTTATTATCAACCTCCTGCAGATAGGTGTACTAAACCACTCCGAAGTTCAGTTACTCGAAAAAACCACCATCCCAATTAGTAGTTCTTACCGACAAAATCTGATTGAATCTGTTGTTGAGAAAAAACTGCTAAAAAGATTTGGTGAATAGATGATTAATTTTTCAAGGTAGAGGCAACTCAACAGTAAATGTGGAACCTTCCTTAATTTTACTGCTCACTTTGATACTGCCTTTCATTATGGAAATAAATGATTTACAAAGAATCAGCCCGAGCCCGTTGCCTTTCTCCTCGCTAGTACCCTCTGAACTCCTAACTGAATAACCGGTAGCAGTATTGATGAGTTTCACTTTATTGTCATCCATACCGATACCTTGATCTGATATGGAATATGTCACATATTTCCCTGAAGCCATGGCTTCAATACGGATTACCCCTTTCTTGTAACTGAATTTAATGGCATTGGTAAGTATATTTCTGATCACAGAAGCCAACATATCCGGATCAGCCAGAACTTTTGTTGTATCAATAATATTATTTTCAATAATCAGTTCTTTTCTTAAAATCATATCGGTCTGCGTATACACAACCTGATCTGTTATTTCTTTCAGGTCAACTATTCTAATATCAGGTACAAATCCATGCATCTGACTTGTAGCCCATTTCAACAAATTATCCATTAGTCCTTGAGTATAACCTAAAGTATTTTTCAATTGTGATGCATATACTTTAAGTTTTTCCTGTGAAATCTGACTGTTTTCCAATAAATGGGTAAATGAAATCAAAGAATTAATCGGCGTCCGCATGTCATGACTGATCGTACCCAATAACTGATCTTTTACATGCAACAATTCTTGAAGTGAATTTTTTTGTTCTGAGATAATCAGGTTTAGTTTTTTGGCCTTTCGTTGACTGTAGAAAATAATAGTACCACCGATGAGCAAGACAATCACGGAAATCAAAAAAAATAGATTCAAGTATTTATTAAACCTGAGTTCAAGTTGCTGATTATCGATTTTCTTTTTAGCAATTGCACGTTAATAGTCAGATTTATTTTTTTGCTGTTGAAACGCTGCAGCTTGTAAACCGGCTTCATTCTGCAACTTGGTTCTTTGTTGTAGAAAAAGCAACTGTTGTACATCCTTTTCTTTTTTTGCGAGTGCTAACTGATCTCTTTGTGTTGCAGCTAATAATACTTGTTGTTTCAGTTCATTATCCAATAATTGCCTGTTATACCTGTATTCTTTTTATTTAAACTCAAAATCAAGTACCAAATCCTTTCGTGTGATTTCTCTTTCTTTTTCTGCATTGAATAAACTGTCTTTTATGACTACATATTGCTGATAATAAAGCAAAGCACTATCATAGTTCCCAGATTGCTCATATATTTTACTAATGAGTTCATAGGCGTTTTGCAGATTACCTGGAATTTTATATCGATCAGCAATTGCCACTGCAGCACGTGCTATTTGCAATCCGGCAGTATAGTTTTTTTGCGAAAAAAAATATTGCGCATACCTGATTTTATTTTTGGATGAAGAAACATGATAATCATGTTTCTGATCCAGATTCATCACGGTTTCAAAATATTGTTTGGCTTTTGTATGATCACCCAATAACCCATAGACTTCACCAATATTCGCATTGATAGACGCTGCTAAAGCTGGATCGTCTTCAATAAATGCGATAGGAAGCGCTTTTTTAAAATGCTCTAGTGCATGATTGTACCGTTGTGAAGGCAATACACCCAAGTTGATGA
>CAYMQQ010000048.1:0-17439 GCA_964392685.1 uncultured Sediminibacterium sp.
AGCACTTCGGGAGATGATGCCATTAAAGTATTAACGGCCGATGGATTGGAAGTAGTTATAGATCTTACTGTCTTATATCGCGTAATTGGTACCGAGGCCCCACGTATTGTGAGAGAAACCGGACTTGACTATAAAGACAAAATTGTTCGTCCGCTTACCCGTACTAAAATTCGAGACAATGCAGTTTACTTTACAGCTATTGAATTATACTCTAACAGAAGAGATGATTTCCAAAACCGTATTTTCAAAAGCATTGAAACAGATTTCAAGAAAAGAGGATTGATACTGGAACAATTGCTGGTAAGGAATATCACTTTACCTGCCAATGTAAAAACCTCTATCGAAGAAAAGATAAAAGCAGAACAGGAAGCACAGAAAATGGAGTTCGTGTTACAAAAGGAAAAACAAGAAGCGGAAAGAAAGCGTGTAGAAGCACAGGGTATTGCTGATTATCAGCGTATCATGAGTAGTGGATTAACCGACAAACAATTACAATACGAACAAATTCAGGTGCTAAAAGGATTGGTGACCTCCCCAAATTCAAAAGTAATTGTTATGGGCAAAGGAAATACACCCGTGATTCTGGATACAAAAGATCAGAAAAATTAAGCGGTGGTTTTTTGAGGAATCACTGCATAATACACCATCAGTCGGCGAAATAAAATATGTCCAAAGAAAACACCAATGACGGATGATAAAATATCCAGGTAATCAAAGGTTCTTCCGAAAACAGGAATCAGTTGCAGGTATTCATTGATGACTACCAGTAATAAACCAAAGCAGCAAGTAATATTCAGGTCTCGATCATTTTCCAGTCTGAAAAAGCGTTGAAAGAACCAACATGCCCCGAAAGGCAATAGAAAAGAGCCGATTAAATTGGGAGCCAGCCCGATTAACGGTTTGAAAGCCGGATCAATATGTATGAAGGGGCGGATCAAAAATTTGATCGCCCAGATCACCAGTGTACCGATGATCATAATCTGTTTAGATATTCGTTTTAAGGGCATTCCGTATGGTTTCGATGATGAAAATAAGAAAATAGCGATGTAATTCACTACATCGCTATTTTTTATGCAACGGTTGAACCCTATAAAAGTTACTCTTCGAAATTCAATGGCTTACTCCAAAGACGGATAATATACCACAAATAGGCAGTGAGACTAGCAACAAAAAAGCAGTAAAAAAGAACATTTCCCAGCTTGATTTTCTCATGTATAAACGCATAATCATACATGATTCCAAAAGTAGAATTGAGGGCAAGCCATAAAAGACCCAGTGAAAGGGTATTCACGATTCTCAGTAGATATTTTCTTACGGCAGGTTCCAAAATGCATCTTTTGTAAACTAACTACAACTGCGGTACCCGATTGTTCTACGTAATCTAAATTATTTCGCGAAAGCTTCCTTTTTAATCCATGCTCTGGTTGCTGGCAGCAGCAATCTTCAACAATCGATCGAATTGCGCCGGTGTAAGGTCATTGTAAAAATAATAAATAGGATTCACAGGATTTCCATAACGATGTACTTCATAATGACAATGTGGACCGGAGCTCTTTCCAGTATTCCCAACATATCCAATTACTTCCCCTCGTTTTACTCTTTGTCCAACCCTTGCTTTGATACGGAACATGTGTCCATATAAAGTTTCATAACTATTTCCATGATTGATCACTACCCGATTACCAAATCCACCGGTATTAAAGCCTGCATCGGTTACCACGCCATCTGCTGTAGCATAAATAGGTGTGCCGTGCGGGGCTGTAAAATCCATGCCCAAATGCGCTCTTCTGTCTTTATAAATGGGGTCAATACGATATCCATAACCGGATGCGATACGGGTAAGGTTTTTATTGCTGATGGGTTGAATGGCCGGAATCGATGCCAGGAATTTTTCCTTATTCTTTACCATCTGCGTGATCTCGTCAAATGATTGTTGCTGATAAGCCATTCGAAGCGATAGGTTATTCAATTGTGCCGTCATGTTTTTGATCAGCTCAGTAGACCCCATGGCCTGTAACAATTGGATCTCTTTTCGCTTCTCCATTTCACGAATACGGGCACTGTCCGGAATGGGCTTGGATTCAAAAATGGAGCGATACACTTCATTATCCCGATTGGCCAATTCATCCATTTGAAGGGTCAATTGCTTCAGCCTTTCTTCCAATACGCCATAATTCTGCCTCAGATCTTCATTCTGCTGGCGTAGGAGTTTTTCTTTCGGAGAATCAATATAACGGAAAGCGATGGCAAAAATGATCATACCCGTTACAATAGAAGCAGCGATAAAACCAAATAATTGCAATAACCTTACCCTTAGAGGGGTTTCCAGCTTCTCATACCGGAGCGTATGGGTATTGTAATAATATTTGATCTTCTTCATATCCTGGGGGGCGCCGCTGTGAACGGCATAAAAACTCGTGTTTTTGGGTATTTTTTGCTCTGGTTGAAGGTAAAGCCTTGAAATCTTACCGCTTTCCAAGAAAGGTCAATTCCTTACCTTTGATGCCCTTTAAAAGCGCTCAAAGATAGCTTCTGAGCAACTAAAATACAGTTTTTAAAATATATACCCAGATGATGACCAGCGCCGAGATCAGAAAGAAGTTTCTGGATTTTTTTGCCTCTAAGCAACACCAGATCGTGCCTTCAGCACCGATTGTGGTAAAGAATGACCCTACCCTATTATTTACCAATGCAGGGATGAATCAGTTCAAAGACTATTTTCTGGGCAATAAACAAGCCACTTCTCCAAGAATTGCGGATACTCAAAAATGCTTGCGTGTAAGTGGTAAACACAATGATCTGGAAGAAGTAGGCGTAGATACCTATCATCATACCATGTTTGAAATGCTGGGCAACTGGAGTTTTGGCGATCCCGCTCGTCCAACAGGCGGGTACTTTAAAGCAGAAGCCATTGCCTGGAGTTGGGAATTATTGACTGAAGTTTACCAATTAGATAAAGACCGTTTATACGTCACCATTTTTGAAGGTGATGAGAAAGAAGGTATTCCACGTGACGAAGAAGCTTTTCAAGAATGGAAAAAAGTGATTCCGGAAGACCGAATTCTACTCGGTAATAAAAAAGATAATTTTTGGGAGATGGGTGATACAGGTCCATGTGGACCTTGTACTGAAATCCATGTGGATTGCAGAACGGCAGCAGAAAGAAAAGCAGTGGATGGGAAAACACTGGTGAACAACGATCATCCGCAAGTGATTGAAATCTGGAATAATGTATTCATTCAATTCAACCGCTTAAAAGATGGAAGTCTGGAATCATTACCAGCCAAACACGTTGATACCGGAATGGGTTTTGAAAGATTGGTACGTGTAATCCAAGGAAAGCAGAGTAATTATGATACGGATGTATTCACAGGAACCATTACCGCGGTAGAAAACATCACAGGAAAAAAATATGATTATAGCGATAGCAAGGAAGCAGTAGCTTTTCGTGTATTGGCTGATCATATCCGTGCCATTTCTTTTACAATTGCTGACGGACAACTTCCTTCAAATACCGGAGCAGGATATGTGATCAGAAGAATTTTAAGAAGAGCCGTTCGTTATTATTATTCTTATCTCGATTACGAACAACCTTTATTACACCAACTGGTTCCTGTAATTGCTCAACAGTTTGCAACTGTGTTTCCGGAACTGCAGCAACAGCTGGATTTTGTTAGTAAGGTAGTAAAGGAAGAGGAAGATGCATTCCTACGCACACTAGATAAAGGGTTGAAGCGAATTGATGATATTATTCATTCAGCCAGCAATAAAACGATTCAAGGTAAAGCTGCTTTTGAATTGTTTGATACGTATGGTTTCCCATTGGATTTGACGAGATTGATCGCTACAGAAAATGATCTGACTGTTGATGAAAAAGGGTTCGAAACAGAAATGCAACAACAGAAAGACAGAAGTCGAGCCGCTACTGCTGTTGATACAGAAGACTGGATCACTTTAAAAGAAACAACCAACAATAGCTTTGTAGGATATACCACACTAGAAACCAATACCCTCGTTACACGATACAGAAAAGTAAAAGCCAAGGGAAAAGAAGCCTATCAACTGGTATTGGAAAACACACCTTTTTATGCTGAAAGTGGCGGACAAACAGGAGATCAGGGCACACTTGATTTTAATGGTGACTCTATTCCGGTGATAGATACTAAGAAAGAGAACAATTTGATTATTCATTTCTGTGAGCAATTGCCTTCTAGTATTAATGGTCCTGTAATTGCGAAAGTAGATGCAAATAGAAGACAATCTACTGCCATCCATCACAGCGCTACCCATCTATTGCATGCTGCATTGAGACAAGTATTAGGAGCCCATGTAGCTCAGAAAGGAAGTTTGGTCAATGATACACAATTACGTTTTGACTTTTCACACTTTGCTAAAGTAACAGACGAAGAAATCAACCAAATTGAAAAAATCGTTAACCAAAAAATCAGAGAAAATATTCCGGTGGTCATTAAAGAAATGGCTAAAGATGATGCTGTACAATTAGGCGCCATGGCATTATTCGGTGAGAAGTATGGCGATGTGGTAAGAGTAGTCATTATTGACCCTGCATATTCTATTGAGTTGTGTGGTGGTACACATGTTGGGGCTACGGGAGAATTGGGTATTTTCAAAATCAAATCAGAATCAGCCGTAGCTGCGGGTGTAAGACGTATTGAAGCACTGAGTGGTGCAACTGCAGAAGCCTATATCGATGAACAACTGAACCAACTTGCTGCTGTTCGTGAAGCATTGAAAAATCCGAAAGAGATTATTAAATCGGTAGAGAACTTATTTGCGGAAAATAATGAATTAAAAAAGAAAGTTGAAAGTTTAGAAGCCAAGCAAATTCAAATTCTCAAGCAAGAATTATTAAGTAAATCTGAAACCATCAATGGTATTACTTTTATTGGTGCTGTAACTGAACTGAGTAGTGCTGATGCCCTCAAGAAATTATGCTTTGAACTAAAAAATGATTTTGCTACTTATTTGGTGGTACTAACAGCACAAACAGACGGAAAAGCCAATGTAGCAGTAATGTTATCCGAAAATCTGGTCAACGAAAAAGGACTCGAAGCCCCTAAAATTATCAAAGAACATATCGCAGGTCTGATCAAAGGCGGCGGCGGCGGACAAAAAACCCTTGCCACTGCCGGCGGACAAGACGCCAGTAATCTGGTACAGGTGGTGGAGAAGGTGAAGTCGCTATTGTAGTGTCGCTAATAGCTAATAGTTCATAGCCTATAGAAAAGCCTTTTTGCTATGAACTATTAACTATAGGCTATTAGCCATTAACTATAAGCCAATTCATTAACCTTATTTAACATTTCCGAAGCCCTTCGTAAATAAAATTTTACTGTACATTTGACTACCAAACATTTCGTACACTAAAATTTTATGATTATGTATTGCAAATGGATCGCCGCATTATTACTCACTGCAGGAATGACTGCATCGGCACAAACCACAGATAAAAAACAGCGTGAAGAAGAGGTAAAGGAAAAAAGACAAAAAACAACTATTGTAGTTGATGGTGACAGGGTCATTATCAATGGAAAAGATGTAAAAGATATGTCGCCTGAAGAGCGTGAGCAATTAGGGAAAATTAAAATTAATCCTTCCATTCGTGTCAGACCAGAAGGTGTGTACAGAAGACCTTTACAAGTATTTGACGATGCCTTCGTCAGAAAATCAGATGGCACTCCACGTGCATTTCTCGGTGTGATGAGCGAGAAAAATGAAAAAGGAGCTAAAATCACTTCTGTTACCAAAGAAAGTGCGGCTGCCAAGGCCGGACTTCAGAAAGACGATATCATTACCAAAGTGAATGATGCCACTATCACAGACAGTGAAGATCTGTTTGAAACCATCCGCAAATTCAAGCCTGAAGATAAAGTGACTGTTTCTTACTTACGTGATGGGCAATTGAAAACAACCACAGCAGTGCTTGGCAAGACGATGGAGATGGGTTTTGATTTTAATTTTGAAGATCGTTTTGGGCAAGGATTTAACTTCGATATGCCTGAGTTAAGAGAGCTGGAAGATTTTAATTGGAATTTTGCACGTAAACCTAGACTTGGCATTGAAATTCAGGATACGGAAGACAGCAAAGGGGTAAAAGTAACCGAGGTAGACGATGAAACACCTGCTCAAAAAGCAGGCCTTCAGGAAAACGACATCATCACCAACATTAATGGCAAAGCAGTAAACTCAGTAGATGAAATAAAAGCTATTTTGAAAGAAGTAAAGGAAGGCGATTTAATCAAAGCAAGTATCATAAGGTCTGGAAAAACTCAAACACTAGAAATCAAAATTCCGAAAAAGTTAAAAACGGCTGATCTGTGAACCATTAGACAGAAAGCCACGTTATAAGTTTATCATGTGCATTATAGGACCGCGTCACCTTACAATTGTAAGAGTTGGCGCGGTTTTTTTATTTGTATATTTAATCAAAACAACATCATGAGAATTCTTACGCTGATTGGGCTTATCTGTCTAAGTGTTCAAAATTTTGCTCAGGTTTATCGAGCTAAAGAACCATTGGTTCACACCTATTCCATAGTTGCCAGAGATGAGCAAACCGGAGAAATGGCAGTAGGCGTACAAAGCCACTGGTTCAGTGTAGGCACTTCTGTTCCTTGGGCTGAAGCAGGTGTAGGAGCTGTGGCAACTCAATCGTTTGTAGATAAATCTTATGGTCCAAAAGCATTGGCATTGCTAAAGACCGGATTATCAGCACAGCAAGTTCTTGATAAACTAGTGGCTGATGATCCGGGCAGAGATGTAAGACAAGTATCGATTATTGATTCAAAGGGAAATGTTGCTACACATACCGGTAAGAATTGTATACAGGTAGCTAGTCACATCAAAGGAAATAATTACAGCGTACAAAGTAATATGATGCTGGGTGATCAGGTTGATGAATACATGTCTGAGGCTTTTGAAAAAAGTAAAGGCAAACCATTGGCGGAAAGAGTATTACTGGCTTTGGAAGCAGCTCAAAAAGCAGGAGGAGATATTAGAGGTATGCAGGCTGCAGCGATTATCGTTGTTCCTGGGAAAACTACAGAACCTTGGAATAATAAAACGGTAGATATACGGGTAGACGATGCAAAAGAGCCATTGAAAGAATTACGCCGCATTTATACCGTACACCTAGCGTATCAACACATGAATGATGGAGACCTCGCTGTGGAGAAAAATGATATGGCCAAAGCAATGGCTGAGTACAAAGCTGCCATGCAATTATTCCCCGATAACCTTGAAATGCAATTCTGGACAGCCATCACATTAGCCAATAATAAAGAGGTAGATAAAGCCATTCCGATGTTAAAGAAGATTTATGATCAGGATAAAAATTGGAAAGAACTCACCAGAAGATTACCCACTGTGAATTTACTGACGGTGTCAGATGCAGACCTAAAGCGAATACTTTCCTTATAATTATCTCATAAAACCATGATAAACCTCCTTTAGCTGAACAATCAGCAGTATTTTTGCAGTTCATGTCATTGCAGGAAAAATATGAGGCGGTTATTGGACTGGAAGTTCATGCTCAATTGGCTACACAAAGCAAATTGTTTTGTGGGGATAGTACAACATTTGGAGCTGAACCTAATACACAGGTGAGTCCGATTACTTTAGGTCATCCGGGCACACTGCCTAAAACCAATCAGAAAGCAGTTGAATATGCCATCAAAATGGGACTGGCCTGTCACTGTGAAATTGAGCAGCATAATTATTTTGCCAGAAAAAATTACTTCTATCCTGACCTTCCCAAAGGATATCAAATATCGCAACATACGACTCCTATTTGTAAAGGTGGATATGTAACCATTCATACTTCTACCGGCAGGAAAGATGTACAACTGAATAGAATTCATTTAGAAGAAGACGCCGGCAAAAGCATTCATGACCTGGATGAAAACAATACCTGTATCGATCTGAACAGGGCCGGTACCCCACTGATTGAAATTGTTACTGAGCCGGATATGCATAGTGCAGAAGAAGCTTGGCATTATGTTACCGAAATTCGAAAACTCGTACAATGGTTGGGTATTTGTGATGGCAACATGGAAGAAGGTAGTTTGCGTTGTGATGCCAATATTTCTGTTCGATTAAGAGGAACCACAACGTTGGGCACTAAAGTGGAAGTTAAAAACCTGAACTCCATACGCAATGTCAAAAAAGCGATTGAGTTTGAAATTGAGAGAATCATCGAATTATTAGAGAAAGGAGAAGCAGTAAAACAGCAAACCAGAAGTTTTGATGCATCTAATGATACCACATTTGCGATCCGAGACAAAGAAGAAGCCAATGATTATCGCTACTTCCCCGATCCCGACCTCGCTCCTTTTCATTTGACTGAATATTTTATTGTTGGTATTCAACAGTCCTTACCAGAATTACCCGCAGAATTGGAAGCAAGATTAATTGCAAACTATGGATTGAATGCATATGATGCAGGACAACTTTGTGATTCTATACCTACCGCTCAGTACTTTGAAGGGGTGGCTAAACATACCACCCATTACAAAGCCATTGCCAACTGGATATTAGGGCCTATCAGACAATATCTTAATGAACAGCAAAAAGATTTTACAGCACTTACATTAAAGCCGGCTAGTCTTTCAGCTTTAATAGAACTGGTACAAAGCAGTAAGGTTAGCTTCTCTGTAGCGTCTTCAAAACTATTACCACTGCTATTAGAGAGCAATGCTGATCCATTGCAACTGGCTACTGATATGAATTTGATCATGGTAAATGACGGAAACATGTTAGAGCAATGGATAGATGAAGCCATCGCCGCCATGCCGGATAAAGTGACTGAATATAAAAAAGGTAAAAAAGGGTTAATCGGTTTATTTGTAGGAGAAGTCAAGAAAAGAAGTAAGGGACAGGCAGATCCTAAATTAGTAACATCATTATTAGAACAAAAACTCAATCAATAAATATACATACATGAAACCATTGGTATACATCGCAGCTGTTATTACATTATTGAGCAGTTG
Source organism: uncultured Sediminibacterium sp. (assembly GCA_964392685.1). Classification (GTDB taxonomy): domain Bacteria; phylum Bacteroidota; class Bacteroidia; order Chitinophagales; family Chitinophagaceae; genus Sediminibacterium. The sequence goes on from CAYMQQ010000048.1 coordinate 9,009, forward strand.
TCAAGAAAAAAAATATGGCGCTTTTACTGTAAGTGGTAAGATCATCAATGCGCCCTCCAAAAAAATATTTTTACAGGAATTGCCTTATGGTGGCGAACAACCCGTCATCCTAGATTCCACCACTTTAAAAGACAATGGCAATTTTGAATTAAGAGCGGTTGGTAAGGAAGAAGCATTATATAGATTGGTGATTGAAAATGGTCCGGATGTTTTACTAGTGAATGATGGTAAAAGTATTCGTGTAAATCTAGACGTTAATAATTTCAGGGCTTATACCATTGAAGGCTCGGAAGCTAGTGAAAGTCTGCACAAACTTTTTGAAGACTTTCATGTAAAAGATTCTTTGTTGTATGTAACATTTATGAAACTAGATAGCATGCAACAAATAGAGGGTAATGACAGTTTATTAACTATAGAAAGAGATAAGCGCGACCGTCAATTAAAAGATCTCAATAAATTTTTGACCGATTTTGTGAACGCATCAGAGAGCCCTGCTGCGATGTATTATGCTATAGGTATGGGTTCACGTACCATGGAACCTGAACAACTAAAAGCTTTGGCTGATGCATCATCAGACAAGTTCAAAGAACATAGTGGATTAGCCAAGCTTAAAAGTTTGATGACAGTAAGTACACAACCGCCTCCATCCAACAGCCTATTGAACCAGCCCGCACCGGAGATCAGTTTACCTGATACAGAAGGAAAGATGTTTTCATTGAGCAGTTTAAAAGGCAAATATGTGTTGGTTGATTTTTGGGCAAGTTGGTGTATGCCTTGCAGAAAAGAAAATCCAAATGTAGTAGCTGCTTACAATAAATTCAAGGATAAGAACTTTACAATTTTGGGTGTTTCACTGGATCAGGATAAAGAGGCTTGGTTAGAAGCCATCGCAAAAGATAAATTAACCTGGAAACATATCAGTGATCTGAAATATTGGGAAAGTATAGTGGTGCCTATGTATAAAATTGAAGGTATACCATTCAATGTACTGTTGGATCCAACGGGTAAGATTATTGCAACAGACCTCCGTGGCGAATCGCTAGAAAAGAAATTATCTGAAATACTACAATAAGTAGAACTGCTTTCGATAAATAAAAAATGCGCTAAATCAAAAGATTAGCGCATTTTTTATTTGTAGCAACAAATGCTTATAATTGATTATAATAGAACAGAATTTCTGCTGCGTCAGATTCACTCTTTATTGAAATCTTGTGTTCACTTATATAGGCTTGAATTTTCGCCTCCTGATCTTTAACCAAATTCATGATTTCTGACTTATTAATTTTGATGAGCTGTGTTACTTTATCCTTTACTACATAGTAGCGAGTTACATTTGCAAAGGTTTTAACCATACCCGCGTTAATTTCACTCATCTCTGAAACAGCTTTTATATCAGAACGATATAAACTGACTTTCCCTTCCGCCAATACCTTTACAAATTGATTAGGCGTTAATCCACTCCCACTCAATCCTTTGATATATTTCATATTGAGGGAAGTATCGGAAGGATTGGGTATAAATGTAAAGGAGATAATAGGATCTTGAAACTCGAAGGACTCATCGTTCTTATTGAAATAAAGTTTGTTTTCGTATGCATCAAATTTCAATTCAAGGTTTTGATAGATACCTTTTACTGTAAGAACTGAGCCTTTTTGCCATTTGTCTACCAAAAAGGGGGTTCCTCTGATACCGGAATATCGTTCGGTATCAAATGTTCTATTAGCAATTGGATCATATAATTGTATGACTTGTGCTTTTAACCCAGAAAAATAAACACAAGCTAACAATAGCATTACATATTTTTTCATATACAAAATTTACTATTGATTTTAATCAATTAAAATATGCTGAATGATATAAGGCCATCCGATTGGATGGCCTTATATATTTTGATCAACTTATATATCCAATACTATTGAATTAGTACCCAGGATTCTGCTGAGGTCTGATATTTGGATTTGCGTCCGTTTCAGCCTGAGGAATTGGTAAAATTCTTCTAAAGTTTGTATATGCTAATGATCTTGCAGCAACCGGGTAGTTGGTGCTACGAGAAACATCCGCTTTCATGCGTTGAACATCATGATAACGGTCTCCTTCAAAAGCCAACTCTTTTCTTCTTTCATTCATGATATCAGTTAATAACTGAGCACCTGTTGAAATGATTGGAGAAGCACCTCTGCGAGAAGTAACAAAGTTTACGTAAGTGCGAGCATCTGTTTCATTAGCAGGTAATGAAGCTTCAGCAGCGATCAAATAAACTTCACTCAAACGAATAACTTTAGTATCACTAAGGTCACCTGAGATAACAGGATACTTATTAACAAATACTGTTGGAAGACCCGCACGAGTACCTGTAGGATACAAGGCGCGACGTACATCACCAGTTTCGAACATGTTATACAAATCATCAGAGCATACAATGTCTCCATAGTTACCAGCTTGACTGTATAAGTATGATAATGCATCGAATGACAGGTTGGCTACGGCATCAGAAGATACTTCCATCAATGTTTCCAGCTTATCAGTTCTGATAGCAGAATTGGCCCAATAAGCAGCATGGTTTGCTGTTGTAATTGAAGTGAATCCGCCATTATTGATTACATCTAACGCTGCAGTTCTAGCATTTGCTTTATCACCCATATTCAAATAGATTTTAGCTTGTAGTGCTTTAGCAGCATACTTGCTAAACTGAGATGAATTGGTGTATTGAGTCATCAGAGAATATGCCTTATTTAAATCATCAATCATCAAAGCATATACTTCTGCTACTGTATTTCTTGCCGGTTTATTATCCGGATTATACGTAGTAACAATAGGTACACCTAACCCAGCCGGGTTATCAGAATACGGCTTCGCAAAAAATCGCACAAGGTTAAAGTAAGCAAGTGCACGGAGTGCATATGCTTCCCCTTTGTACTGATCAACAGCCGGGCTAGAGGCAATTGTAGAGTTGATGATATTGTTTGCACGCAGAATTACTGTGTAACCCGTATTCCAAATACCAGCTGCATTACCATCCGTTACAACATACTGGTAAGTTTGGAAGAATGTGTAACGGTTTGTATTTAAAGCAGACTGATATGCGTTATCAGCCATCATATCACCAATGATTGGCAAAGTTCTTCCGTAGAAGTCAACACCACGTAACCCTGCGTAAGCTCCACGAAGAGCAACTTGTAGGTCAGCAGGAGTTGACAATGCTTGTTCTGGTGTTAATGAAGTAGGAGGTAACAGCTCTAAAAAAGACTTCTTACAAGAGCTGAACATTGCCCATAATGCTATTACAAGCAATAATTTATATTTTGAAATTCGTATCATAGTTATAATATTTTAATCTAACTGTAATTAGAAACCAAGGCTAAGACCTACAGTTACTGTTCTTGGAATAAATACGTTCAGATTTGATGCAGAACCTGTACCCTGTTCAGGATCAAAAGGTATTTCTTTATCCTTCACCCAAGTCCAAAGATTTGTACCTCTTACATAGAAGTTTGCACTTGTGAAACCAACTTTAGAAAGTACATCTTTAGGAATATTATATCCAATTTGGATATCGCGAAGTCTGATGAAATCACCTTGGTTATACCACATTGTAGAAGCACTCTGGAAGTTTCTGTTACCACCGTAAATATATCTAGGGATATCAGTAACATCTCCAGGCTTCTGCCAACGATCAAAGATACGAGATACTTTATTGAATGTCTGACCGAAACCAGCACCCAACTGATAGCTACCCCATCTATTCAATACGTGGTTACCAAAATTGTAATAGAATTGAGCGTTCAAAGTAAACCCTTTGTAAGTAATGGTATTACCGAACTGACCGAAGAACTTAGGTAAAGCTTGACCAACCAATCCACGTGCGCTTGCAGGAGGATATGTATTGGTTGTTGTTTTACGTGTATCATCAGTGTACCAAAGTGGGTCTCCGTTTGCAGGATCAACACCGGCATAGATACGTAAGAAATAAGTTCTGTAACTGATACCTTGTCTTAAGATAAAACTTCCATCAGGAATATCATTTCCACCTGGAAGGCTGGTAATGGTATTCTTGTTATTAGCAAAGTTGAAATCGATATCCCATCTAAAATCACGAGTTTGAACCGGAACAACATTTAAGGTCAATTCAATACCCTCATTCTTCATAGAACCAATGTTTCTGGTTGCAGAACCAAAACCTGTGGTACGAGAAAGAGGCACACCTAATAACAAATCTTCAGACTTTCTAACATAATAATCCGCTGTTAAGCTGATGCGATTCTTTAAAACAGAGATATCAAAACCTACGTTAAATGGTTTATTCAACTCCCAAGTCAGGTTAGGGTCACCCACATTTGATGGAGCACTACCCGGCTGTTGGTTATAGTTGTTACCGAAACCATATAATGGGAATGCATCATAGTTACCAATACCGGCATTACCATTTACACCGTAAGAAGAACGAAGTTTCAACTGAGTAATAAAGTTAGCATTCTCCATGAAAGCTTCTTTATCAATATTCCATGTACCACCTACAGACCAGAAATTACCATAACGGTTGGCTGCACTAAAACGGCTTGAACCATCACGACGGTAACTACCAGACAATACGAATCTGTTTTTGTAGTTCACTGAAGCAGATGCGAATTGAGAAGCAAATGTGTATTCAGAAATAGTTGCATTAGATAATGCAGGTTGCGCACCAGAAGCCGGGTAAGTCAAAGACAAAGATGGAGGGAATTGTCTTGCTTCAAGAGAAGAGAAATACCCTGCAGATTTCTGAGCTTCGTTACCAATCTGTAAGCTAGCTGTCAAATCACCATTCTTAGTGATGTTTTGTTGATAGTCTAATGTGTTCGTCCATACCCAGTTAAAATAACGAGTATAATAAGAGAACGCACGACCACCTGAAGGAACACCATCACCATGTGTACCATTGTTATACTGATCTTCTTCCAAAACGTTATAATCGATACCATAAGCAGATTTGAAACGAAGATTTTCTAAGATCTTGTACTCTGCACTAAAGCTACCTCTTAAACTCATTTCACGAAGGAAACGTTTGTCTAATTCAGTTAAAGCAATGGTATTGTGCAAACCACCTAAATCTGTTAAGTTATATGAACCATCCGGATTAAATGCTCTTTTGGTAGGCAATAAGAAGTAAGAACTTAATACCGGGTTACCAAAAGCACCACCCGCTAATGGAGCTCTCTGACTTACAGCACCACCATTCATATTGAAGTTGAGGGTAAGTTTATCAGTTGCTTTATTGGTAATACGAACGTTAGCATTCGTACGCTCGAATTTAGAGTTGATAGTAGTACCTTCTTGTACAAAGCGACCACCAGAAATGAAGAATGTAGTTTTATCGTTTCCACCTTCTGCACTTAAGTTATATTGTTGCTGAGTACCTTTACGCTCAACATTTTCTAACCAATTGTAATCAATTCCAGAACCTAAACCTAAAGAAGCTAGGGTTGAGTTGATTTGGGCTGTAGTTGCACCTAAGTTTACCAAACCTTCACGAGTAATGTCAAGATACTCTTGTGCATTCAATGGGCGCCATCTGTCATTTTTGTATGCAGTCTCACTCTGACCAATTTCCGTATCAAAACGGAAACGTGTTTTTCCAGAGCGACCTTTCTTAGTTGTAACAACGATTACTCCATTCGCAGCACGGCTACCATAGATAGACTGTGAAGCTGCATCTTTCAATACGGAGATACTTTCAATATCGTTAGGGTTTAATGTACTTAACAAGTTTGCAGTTGTTTGCAAACGTGAAGCATCACCTGAATTAATGGGCACTCCATCGATTACCCAAAGAGGAGCATTACTAGCAGAGATTGAACTCACACCACGAATCAAGATATCTTGAGCAGCACCCGGCTGACCAGAAGCAGCAACAGACTGTAGACCTGCTACTTTACCTTGAAGGGCGCGGTCAACTGAAGTGAATGGGCGGTTTTCAATTTCTGCAGACTTAACTGTAGCAATTGAACCGGTAAGATCCACTTTCTTCTTTGTACCATAACCTACTACTACTACTTCCTGCAAGTTCTGCTCAGTAGTTTGTAGCGTTACAGTTACACTTGTTCTGTTAGCAATGGATACCTCTTGACTAGCAAAGTTGAGTGAAGAGATCACCAATGTTCTTGTAGAAGCAGGAACATTGATAGTGAAGTTACCCTCTGCATCGGTGTTGACACCGGAAGCGGCACCTTTAACCACAACAGAAGCGTTGTTTACCGGATTACTTTTGTCATCAGTAACCTTTCCTTTAATCGTGCGTGTTTGAGCTGCGAGTTGCGACACAGCTAACACAACACATAAGAGCATTGTGACTAATTTTCTCATATTTCAGTTTTTAAAGTAAAAATGCGAAACGCAATATAAGTTAAAGAAAACATAAATGCACACTAATGGACATTAGTAGCATTGAAAATGCTGCGTTTTCTCGAGAATAAAATATAGTTTATATAAATATTTAATTTGTTAAACTTTGAAAATTAATTAAAACATTAAATAAATTAGAATAAAAATTATATAACAACCGTTAGGATTCTAATTTCATTTTCATTTGTATGAGCGGCAGATAATTTTTTTTCGGGAAGTCGACTTATTCGTGTGTATTAAAAAAATGAATTTTCAAGTCTCAGCCATTTCGAAAATGATATTTTATTACAGTTTAGAAAACAAAAGAGGCCGTATCAAATGATACAGCCTCTTGTAATTCAAAATAATCTCTTGATACGCTTAGTTATTATCCACGCAAAGCGGATTCAATAACAATTCACTAGAAGAAATTGGCCAGATGTATTGTTGCGCTGTAGGCGCAATAGCCGCCACACCTGGTTTTGCAGGCAATGGCAAACCCAGTCTGGTGATATCTGTTCCTCTCAATCCTTCACCGAGGAATTCAATACGTCTTTCATTCACAATTGCATCAGCCAACGCATTGGCATTGGCAAAATTCAGTGCGGTGAAAACAGTAGTGGCATCTGAACGACCACGAACTGCATTCAACAATGCTATTGCTTGTGCATCTACGGTATTGGTAGAACGAACACGCGCTTCTGCTAAATTCAATAATACTTCTGCGTAACGAATCACCGGAGCCCAGTCTATGAAAGTAGAAGCCACACTATATTTGGTCAAATAGCTTTTTCCACTGAATACTTGTACAAAGCTTCTTCTTCTGTCGGTAGGCAACCATCCCGCATCTGCAATGATGCTATTGGGTAACAATGAATATTCACCATTACCACCATTGAATGCAGATGGACCATAATAATATCCCAACTGATTTTGTCCGCCAGGCGTTTCATTCGTAGCAAACGGCATGGATAAGATAGATTCTGTAGTAGTATAGTTCGATGTGAACATGGTTCTGTAATCTGATTGTAATGCATGTGCTACACCTGTTGAAGCAACAAAGGGTGCTGAGGCACTTACAATCTTGTTGGCTTCAGTGATTACATCTGCATAACGACGCATACTCATTAATACCCTTGTCTTTAAAGCAATGGCAGTATTTCTGTGAGCACGGGTAGTATTCAGTGTTGCATTAGCATTGGTTAATGGCAAGTTCTGCTCAGCAAATGTGAGATCTGTTAAGATCTGGTTGTATACTTCAGCAACTGTTGCACGTGCTAATGCATAATCATCTGAACCGGTATTACCTTTCAAGCACAAAGGAACACCTGGTTTACTTCCGTTACCATCCCAGAATGGACGAGCATATAACTGAAGCAAAGAATAATAACTCAATGCTCTCAGTTAATGAGATTCTCCTAAATAATTGTTAGAGAGTGCAGCACATACTACGCTGGTACCTTTCACTGCCATACCGTCAATAAATACGTTGGCAAGGTTGATTACATAATATGCTCTTGACCAGTGGTTCAATACACTGTTGGTAGAGCTGTTACTAGGTGTATAGTTCCAAACATCGAAGCCGGTTACAACATTGGTACGTTCGTTATTGAATTCTTCACCTCTGATATCGTTGAAGATCTGATAACGACCGCCATACATACCGGCATTTTTGATAGAGGCATAAATGGCACGTACCTGACCTTCCACTCTTTCTTTACTGTCAAAGGCAGTAAGATCTGAGATGGCGTTCGTTGGAACAGGGCTGATGAATTTATCCTTGGCGCAGGAGGTCAGTTGTACCACCGCTGCAGCCATGATTACGTATAATATTTTATTTTTCATTTTCTGCTACATTAATAGTTTAACAATTAGAAGCCAATATTCAAACCTACGGTTAAGGTTCTCTGGTTGGCAACTGTGTTTCTGTCTAAACCAAAGTTGGTGGTACCATTAACATTGGATGAAACCTCAGGATCTGGACCAGGATATTTGGTAAGGATCAGCAGGTTATTACCATTGATATAGAAACGAGCGCTGGTAATCTTGATCTTTTCCAGCAATGACTTTGGTA
>CAYMQQ010000049.1:0-2070 GCA_964392685.1 uncultured Sediminibacterium sp.
ATATTACCAAAACCTATCCCTTACAAAGGACAGGTCTTAAATCAAATCGCTGCTTTTATGCTGGAAGCAACGAAAGATATATGTCCAAATTGGCTTGTTGCTGTGCCTGCTGCCAATGTATCGATCGGAAAAAAATGTATCCCGTTTAAAATTGAGATGGTAGTGAGGGGGAATGTGGTTGGACATGCCTGGCGCACCTACCATTCCGGACAAAGAACACTCTGTGGTGTTACCATGCCTGAAGGATTAAAAGAAAACGACTTCTTTCCCACCCCAATTATTACCCCTTCTACCAAAGCTGCGGAAGGACATGATGAAGACATTTCCAAGGAGGAAATCATTCGTCAGGGACTGGTGAGTGAACAAGATTGGGAGATACTTGAAAAATATGCTTTACAGCTTTTTGCCAGAGGTAAAGAAATTGCTGCGGCGCAGGGATTGATTTTAGCTGATACTAAATATGAGTTTGGTAAAATTGGTGACACCATTTACCTCATGGATGAAGTACATACCCCCGATTCATCTCGCTACTTTTATGCCGATGGATTTGAAGAACGTCAAGCCACCGGAGAAAAACAAAAACAACTCAGTAAAGAGTTTGTAAGAGAATGGCTAATCGCCAATCATTTCATGGGTAAAGAAGGACAATCTGTTCCGGAAATGTCTGATGAATGGATTGATACCATCAGTAAAAGATATATTGAGCTCTTCGAAAAAGTAACCGGGAAAAACTTCATACCCGAACAACCTTCTGATGATGCAATCGTGAGCTTGGTGACGGCGGCGTTGGAAGAGATTGGGGCGTTGTGAGTCGTGAATGGTGAATTGTGAATTGTCAATTGTCAATTGTCAATTGAGCCTTCATTACTAATAATTTGTAGTTCACTATTCACTATTCACAATTCACAATTCACAATTCACAATTCACCCCCCAACCTCGGTCTCAACCTTACCCTGCTTTTGTTGAAAATATTTTGTCCATTCTCAATACCCTTACGCAATTCTTTCTGGCGCTCTATGGGCATGTGAATGGTGTCTTTACATTCCTGACTACAACAACCTTCATAGGTTTCCGAACAAGCTTCACATTGTATGAATAATAGATGACAACCATTGTTTTTACAATTTGTGTGTGTATCAGCAGGCTTACCACATTGATGACATTTGGCAATGATATCTTCTGTAATACGCTCCCCTAAACGATTGTCGAAAACAAAATTCTTCCCAATGAATTTACTTTCCAGTCCGGCCTCTTTTGCTTGCCGCGCGTAATTGATAATACCTCCTTCCAGATGAAACACGTTCTTAAACCCTTGGTGTAACATATAAGCACTGGCTTTTTCGCATCGTATACCACCAGTGCAATACATGATGATATTCTTATCCTCATTTCCCTTCATCATATCAACAGCCATGGGTAATTGGTCTCTGAAAGTATCTGAGGGCACTTCTTTCGCATTTACAAAATGCCCCACTTCATATTCGTAATGATTGCGCATATCAATCACGATCGTATCCGGATCTTGCAACAACTCATTCATTTGTGCAGCATTCACATAACGTCCCTTCCGCTCCATACTGAATTCGGGATCATTGATACCATCGGCAACAATCTTATCTCGGACTTTGATCTTTAATACCCAGAAACTTTTACCATCATCATCCACTGCAATATTGAGACGCAATCCATTCAATGGTTCTATGCTATACAGAAAACTTCGAAACGCTTCCATTAAATGTTCCGGTACACTGATCTGTGCATTGATACCTTCTTTCGCCACATAGATTCTTCCAAAGACCTGTAAAGCATTCAATTGCTTGTACAAATAATCTCTGAACTCTTGTGGATTCTTAATAGGGAAATACTGATAGAAACTAATGGTAACACGATGGAAAGTCTCTTCCATCAAACGTTGCTTCAACTCTTCGTTGGACACACGGTTGTGTAAAACAGGCATGATTTTCAAATTTTAGTCCCGTCTCGTCTCGTTTTAAACGAGACGAGACAGAATCCATGAACAATGGAACCACTTGCAGGGTGGTCAAAATCAGTGCAAAGATAGGGGGATA
>CAYMQQ010000049.1:2170-16611 GCA_964392685.1 uncultured Sediminibacterium sp.
TGTCGGATGTCGGATGTCGGATGTCGGATGTCGGATGTCGGATGTCGGATGTCGGATGTCGGGTAAGAAAAAAGAAGCGGCGAACACTTATTATTGTGTTCGCCGTTTTATTTTTTTCAAAAATTTCAAATCAGAAATCCAACATCAGAAATCAGACATCTCACATCACTTTTTATAGTATCTCACATAATCAGCTTCCGCAGCAATATAACCAAATGATGCCCATACTTTTCCTTGTAGTATCTTTTCATAGAGTTGCTTAGCCTTTTCTGTTTCACCGTTATACCGATACCAATTCGCTACACCATAAGCAACAGCATCATTACTGGTGACAGTGCCATTCACTGTCATTACTGAATCAACTGAAAGGGTGCCTTTATACAACAAGCATAATTTTTGATAAGCATTGTTTTCAATAATATTCATTTCCGTTTTGATAGGAGTTAGTATACGTTGTGCCGCTGAATCATTACCCATCATTCGATACAGCATATACAACCAATGAGTAGTGGAGACCAACTTATCATCATTCTCCGATTCTTTTACTGCTCGCTCATATACCGGCAATGCTTTTGCAAGATCATTTTTCAGATAATAGGCTAAACCTAAATGATACCAAATATTAGAGTGCAATGAACTGATCGGTATATTCATGGCATTGGGTTGCCCATCAGGTTCTATTTCATCTTTTTTACCTTCAATCAGCGTCGCTGCTTTTTCCAGATCAGCAATCGCTCGATCAAATTCCCGAATAGAAATATAGCGATGTCCGCGGTGGCGATACATCCGTGCATCATCCGGAAATTTTTGGATACCTTCTGAGAAAATAGTGATGGCCTGTCTGAAATCACCTTTATACCCTGCCCATCGACCATACCAGATGATCTTATCTGCATCATTGGGAGATGCTTCATAAGCCAAACGGGCACTGTCGAACTTCAGTACAACATTCTCATAAGGTGAATGCGGATACAAAGTATCTCCCATTAAAGAAATAGCTTGAGCACTGTCTGCCAAAGCTGTAAACAAAATGGTGGTATCCATTTTCTTCTCTTGTTTACAACCTAGCATCCATAGTATCGCCGTCAATAAAAAATAAGCAGTTGTTTTCATGTTGGTGTTTGTAAGGTTGAGTAGGAAAGATAAAACATCCTACTATCCTTTCAAATACTTCTACATCAATCATCATTTCTACTCTCTAGAAAAAAGGGTAGCGTTATTCGAATACCGGTGGGTGAAGGACCATTGGTTTCATATCCTTTTACAAAATCAACCCGCATGATCTTTAATATATTTTCTAACCCTATAAAAGCTTCATAATAGTTCTTCCCCTTTTGTGTATGTAAAAGATTAGCACCTGTTACCAAAAACCAGTTCAGCTTTTTGAATCCGGGTATTTTATTGGTCAACAAACCATTCAAGTGATATTCAACATGTGCTGTTGCAAATAATTGAGAAATATTACTGTACCGATAATAAGGCGCCAATTGAAATCCGGTTAATGGATCATTGGCCAATACGGTTTGATTACCCAGGATATGCTGATAATCCGGAATGAATACTTGTTTGGCATTCAAAAAACCTCCTACTGCTACACGATAACTGAATTCACCTCCCAATTTCATATCCAAATCATCCGTAACTGTCAAACGCCATTTGGTAAAATCTGCATCACTGCCCAACAAGCCCCTGATACCTTGTGTAACGGAGAGATTGAAACTTGGATAATCTGATCCAATAGCAATTTTACGATCCGGTATCTCAATGTATTTTCCGCCGGGACGCCAATTTAAACTAGCAGTTAAAGTAGCAGCCTGGTTTCTTGGCATAACAGCATTGGTGATATCAACCGGATAATTGGGCGTGAATGTTCTATTTGCAATGTTCTTCCAACTGACAGGATCCGCTAAATTGTTTAACCCAAATCGATCTTGAAATTGAAAACTCCACGACGCTGTTAGTCCATTTCCAATACCTGCCGAATGAGTGATTCTGAAAAAATTAGCCTCATATATTTTCATATGATTGTTCTCATATAAAAGCGTTGTATAGGTATTGATCCTGGATGTGATAGGCTGTGCGTTATTGTACTGAAACACCCTTCTACCCGCAGCAAAACTGATACTATTAAAATATTTTTTTCCGAAATTATATCTGGCTGTTAGATGACTATTGAAATGTTTATTGGCAAAACCGTATCGGAAATAAGGTGTAACCTGCAATGATTTTCTTCCTTCATACCTTTTACTCCATGTAGGTGAAAAATGAAGCACCCCTCCTTCTACTGTATTGTAATTGAGTGTATTGATCAGCGGATCGAAGCTTACAAAAACTTTCTTCTTTTGTTTGCTGATAGATTGTCCCGTAAGTATAAGTCCACTCAGCGAAAACTTATTTCTTTTTCGATCCACAGAGTCCATGTACTTAGGATCTTTACGTACTTGTTCTAAACTATCTTTCTTTTTGTAATCCAATGCCTCTTCGGTTAATAAGGGCAGGGGTCTGATACTATCCCAATAAGTCATTGGTTTTTTATTCGCGCTATCAAAAACTTTAATGATCGTATTATCAAAATACTTTTTAGCAAATACAGGATTCAAGTCAAATCGATCATAGACTTGAACAAAACTTCCAAAAAAGTCAAAGCCAAATAGTTTACCGGATGGATAAATGACTTGATTTTTTATTACCCAAAGATTTCCTGCCGGAACATACAACTGTTCAATAGTGAGCGTATCCAGCAATTGCATTTGTTGGTCTCGTACCAGATTCAATCGCAAACTATGAATGCGCCATTCATTTTCGACAATATTGATATACCCATGGAACAATGGTTCATATTTTCTACGAGGAATAACTTTGATCCTGCTGATCTCCACACCATTTTCATAAAAAGTTCCTTCGAATTTGTATCGATAAAAGCTAATGGCATTATTTGAAATGGGAGAAATAAACCCTCTTGGATTCAGGTTCTCACCCACTTGTATATTGTTATTGTAAAACGAAATGATCTGTGGACTACTAAAACCAAATGCATCACTTCTACCGCTTACTTTGGTAGAGATCACTTCAATCTTTTCATTCTTGGGTTCTTCTACTGAATATTTGGCAATGGTTTCAGAAAGGAATAACATTTTTCGTTTACTGGTATCTCCATCTTCAAAATCTACTTTCTGACCAAAGAATCTCTTTGGATAATCACGTAGTTGTAGTTGTCCTTTGAGATATACATCAGCTGTAAACTTTTTAACCTCTTTAAGATGGTATGTTCTTTTTTCGATCGCTTTTCTGATAATTGCATAGGCCGGATCTTCCCCTGCTGAATTCACCATTACCTCTTGTAAATTGTATTGCTGTTGTTCCAATTGAAAATCCACCACCTGATTAGAACCCTTTTCAACAACAATTTTTTTTTCTACTGCTTTATACCCGATATACTGACAAACCAATGTATAATTTCCCGGAATCAGTTGAATGCTATAATATCCTTTACTGTTTGCAGAAACACCTTGTGTCGTGCCTTTCACCAAAATAGAGGAAAAGGGTAATACTTCTTTATTCAGATCAGTAATGGTACCACTAATCGTTTGAGATTGTCCTTTCACTAATGTGATGATCAGTAAGCATGCGGATAGAATTGTTCTCATACAGGATAAGTTCTAACGAAAGTAAGTCTCACTTAGCCCCTATTTATTACAAAAAGCCCTGTAAATAGGGCTTTAACTAAAAATTAGTGAATTGGCAATGGAAGGAGTAGGATGGGACACAGATTTTGATGATGTGTTATGATGAGTATTTGATAGCCAAAACGACTATCATAATCTATCATAAAAATCTGCGTCCTATCACTCTTAATTCGAGCGCTGTCTCAGATAACTCCCGGTCAATGCAGCAAGACCGGCAACCAGTCCGCCGATGATGCCGGTTACAAAAATCAACACAATATACGAGCCACCTAAAGGCAGTATTTTCGCCACTTTGGTAGCCAATAGATGATCGTTGGCACTGTCTTTTAGAAATGCCAATATGGACCATAGTAAAAACAATCCTGTAAATCCTGAAAGAAAAGCTTTCCCGGCTTTTTGATGTACAGCCATCGCTACGATCAATGAAGTGATGGCAAAACTCCACCATGGCATCACCCCGTAGAGTCCGGTAGCAAAAGCCAGTAAAGCAGTAAGTATAACAGCAGATAAAAATTTCATGTTTTACTTTTTAATTATTGAAAGTGATTCGCCATTTTATTTGTGAACTTTTAGCAGCTGCTTCTTTAGTAAGAAATAAGATGCGATAATATTTACCCGCCGCCCAATTGTCTACAAAATTATCGTAGTACTTGCTACCCGGATTACCACTCTGTCCACCGGGATACACGCCATAAGCTTCAATCTCATCCGTCATGTGTACAATCATTCGCCAGCTCGGTCCATGTACTTTTGTAGTGGCATTGATAATATGAACACCCCCACCAATAGGAAGATGTAATCGGCTCAATGGATCAATCTTTAATAAATGACTTACACGGGTATCTTTAAACGTTCCCCACTCTAATTGATTCTCTTTTTCAAGCGCTTTACATTTGGCACTTGCTTTTTGCACGGCTGTTAGTACAGCATCATACAAGGTTTCTGTTTTATCAGGTGTATTGGCGTTATCAGCAAAATAGTAAACACTATCACGTAACATCACTTCTAACAAGACCGGTTCATCAGGCCATGGCAATGATCGTTTTGATTTTTCAAACTCATCTTTCCAAATGGTTGTTTCAAGGCTATCCCAAATAGCGCGGAAAACAGTAGCTCCTTTTTCACCTATATCATTTCGAAGATTCCAGTTTTTTAAGATCGATATATATTTTTTCCCATCTGCATCCAAAGCAGCTTCATTCAGATATTTGAGTAAAGCAGGACGAGCCATTTCAGCAAAAACGTTGTAATTATCTGTTTGTAAACGTTGCATGTCTTCAGGAGTAATATTACTCATGGTACTCAAACGCTTGTTGATAATAATTCCCCGATACAAAGGAAAATCAGCAGCAGCACCTAAATAATAAGGGTAGGTATCATCGGTAGATTTTTGATTGGCACTACTGATGAAACCACGATCCGGGTTTTTCTGCATGGGATTTTCTTCATTGGGAATAATACCCTGCCACATATATCGAGTATCATCTCCCGGCATAATAAAATCACCCTGTCTTTTCCATCTGGCTACAAAAGCACCTTGCTGTTTCATGGCAACGTCACCGGTCTTTGAAATAAAGGCAAAATTTTGTCCCGGACAAGTCCATTTATGGATGGCATTTAAGTAGTCATCAAAATTCTTAGCCCGGTTTAACTCATAAAATGTTTGTAGCCCTTGTCCACCATCGTGTGCCGTCCATCTCACTGCTAAATATTTCCCTGTTGTATTATCATTTTTATAAGAAGCATCATACATCACTGGCCCCAATGCTGTATAAGCCACACGGTCAATGATATCCGGTTGTCCTTTTACCTTGATCACTTCTTCTTTGATATCTGCTTTATTCCATAGTCCATTGTACCAATATTGTTCGAGGGTACTGTCTTTGAATTTCATATCGTAGAAGTCAATCACATCTCTACCTGCATTGGTAACTCCCCATGCTATGTTATCATTAAAACCAATGATGACTGCAGGTGAGCCGGGGAAACTTGCACCATAGGTACTATGTGTGGGTGTCGTTATTTGTACTTCATACCAAAGAGAAGGAAGGTTCAATCCAAGATGCGGATCATTTGCTAAAATCGGTCTACCACTTTTTGTTTTGGAACCGGCTACCGCCCAGTTATTACTTCCATTGTTTTTATCCGGCACAACGGGTGCTGTAGCACTATTGAAAGTATTTGTTTTACCTAAATAAACAGAATCCACATCAGCAGGTGCTGTTACCGGTACTGCCGGAGATGGATAGATTGTTCCTTTAGGAATGATGGGATCTAAAGAGTCTTGAACATTGGTAAATAGTTGATCAAAATCTTCATATCCGAAATAATTTTTAGCATTTGTCATTTGCAAATCACTGGAGATGCCTCTTCCCGTTAAATCATAAGACATGAACATCAAGAACAAATAGGTTTTAAAAGGTGTCCATTCCTCAGGTTGATAGTCTAACAACTTGTATTCAAAAGGAATTTCATTTGGCTTAAGTGATTTGATATAATCATTCACCCCATTGGCATAAGCTTCCATGGCTGCTTTGATATCTTTATTCTTTGAGGCTTCGCGCATGGTTTTTTCAGCAGCATACACCATACCCATTCTTCTGAAATATTTATCTGTATCGATTCTATCCGGACCCACGATTTCACTCAATCTTCCGGCTGCAACATGGGTTTGAAATTCCATCTGCCATAAACGGTATTTGGCATGAAGATAACCTTGTGCATAATAGGCGTCTGCATCATTCTCTGCATAAATGTGAGGCACCAATCGTTCATCCATGAACACTTCTACTTTGGATTTGATACCTGTTAAAGTAATCTCACCAGCATGCGATGCATTGGCAGACTCAGCATTTTGCCAGAACCCTTTTTGAGGTGAAAGGAAATAACCCAACCGGGGTGTTTTGCTACCGCCAACCGGAAGTTGTGTATTGAGGGTAATAATGAGTCCGGCCGTACTTATAGCTGAAACCAGCATAGGAACAATTCGCATAGCATCAATTTGAATGATGAATTTAAGGGATTTTGAGGTATCGTTGTTTGAGCAATCATGGATTAGTTCGTAAATAGTTTTGCAAAAAAGTTTTAAATCAGTTTTTCGTTTTAAACCTACTTACACTAATTGGGTCTTACCCAAAAGCCCTGACATGAAAAAAGTCCTGATTATAGGTATGCTGATCACATCGGTAACCTTATTGCAGTTCTGCAAAAGCAAAGACAGTACAGCCCCAGTATATGCATCCATCACCAATACCTTTGGTTCTAACATTAACTTAAGTCAGCTTGAAAACTATGCAAACCAAGCAGTTCCTGCTTATGTCACCAAAGACAATACAGCAGGGAATCCCATCACAAATGCCAAAGCCACATTGGGACGGGTTTTGTTTTATGATAAAAATTTGAGTATTGATAATACCATATCCTGTGCTTCCTGTCATCAACAACAATTTGCTTTTAGCGATACAGAAATTGCCAGTAAAGGCGTGAGTGGTGGGCTTACCGGAAGACATTCCATGCGTCTGATCAATGCACGGTTTTCAGCAGAAGCCAAATTTTTCTGGGATGAAAGAGCAGGAACTTTAGAATTACAGACCACTCAACCTATACAAGATCATGCGGAGATGGGCTTTAGCGGACAAAATGGTAGACCTGCTATCGGAGCACTGCTTACCAAACTTCAGGGCATTAATTATTATCAGGATCTCTTTCAGTTCGCTTATGGAAATACCACGATTACTGAACAGAAATTACAGGAATGTTTGGCTCAATTCATCCGTAGCATTCAGTCATTTGATTCCAAATATGATGTGGGAAGAGCGCAAGTCAATAACGACAACCAGAATTTCCCCAATTTTACTGCACAAGAAAATCAGGGTAAAAACTTATTTCTGGCACCTCCTGTTTTTGATCAGAATGGCATCAGAACTACGGGTGGATTGGGTTGTGGAGGTTGTCATAGAGCTCCTGAATTTGATATTGATCCCAACAGTGGTAATAATGGTATCATTGGAAGACTCAATGCTACCGGAATTGATGTGAATAATACAAGAGCCCCATCACTCAGAGACTTGGTGAATCCATCAGGTGTACTCAATGGCAATATGATGCATACGGCTTCTATCAATAGCTTACAGACTGTGATTGGTCACTATGGTAATATCAGTATTGCACCCGGCAATAACAGATTAGATCCAAGATTAAGACCCAATGGGAATGGACAACAATTGAATCTTACGGCGGCAGAAGTGAATGCTGTGATGGCCTTTTTAAGAACATTGACCGGAACAAATGTATATACCGATAAAAAATGGAGCAATCCATTCAATTGATCATTGTTACCAATGATCAGGCTAAAACATTGATCAGTGTTTGTACCTGATCAACGGTATTGAATGAGTGCAACACAATTCGTAACCGCTCTTTCCCTTCCGGTACGGTAGGATATAATATGGGACGAATATCGAACTGATTCGATTGTAAATGTTTGGCTAATTCTTTTACATCGGCATTTCCCGGGACCACCACTCCTTGTATGGGTGTATGAGAAACCAATTTTTCATAGCGCAGTGTAGCTGATTGAAAAAGTTGAATCAAATCTGCTAAGTGCTTCCTCTCTTCTTTCATTGTAGGAAATAGATCATAGGACCTACTGATCATCGCAACAGCATGTTCAGGCAAG
The DNA here is from genome assembly GCA_964392685.1 of uncultured Sediminibacterium sp. GTDB lineage: Bacteria > Bacteroidota > Bacteroidia > Chitinophagales > Chitinophagaceae > Sediminibacterium. Next base: position 10,535 of record CAYMQQ010000049.1, read on the forward strand.
GAAGTAGAATACATAAGACTTCTGGCAAAATTGATGAGGTAGGTTCTTAATTGTTCAGAACCCAATACCACTGCACCATGACAACCACAAGCTTTTCCGAATGTGTGAATTCGGGCAAAGATTTGTGATGCATGGCCCAAATGTTGTACCAATCCCTCTCCACGATCACCGATCACACCGGTTGCATGGGCTTCATCTATGATCAAATGTGCCTGATAACGATTTGCCAGATTTAACAATGCATCTAATGGACAAGTATCCCCATCCATACTAAAAACAGATTCGGTAACAATAAAAATAGTACCCGTAGCCTGTTTTAATTTAGATTCAAGATCATTCAAATCATTGTGTGCAAAAGAAAAGGAGCGTGCAAAAGATAAACGGATCCCATCTCTAATGGAAGCATGTGATAGATAATCGTACAAAATCGTATCTCCTTTTTGTGGTACACAAGAGAGTAGACCAACATTGGCATCATAACCCGAATTGAACATCAATGCCGCTTCTGCTTGATGAAATGCGGCTATCTTTTGTTCTGTTTCATTGATCAATGGATAATTACCAGCCAATAATCTGGAACCTGTAGAACCGGAAGATATCTGTACAGTATCTCCTTTCAACAAATGATGCGTTGCAATTCCCAAATAGTCGTTGGAACAAAAGTCAATAGCTCCGATATGTTGCTGCAACTGTCTGAGCGACTGTTTAGCCACACGTTCATCTAATTTTCGACGGAGAAAATCATCTGGATACATAAAAGTAAAACTAAGGCAAAAAGAAAATCTAACCGCTGCAAGTATGTACTTTGCAGCTGAAAAGCTGAACAATGGAGTTATCTGAACACACAAAGAATATACTTGGACTACAATTACCTACCGATCCCCGCTGGGTAGATCTGGCCAGCATTCGTTTGGAAGATATCCTTACCGATCATGCCTATTGTGAACAGAAAGCCGCATTGACTTGCATCTCATTGATTCAACGTTACTCTCAGCGTGTGGAACTCGTGAAACAACTCTCTCCTATTGTTACGGAGGAATGGGGACATTTCAGATTGGTATTGCATGAATTACATAAACGTGGTTTATCATTGGGTACGCAAAGAAAAGATCTCTATGTAAACAAGTTAATAGCGTTTCAGCAAAAAGGAGGTGGAGAAGAAGGACGATTTCTGGATCATTTATTAACGATGGCTCTTATAGAGGCCAGAAGTTGCGAGCGTTTCAAAAGACTCAGTGAAGGATTGCAAGATGAATACCTCCGTAATTTTTATCGACGTTTTATGGAAAGTGAGGCAGGGCATTATACTTTATTCATTGAATTGGCTGAATTGTATATGGATAAAGAGAAAGTACGCAAGCGTTGGAAAGAATGGCTCAACTATGAATCGCAGATCATACAGGAATTAGAACTTAGGGGAGATAGAATTCATTAAAGGATTCATCTTTTCAAACTCGATTCGAAATAAGCGATCTCTTCTTTCCAACTAATAAAAGGATATTGCTTTTCCATTTGAATGGCCTTATTCAAATAGGTTTGTAAGAACTGTTGATGTTGCTGCGTGGAAGGATTGAATGGTTTATGTTGTGCAGCCAATCTAATGGCGTCAATTTCTTTTAGAAGACTTTTTGTTTCTTCTGACATACATGCATTCACCAACTTTTCCCATACATACTGAGTGGCATGATAATTTGGATGAACCAGGTCTTCGGCATAAAATCGATAATCACGCAAATCATCAATCACCAATTCATAGGCAGGAAAATAATACAGCCGATCAAATTTTTCAACCAAATGATGTACCGCTTGAATCAAAACTGCTTTACTCTTATTGTTTTCTATGACACCCTCTCGTAAATGTCTCACCGGACTAATGGTGAATATGATCTGTAGTTTCGGATTGAAGTGAAACAATCGATGGATCATATGATCCAACACGCTTAACACTTCTTCTGTGGTCAATAATTTTTTTGAGAACCAATCAGCTGGCGCTTTGTGATTATTGGCAGCTACAGCACCTGTTTTTGCATTGGCTGCTTTTTCTGTTAAGGTATATACCCATGCAGAACCCAATGTGATGACAATTTGATCTGCATTTTTTAAAAACTGATGCGCTCGCTCAGTTGATGAATTGATTTTTTGCAAAGCATCTTCCGGTGTGATTCCAGAATAACGACTATGGTGTTTCCAACTATGCCAGCTTTCATTCAAAGTAAACAGATCATTACTTGTAAAAACTTTCTGTTCAATGTATTGCGTAATAGCTTCAGATACACTTACGGGATTGAATAAAATGCCATTCGGATTTTCCAGTACGGTAAACTTATGTTTCGATAATTTCTCTCCGATATTTTCTGTAAAGCAAGAACCGATCAACATCAATTTTTGTTGATGATGAATCAGCTTATCAGGCGATTGAATATCGAATTCGTAATGAAACTTCATAGCTATTTATTGAAACACCTGTAATGCCATTCGGCTACTTTGTATCAGCGCTTCCTGATCTAGGTCTTGTAACAATTGTTTGGATTGAAAATAAGGAATCATTTTTTCAGTATCCATATTCCCTACCAAATCATCCTGCGCCATCGGACAGCCCCCTATTCCCTTCAGGGCTCCATCAAAGCGTTTACAGCCGGATTCAAATGCTGCAGACAATTTAGCTTCCCAATTCAAAGCCGTTGAATGTAAATGGACGCCAATAGTAGTTGTAGGATATTGCGGGATCAGCGTGGTCAATGCAAAACGAATTTGTTCCGGACTGGCCAACCCAACCGTGTCTGCTAAAGAAATGATTTCAATTCCTTCTTTCACCATCACTTCTGTCCATTGAAGTAATATCTCATCATTGTACACATCTCCATATGGATTTCCAAATCCCATACTGAGGTATACCACCAATTCTTTATTGGTTTTTAAACACAGTTCTTGAATTGCTTTCACTCTATCCATGCTTTCTTCCATGGTACTATTGGTATTCCGTTGCTGAAAAGTGGGAGAAAGTGAAAAAGGAAATCCGAGACAGCTGATTTCATCATATACCACCGCTTCTTCTGCTCCTCGTTGATTGGCTACTATGGCTAATAATTTCGTTTGCTCATTCAGTTGCAATTGGGGAATGACATCTTTGGTATCAACCATTTGTGGAATGGCTTTGGGAGAAACAAAACTGCCAAAGTCAAGTGTATGAAATCCTACTTTCAGTAAGGCATTCAGATAATTGACTTTAACAGCAGTAGGTATGGGATGCACCCATCCCTGCATGGCATCACGAGGACATTCAACCAATTGTATTTGAGGATCAAGAGACATACAAAAGAGTTAAGATCATGAATGCAATCGCTGCTTCATGGCTTCATACAAAATAATACCTGTTGCTACTGATACATTGAATGAATCGAATTTAGTAGCCATTGGAATCGTGAAAAATGCGTCAGCAGCTTTAGCGAGATAAGGTTGAACACCTTTTCCCTCATCGCCCATGATCACACAACAAGGATCTTTGAATGCCAGATCAAATACTTTTTTATCAGCACGCATTTCACTGGTAAAAACCTGAATACCATTCAGGTGCAAAGTATCCACTGCTTTCAATAAACTATTTACTCTGCAAACATGAATATGCTCCAATGCTCCGGCACTACTTTTCATGGCTTCTTCATTCAAAGCGCCTACTCCTTTATCAGGAATAATCAATGCCTGTGATCCGCAACAGAGAGCGCTTCTGGCAATGGCTCCAATATTTCGCACATCGGTTACTCCATCCAACATCACAAATAAGGGTACTTCCCCTTTTGAAACAACATGATCAATCACTTGTTGCAAATCCATGTATTGAACCAATGCCGCAAACGCAATCACACCCTGATGATTGGCGCGGGTCATTCCATGCAACTTCTCTTGTGGCACCAATTGTATGGGAATATTCTTTTCACGGGCATGCTGACGGATCTCAGCAATGGCTTCTCCCGAAATATTTTTTTGGAATAAAATTTTATCAATCGGTCTTCCCGTTTCCAGCGCTTCCAATAATGGCTGGCGACCTATGATCAGTGAACTCTTTTTAACAGGCATCTGCAAAGGTATTATTAAAGCTGACCCAAAAGCTTCATCAATTTTATTTTTGTAATGGCTGCAACTGACATTGAATCGGTAATAATTCCGTTTTCTACCATTTGCCATGCTTCTTCTAATGGAACTTGTCGGGTATGCAGGTCTTCAGTATCCTCGGGAGCTGCCTCACCTTCTTTCAAACCTGTTGCCAGATAAACAATTGCCAACTCATCCGATACCGAATTGGATAAATGCATGGTTAATAAATGTTTCCAGTTTGTAGCTGCAATACCGGTTTCTTCCTTCAATTCTCGTTTTGCACTTTCTAAAGGATCAGTACCCACCGGAGCCCCACCCTCCGGAATTTCCCAACTATACTGATTCAAGGTGAAGCGAAATTGTCCAACCAACCACAATTGCTCTCGATCATCTAAAGCTACAATACCTACCGCCACATTTTTAAAATGTACCTTCCCATAAATACCTTCTCCTCCCGATGGATTGACCACTTTGTATTCCGTCACTCCTATCCATTTATTTTCATAGATATTCTTCTCACTGATAATTGTCCAAGGATTGTTTTCCATGATCTAATTTCTTTTGAATAATCGACTCCCCGCTGTTGCTATGATAAAAAAAAGTAAGAGAATCACAATCCCAAACTTAATGGATGCACAATACATGGTCAATTGTAAAGAGGAAAGCGAATAATGTCCATTGATAGATTGAAGCATCAATATATTTTCGGTAACATCTAATATACCTGCAAGAAAAGCCATTCGAATTCCTATCGCACCCAATTGCTGCATGAATCGATGAGTCCATTGACCGATGCATTTTCCAACTCCTAAAATAAAAAACCATGTATAGGCCATTATAAAGAGAAAATCAATCAAAATATTGTTTCGAACTGTTTCTTGGTTCCAAACAGATACAACAGACACAAGTTTCTCCGGCGTATTTGCAAATTCCAATGCCAATATTCCGGAAGGAGTCAAAGGCGTTATCAACTCTTTTCCCTGCCATCGTAAAACAACAATCATGATGAGTGAAAAAAGAGATGCCAGCAATAAATGAACAGATGATTTTTGCATGTGCTATTTTAGACACTCTAAATATAAAGAGGGTTTTTCAAAAGCCTGGTGATTCGTTTGATGGTTTATGGCTTATGGTCCATGGTCCATAGTAAAAGAAAGAGGAAGTCACAAAAAGTCGAATAAAAGACCTTGAGATTTGTCCGCATAAAAAAGAGGCTGTATCAGATTATTGATACAGCCTCTATATAAAACACTTATTGGGTTATTTTAAACCGAAAGCTTTTTTCACTTTGGTTACGTAATCTAGCTTCTCCCAAGTGAACAGTTCTACTTTCACATTCTTCTCTTTACCATCCGGTGATTTGAAGGTCTTTGTCACCACTTCACTCTTACGTCCCATATGACCGTAGGCTGCTGTTTCACTGTAGATCGGACTGCGCAATTTCAGTCGCTGCTCGATGAAGTATGGACGCATATCGAACAAGCCTTCTACGATCTTAGCGATCTGTCCATCCGTCAGGTTCACTTTTGCAGTACCGTAAGTGTTCACATTGATACTCGTAGGTTGTGCTACACCAATGGCATAAGACACCTGTACCAATACTTCGCTTGCTACTCCTGCTGCTACCAAGTTCTTCGCGATATGACGCGTTGCATAAGCTGCTGAACGGTCTACCTTACTGGGGTCTTTACCGCTGAAAGCTCCACCACCATGTGCTCCCTTACCACCATAAGTGTCTACGATGATCTTACGACCGGTTAATCCCGTATCGCCATGTGGACCACCGATCACGAACTTACCGGTTGGATTGATATGGTATTTGATGTTGTTATTGAACAACTTCGCATATTTCTTGTACTTCGCTTTTACCCTTGGGATCAGGATATTGATGATATCTGATTTAATTTTCGCCAACATCTTCGCTTCCGTATCAAAATCATCGTGCTGGGTAGATACTACGATCGCATCGATTCTTACCGGGCGGT
>CAYMQQ010000050.1:0-16525 GCA_964392685.1 uncultured Sediminibacterium sp.
AGATGATTACAATATTTGCTTTGTAAAGCTCCATGATCTTTGCTCGTACATTGTGATCATTTTGTAGTAAGTGTGCTTTTTCTACTTCGGTTAAACTTGTATCAGTAAAGACAACCATCTGCAGATCTTTTCTCAATACATCCGGTAGATTGGACAAATATTTACGTTTGATCTGTGTTACTACTTCTTCTCTTTTTTTAGTGATGGCGAGTCCGGGTGTGTATACTTCACCTGCATCTACTACAACGATGGATTTTGAATAATACTGTACGGGTATTTCAGCCAAAATGGTCTTTTCCGTAAAGGATAGTGTTTTACAACTTGCAAAAACACTGATAGTTGTTATGATGAACAATACAAATCGAAAAACAGTTTTCATTGCTTAGAATTTCGTGCGCGAAGGTATTGGTGCGATGTACATGAATTTGTTAAGGCTACATGATCAGCACATTAGAGCTGATAAACGGCATTTCTGCATGATTAAAAAGAAAAGAAGATTTACTGACCAATGTCATTTTTTATGCATTCATAGCTAGGTAGCTTTATGTTACAAACAAATAGTATGAAAAAGATTCTCGTACCCACCGATTTCTCTGCCACGTATAAAAATGCATCTTTTTATGCATTTATACTTGCAGATCAATTACATGCTGAAGAAGTGATCTTATATCATGGTTATCAGGCACCTGTGAATATTGATCCCATGGTTCCAACGGTAGTAATGCCTGATATTGATACGTTGAGAGCGAGTAGTGAAAAAGCTTTGGAGCATTTTAAATCAGTTGTATGTCCTTTTTGTGAGCCTGGTATCACCGTTTCTACCTTGGCGAGGTATGATCATTTAGGAGATGGACTGGATGATATCTGCCATGAAACGGGTGCGGCACTGATTGTAATGGGTATTACCGGTGCCGGTATTTTGGAAGAAAAATTGATCGGTAGTAATACATTAGGTGTGGCAGAGAACGGAACAGTTCCGGTCATCATTGTTCCTCCAAAAGCAGTATTTACAAAGATTGAAGAAGTAATGCTTGCCTGTGATTTTAAAAAAGTGGTAGAAACTACGCCGGTTCAACCCATTAAAAACATTTTGGATACTACTGGCGCTAAATTGTTTGTCTTACATGTAGATCATGAAAACAAACAGTGGTCTGCTGATACGCCTTTTGAAAGCCTGATGCTGGATACGCTTTTGTACGGTTATAAACCCGAATACCTATTTGAGAACAATAATAACTTTGTAGAAGCTGTCAACATTGTAGCACTGGAAAAAATGGTCGACCTCATCATTACCATTCCAAAAAAGCATGGATTGTTTGAAGGATTGTTTCATAGTAGTGCTACTAAGAAACTAGCTTATCATAGTAATGTGCCGATTATGGTGATACATGAGTAAGATCAATTCAAATACTTCCCCACTATCGGCACCCGTCTGCCCACCCCAAAAGCCTTGGGTGAAATACGGATGATCGGACAAAACTGATTGCGTTTGTATTCATTGTTGTTGACCATTTTCAGTGTTCGGTCTACCAATGCTACATCATATCCCATGGCTTTGATTTCAGCCGGACCTTTTCGCTTTTCAATGTATTGGTAAAGTATTTGATCCAACACTGTATAATCCGGTAAACTATCACTGTCTTTTTGATTGGGTCTTAATTCTGCGCTGGGAGCTTTGGTAATGATATTTATTGGAATGATTTCTTTTTCTCGGTTGATATATTTAGCCAGCGCGTATACTTGTAGTTTATAGCAATCACCTAATACACCTAACCCACCCGCCATATCCCCATACAAAGTTCCATATCCGGTAGCCAGTTCACTTTTATTGGAAGTATTGAGCAAGATATATCCAAACTTATTCGCGATGGCCATTAATAAATTTCCCCTGCTTCTGCTTTGTATATTTTCTTCGGCTAATGAAAATGGTAAGTCATTGAAAACAGGTTTTAATGTTTGTAAAAACGACTCATAGACTTCATCAATACGAATAATATCATAAGGATTACCTAGATTCTTACTTAATTGAACAGCATCATTCACTGAATGATCCGTAGAATAAGGTGAAGGCATAAGTATTGCACGAACGTTTTCTTTTCCCAATGCATCACAAGCAATCGCTAATGTTACTGCTGAATCAATACCTCCGGAAGATCCAAGGATTGCTTTACTGAAACCCATTTTTGAGAAATAATCACGGATACCCATGATCAATGCATCATACACTTGTGCAATGTTCAACTCGGGTTCTAAAGTAGCGGGGTTGAGTTCTTTATCGGGTACGCGACTGGCAGGTTCTAAAATCGCAGCATTGATACTGCCATCATCATTCAGTTCCCAGGTTGACATGGCTTCCTGAAACATAGGTAAAGCTCCGCACAGATTTGCATCTTTATCAAATACCAATGAAGCACCATCAAAAATAATTTCTGTTTGACTGCCCACTGAGTTACAATAGAACATCGGGATTTTATATTTCTGCACATTGGCCTTGATCACAGATTTTCGGTCTTCATCATGGGTATAGTCAAAAGGAGAGGCGCTGATATTCAGCATCACATCCGGTTGTTGATCCATCAGTTGATCCATTGGACAAATTCTGTACAATGGGTTGTCGCCTAAGTTCCAGATGTCTTCACAAATAGTGATGGCCAATTTTTTTCCCTTGAATGGAACGATCTTCCATTCGTAAGCGGGTTCAAAATACCGGTACTCATCAAATACATCGTAAGTAGGTAATAATGTTTTATGTATCTCAGCTTTGATTTCTTTTTCATAGAGGAAGAAAGCAGCATTGAACAGGTCTTTACCTTTTTGTATGGTATTATGAGCCGGTGAACCTATCAAAACTGCAATGGTATCCGCATGTGCTTTTATTTGATCAACAGCTTGGTAGCACTTATCAATAAAATCGCTGAACTCCACAAAATCTCTGGCGGGATAGCCACATACACTCATTTCACTAAAGATGATCAGTTCAGATCCTTCTGCCTTGGCTGCTTCAATCGCGGCAATGATCTTGCGTGTATTTTCTTCGAAATTCCCGATATGATAATTCTGTTGTGCAATGCTGATCTTCATGAATACTAGCTTTTACTACTGGTTAGGTGCAAAGTTCAGTAACTTTTACATAGGTTTCACAGGATTCTTTGCAGGTAGCTGATGCTTTTATCAGCATCTTTGTCAAAATTCAGGATATGATGCGTCGATGGTATTTATTGTCATGTGTATGGATACTTTTTGCTTGTGGTGAGAAAAAATTCATTCCCGATGTTGCCGGAATTGAAGCACCCTTGAGTTTGCAAAGATTTGAACAATCCTTTTTTACCATCGATACGTTACAACTCGAAGAATCATTGATGGAACTCACCAATGAATACCGCGGTTTTCCTCAGGATTTTCTGTTTAATATCATGGGAACACGTCCGGATGCTGTAAGACAAGATATTCCTAGTTTTATTCGTTCATATCAATCTTTATTCAAAGAAATTCAACCACAGTTCAAAGACATGAGCCGTGAGTTGAACGAGATACAACAAGGACTCCAATTCGTTAAATACTATTTTCCTGAATACAAACTACCCGAAAAAGTAATTACGTTTATTGGTCCGCTGAATAGTTATGGTAGTATCATCACACCTGATGGATTGGGTGTTGGCTTGCAATTATATTTAGGAAGTACACATCCCATTTACCAATCGGAGGAGGGACAGCAGATGTATCCGAAGTATATATCGAGAAGGTTTGACAGGGCCTATATTCCCGTCAATGCCATCAAGAATATTATAGATGATCTGTACCCACCCAATTATGCTGATAAGCCGCTGGTAGAACAAATGATAGAAGCGGGCAAAAGATTGTATCTCTTGGATCATTTGCTTCCTGAAACAGCCGATACCCTGAAAACCGGATACACCGCCAAACAATTGGAGGGTTGTTTAGAGAATGAGAAGAATATCTGGAGTTTTTTTATACAAAATAATTTATTGTATATCATTGATCCGGAAATGGTGCGTGATTATATGAGTGATGCACCCAATACCCCTACTCTGGGCCAGGCTTCACCAGGTTTTATTGGTCAGTTTGTTGGATGGCAGATTGTGAAAAAATGGATGTCGCAGCAGCAAGAAAGCAGTAACCTGAAACAAATGATGAATACTCCTGCGAAAACCATTTTTGAGCAGTCTAAGTACAAACCATAAATAAATGGGCACATGAGAAAAACGATGCTAATTTTTTATTCCCTGTTTGCAGTAATCGTTATTCACGCACAATCCATGCAGGTACGATTACAGGAATCAGGTGGAGTAAAACTGAATGTTCCAAAGTTTCTCTCAAGTACCGGTAGCCAGTATCAGTTAATTGACATTGTACAAGGAAGCGGAGCTGTTTTGATAAAGGTGGATAGCGGGTTTTCAAGAGTGGAATCAAGGTTGAACCTGCCCACTCAGGCGTATAATGGCTTTTTAGGTGGCACCAATGATACTGCGCTGGCTGTATGGCAAGAAGAACTCAATGATTCTATTGTTATTCAGTTACTAGAATCCACTGTGGGAGCCGGCAATGAAAAGATTGAACGGTGGAGCATCAATAAAATGAAGCACCCGAGAGTGGATTATATGATAAATGATGTGAATAACCGTTTTTTCTTTTTGTACACGGTTTATAATGATACGGTTGGAAGTATTGTTTTCAATGGCGTTTTGCTGGATCGAATTTCAAAAAAATTACAATCTGTTGTATGGTCCTTAGAATTCGACCAGGATCAACAAAGGCTGAAAGCCCCTATTGTTGATGGTTATGGAAACATTCACGCAGTGATTTATGATAAGCTCACCAATCATAAGTTATCAGCTAGTATACAGCTATATACAAGAAGTATAACCGACCAGTCAACTATTATTGAAACATTTAGTTTCGACAAAATCAAATTATATGATCTGGATTTTTCAGATAATCCAATAGCTGCTGAAGTGCAGTTGCGAGGATTTTATTATGCGGGAGATAATAAGGGGAAGGTAGGTCTTGTATCCATTGGATTTCCTTACAAACGAACGAATAAATTAAGTCAAAAATTCACACCTGTTCCAGAATGGCAAAAATTATTTTTAGTAGAAGGTCTGGGTGCTTATAATAAAAGATTTGAGCCACTTGATTATCTGAAAGCTACAGGCTTTGTGCATCATTCCGGAAGTACGGCTATCGGTGGCTGGGTACTTGATATGCCTTATAAAAACTTTGTAAAAGATAGAGAACAGGAAAACCTGATTAATACGCTTCCTTCAGGATGGATTGCCTTGAAAAAAGAAAATCTAGGACCACAGAAAGGAACTAAACCTTCACTAAGAAATGACCAGTTAAAACAGCAACAGTCCAATAATATGCTTTCTGAATCAGGACAGTTCAGATTCGGATTGGCAAATGTGAATACACGAAACAATGCCGTTTTACCTCCAACAATTAATGATACAAGAAGCAGGTTATCTTCTGATATGCCCTATCAAGTAATCGTTTCGCCATTCATTAAAATTGGAAAAATTGCGTTTTTTGTGATCAATGAAAATGGTGTCTACGATTGGATTCAGGTGGTGTCTTCAGATTTTCCGATTAAGGCAATTCAACGAACGAGTCAATTATTCGGTAATTCCATCATTTATGGGAATATGGTTTATACAATTGTACCTGTAACTGTAGGAGAAACAAAACGGTTAAAGCTGTTTCAGATGGGTAAATCAGGCATCAATGAACTTGTCCTTGATGAAACTATTCCTGTTGATGCGGTTTATGGAATACCACAAAAAATCAAGGAAGGACATTTTATCAGTTTATACAAAGATGTGGTCAATCAAAAATCCGGAATACTGCATCTCCGTATAAAATAAAACGGAATGATCAGTTCATTTTTGAAGGAACAATCATATCAAATGCAGGAATATTTACATCAAACAATTGTTTGGTGTGCTGATTTTCCATCTTGTAGGTTCCTTGCATCCTACCCATTTCCGTTCGAAGATTACAGCCGCTTACATACTGGTAATGCTCACCAGGTTGTAATACGGGTTGAATTCCTACCACACCTTCACCCTCCACTTCTCTGTGTTCACCATTACTATCGAATATCTGCCAGTGACGGCGCAATAATTTGATGGTAAAATTGTTGTGATTCTCAATGGTAATGCGGTAGGCAAACATGTACTCTCCATTCAGCGGGTTGCTGTAATCAGACTGGAAAAAAGTCTCTACACTGATTTCAACCCCTTCTGAAATTTTGGATACCATGTGGGAGAGTTTGCTTGAGGTAAAAGTAGGGAAAATAGTGGTTAGTTTATTGGCTGATGGCTTATGGTTCATGGCAAATAGGAAAAAATGATTGCCGCTAACTATAAGCCATGAGCTATCAGCTATCTGCTAGTTTTTTAACACAAAAAATACCTCCCAACCCTTACCTTCGCAGCACTTTAAAAAAAGGAATTATGACAAAGATTGCCGTAGCTAAGGGGGATGGAATTGGTCCCGAAATCATGGATGCTGTTTTGTCGGTTTTCAACGCTGCAAAAGTGCCGCTGGAATATGATTTTGTTGATATGGGTAAGTGGGTGTTCGACAAAGGCTACAGCAATGGTATGACGCCCGAGGCACAACAGACAATCGAGTCATTGGGAATCCTTTTTAAAGGGCCGATGGAAACACCAAAAGGGAAGGGTGTAAAGAGTGTGAATGTTACCGCTCGTAAAACCTGGAATACCTATGCCAACAAACGCACATTCCAAACCTTACATGGTGTAGATACTGTATTTAGCAAAGCAGGTATACCGATTGATATTACGATTGTTCGTGAAAATATTGAAGATACTTATGGTGGTATTGAACACATGCTTACACATGATGTGGCACTGAGCAGAAGATTCATTACCCGTCCGGGAAGCATGCAAGTGATCAAGTATGCGTTTGAAATGGCTAAGAAAAAAGGAGCGAAGAGAATCACGTGCGGACACAAAGCCAATATCATGAAGCTTACTGACGGATTGTTTCTGGAAGTATTCTATGAAGTGGCAAAAGACTATCCCGAATTAAAAGCAGATGATGTGATCGTTGATGATCTGTGTATGAAATTGGTGAGCCGTCCCGATCTGTTTGATGTAGTGGTATTGACCAACTTACAGGGAGATATCGTGAGTGATTTATGTGCCGGATTGGTGGGTGGACTTGGATTTGCGCCGTCAGCCAATATCGGAGACCATATTTCTATTTTTGAAGCCGTACATGGAACAGCACCGGATATTGCCGGGAAAAATATTGCCAACCCCACAGCTTTGTTATTGAGTGGTATTGGCATGTTGCGACATCTGGGATTGATGGAAAGTGCAGCTAACATTGAAAATGCATTACTCTTCACATTAGAGAGCGGCATTCATACCGGTGATTTTGGAGATAAGGGAACTGCTTCTTCTGATACCACCACTTTTGCCAATGCCATCATTGCTAATTTTGGAAAACAACCGGTACACAATCCTAAACCTATTCTTTCGGATCTGCCGGTAACACAGACTGTTTTCAAACTGGAAAAAAATCCCATGTTAGAAAGCAATGAAGAATCAGAAGAAAGAATTGTAGGGGTGGATATGTTCATTGAAAGCAATGAACAACCACAGTTGGTAGCTGAGAAATGTTTGCAGCATACACTGGATCTTTTCAAATTGGTAACCATCAGTAACAGAGGTACGCAGGTATGGCCTAAAGGGTCAGTATTTACAAATCTGATCAACCAATACCGTTGCCGATTTGAAAGTGTGGGAGAAGTGGGATTGACGCAGGTAGATATTCTCGAATTGTACAAACGTTTATCCGTAGACTTTAAAATCTGCTCAACAGAGTTATTGAATGCCTGGGGCGATAAAAAGGGTTATAGTCTGGCACAGGGTCAGTAATTACCCGATTTTCCCCGAATTGATGGAAAAAAGCGGCAAGCTAGGAGCTACAAGCTACAAGCTTGCCGCTTTTTTCCTAATTTCACGGCTCATTTAAACAGCGCAATCGAAACTATATGGCCGAAGTGATTTTAATGCCCCGCCTGAGTGATACCATGACCGAAGGTGTTATTGCCGCATGGCATAAAAATGTGGGTGATGCAGTAAAGAAAGGAGACCTTCTTGCAGAAATAGAAACAGACAAAGCCACCATGGAGCTGGAAAGCTATCAGGATGGTATTCTTTTGCATATTGGAACACCTAAAGGTGGTAAGCTTCAGGTGAATGATCTCCTGGCCATTTTTGGTAAAGCCGGAGAAGATATCTCAGCATTATTGGCACAACATGCCGGTGGCAATTCAGCTCCTGCCGTGTCGGCACCTGCTCCGGAAGCAGCTCCGGCACCGGTTGCTACTTCATCTGCCCCAACTATGGATGTATCTAGCATGGAAGAAGTGGTATTAATGCCTCGTTTAAGTGATACCATGACAGAAGGAGTGATAGCCGGTTGGCATAAGAAAGTAGGAGATACGGTAAAGAAAGGAGAAGTGCTGGCAGATATCGAAACAGATAAGGCCACCATGGAACTGGAAAGCTATAAAGATGGAGTATTGTTATACCAAGGTGCACAGCCGGGTGAAAAAATTCTGGTGAATGATCTGCTTTGTATCATCGGTAAAGAAGGGTTGGATGTAAATGCCATTGTACAAGCAGTAAAAGCTAGTGGAGGTTCAGCCCCCGCTGCCGCAGCACCAACTCCTGCTGCTACAACTGCGGCTTCTGCACCAGTAGCAGCCCCTCAGGTTCAAAGTGAAACTGTAGTAAATGAAGGAAGAATATTAGCATCACCATTGGCCAAAAAAATAGCCGGTGAAAAAGGTATTGATCTCCGTTATGTAAAAGGAACGGGCGACAATGGCAGAATTACCAAGAATGATGTTGATGCATATGTTCCTGCGGCTGCCGCCCCTGTATCACAAGCAACTAAGTCTGCTACACCGATTGCAGCAGCACCTGCCGGACAAGTTAGCTTCGAAGATGTTCCAGTTTCTCAAATGCGCAAGACCATTGCACGTCGTTTGAGTGAAAGTTTGTTTACTGCTCCGCATTTTTACCTGACCATGAGTATTGATATGGACGCCGCCGTTGCAGCACGCGCCAAAATCAATGAAGTGGCTCCTGTGAAAATCAGTTTCAATGATATGGTATTGAAAGCAACTGCTTTGGCATTGAAACAACATCCAAAAGTAAACAGCAGTTGGTTGGGTGATACCATTCGTTACAACCATCATATCAATATTGGTGTAGCTGTTGCGGTGGAAGATGGTTTATTGGTACCGGTTGTTCGTTTCGCAGATACCAAATCATTGAGTCAGATTGGTGCTGAAGTAAAAGAATACGCACAAAAAGCAAAAGATAAAAAATTACAACCTGCAGACTGGGAAGGAAGTACGTTTACAATTTCTAATCTGGGTATGTATGGAATTGATCAATTCACAGCCATCATCAACCCGCCGGATTCTTGCATCTTAGCAGTAGGTGGTATTTCACAAGTTCCTGTGGTTAAAAACGGACAAGTAGTACCCGGTAATATCATGAAAGTGACTTTGAGTTGTGATCACCGTTCTGTAGATGGTGCAACAGGTGCCGCTTTCTTACAAACATTAAAGTCCTTGTTAGAAGAGCCTTTGAGAATGTTGGTGTGATGAGTGAATGGTGAATGGTTAATTGTGAATGATACTAGTTTTATGATATCTACAAAAGAGAGAGCCGCTGATTTGTTCAGCGGCTCTCTCTTTAATGATACCTATTCACAATTGACCATTCACAAACTCACCACTCATCACACCCAATCGGCGCCCCCGGCGCAATTTCTGCGTGTTGAGGGAGTTCAATGTCTTTGGGTTTTTCGATTCTTTCAATAGCATATAAATAATGTGGTCTCCAAGAGATTGGATTTAAATCAGCTTGTCTTTTTGCATATGCTTTCAGATTATTTAATCTATCGAAGCAAATAGACTTGACCATATAATTGGCATTGTTATGCTGACTTAAAGCGAGCAACCATGTTAAAACAATCTGCTGCGTTTGTGCCTGAACTTGGCCTTTTAAGCCTTCTTGTTTAGGTGCCATCCATGTTTTTTGGATGATGGCATCCAGTACTTCACCCCAGCCCATGGTTCCTTTCTGCGCTTTGAATTGTTCCAATCGATTAGCTCTTTCCGCATTGAATAAAAAGCCCAATTCAAAATGTGCCAATGCTTCCGCAGCTGCCATGGGATCAAAACTCATTCCTGTTCTTTTAGCAAAAGTTTCTCCTACACCATAATACATAGGTGGACGAGGAGGGATCATCAAACTAATACGATCAGGAAGTGTGAGCACGTCAGGAGATAAACAATCCAATGCAGCCTTCAGTGCTTTTTGTTGAATGGCGTTGTCGAGTATTTGTGGTTGCTGTTGAACATCGCCACGCACACTATAGCTGTAATTCATACCGCCAATCAGTTTTACGACTGCTTCGATCTGATAACGATGATAATTGTAAACCGGTACTAAAACATCTTCCATTCTAGACATTGGCGTCGCTTCTTTAATGACTTTTTCTGAAAACTGATCCAATGCTTTTTGGCGAACTTGTAAAACATTTTTCAATTCATCAGTCACATCTTTTCCATTGTCCCATAAATGGGCATAAGGGTGTAGTCCACCTGCCGCTCTTGCATCGGCATCGGCAATAAACAGTAATCCTTTTTTGGTATTTTCTTCCAACAGATTCTTCAGCGCTTTGTCCTCATTGGTTCCATCCGGAAAATCCTGGTAGCCATAAGTAATGGCTCTCTTATCCCATTCACCAATTTCATTGGTATACACTTTCGAAAAATCGATCTCGCCTTTGCTGTTCACGAAAATATTGGGATGGGGATAGTCCATCACAGAACCACGATCATTATAGCTGGAGGCATAATTATGTTGTAAGCCAAGTGTATGTCCAATTTCATGTGCAGACAATTGACGTAAGCGTTGTAAGGCGGCTTCACGCATGGTGGCAGGAACGGGTTTTCCTGTTTCATAAGGAGATAAAAGACCGGTAAAAATCAAATGATCTTGACGTACACGTAAAGAACCGAGTGTAACTTGTCCTTTGATAATCTCACCGGTACGCGGATCGGTTACAGAAGCACCATAACTCCATCCTCTGGTAGAACGATGTACCCAATTGATCATGTTATAACGGATATCCATCGGGTCTGCATCATCGGGTAGAACTTTCACTATGAATGCGTTTCGATATCCTGCAGCTTCAAAAGCCTGATTCCACCAACGACCCCCTTCCAATAATGCCGAGCGAATAGGCTCGGGGGTACCATTGTCTAAATAATACACAATCGGCTCTACCGGATCACTGATAGAAGCGCTAGGATCTTTCTTTTCCAGTCGGTGACGGGCAATAAACATTTGTTCAATCGGCTCTGTGAATGGACTACTGAAATCGAAATAATTGATCCCAAAATACCCGCTACGGATATCGTATTTGCGGGGTTTGTAATGATTGTCCGGTAATTGCACAAAAGAATGGTGCATGCGTACAGTAATGGCTTCGGCAGAAGGAGTTACTGCATTCACATATCTACCAGCATCACTACCTCCGGTAAAAGTGATGATGGCTTCAAATTCACTATTCAACGGGAAATTACGGGTGTTGGGAAGATAGATGGCAGAACGGGCTTCATTGAATGTATAGGAGCCTTGGCGCATACCACGTATACGATCGGCAATACCGTGTGCATCCCTAAGAAAAAAAGATGTGGCATCTACCAATACTTTATCACCTTCATCTTCATCAATCGTAAATCCGGCAATGGCAGATTGTGCAAATGATTCTTGTACTGCTTTTTTCTCTTTTTCGTCTGATGAGTTGGCCCTGTAACGATAGTTGGGCTGAATCATCAATAATTTTTTCCCGATCTTATGGAAAAAAACAATTCGGGTACTGCCCAATTGTCCACGATCTAGACCAATATCATTGGATCCCAATCCGGCAGGCAATGAATTGACATACAAAAATTCCTGATTCAGTTTATCTACCTGTAACCATATTTTACCGGTATTGGCATCCCACCAATAAGTGAAATAACCATCATACCGCTTCATGTTTTTTGTTTTCTCGGCGATTTTGGAAGAAGTGGTTTGTGATTGTGTTTGTAAAAACAACAAACAACAACAAACCCAAAGCAGTGTACGCATGAAAAGAAGTTTTGGTGAAGAAAATGAATGTTGATAAAGATATTTTAAAAACAGGAGAGGCTTCAGAAAACAGCAATAAAAATCCTGTTACCGAAAACAGTAACAGGATCATTATAAAGTTGGATTCAATCGCTGATTAAGCGTTGAATGGAATTTCCGGAGTGCTTGGTGCTGCCGGTGTTTCTACAGGAGCAGGGGCTGGTGCCGGAGCAGGGGCCGCAACTGGTGCAGGTTTGCTTACTTTTTTAGGAGCAGCTTTTTTCTTAGCAGCCGGTTTTTTTGCAGCGGCTTTTTTAGGTGCGGTCTTTTTAGCCGGAGCTTTCGCTTTTTTAACGGCAGCTTTCTTTTTAGGAGCAGCTTTTTTAGCAGGTGCTTTTTTTGCTACCTTCTTTTTAGGAGCAGCTTTTTTCTTAGCAGCCGGTTTTTTTGCAGCGGCTTTCTTCACTGCTTTTTTAACAGCAGCTTTCTTTTTAGGAGCAGCTTTCTTAGCAGGTGCTTTTTTCTTAGCAGCTTTTTTTACAGCTTTCTTAGCGGCCTTCTTAACAGCCTTTTTTGCAGGAGCTTTCTTCGCTGCAGGTTTTTTAGCGGCTTTCTTTTTAGCTTTTGCCATGATGGTTAGTTTGTTGTTGTAAATGATGAGATAGGAAAGTTAGAAAATAATTTGTGAATTCAAAGTATTAGTTCTTTCAAAAAATGTTAACGGGCTATACACATTGTCATTCCTTGACTTCGAGTAAGGTTACTTTACCATCCATCGTTGCTGCAATGATCTGTTTACTGCTGATCATATTCACTGTATTCACCATTGAATTGTCGATCTTATACACCCATTTTTTCGCTTGTTTGATAGGGTCAACCGCATATACCCTTCCACTTTTTGTTCCGAAAACAACCGTTTGCTCTTTTTCGATCAACATGGAGGGAACATGCTCGTAACCAAAGCCACAATTGACTTTCCAGGCAACCGACTGCTTATCTCTTGAGGTCTGAAATGCCACGATCACATCATTCATGGTTTTGCCATACACATATTTGCCATCTGCTGAAATACCGATCGACTCTCGCACG
The DNA here is from genome assembly GCA_964392685.1 of uncultured Sediminibacterium sp. Classification (GTDB taxonomy): domain Bacteria; phylum Bacteroidota; class Bacteroidia; order Chitinophagales; family Chitinophagaceae; genus Sediminibacterium. Next base: position 13,284 of record CAYMQQ010000050.1, read on the forward strand.
GTCGCCTCATTGTTTCTCCATAAGGTAGTTCCGGTAGCAAGGTCAATAGCACTGATATAGCGATCCGGGGCCACTACATACACCACATCATCTTTGATCACCGGAATACAGGCTGCAGGGGAGAAATTCAATACACTAGACCCATTGTTCCATTTCCACATCAATTGTCCGTTCTGTTTATTCAATGCGTAGAGGTTTCTGTCCCAAGCACCAAACAATATTTGATCACCCTGAATGACGGGTTTACTCATAACCGGACCATTCAATCCACCGAAACGCCAGCGTTCTTTCCCCGTTGAGAGGTCCAGTGCTCTGAAAAAATGATCGCTGGAGCCAATGTACACCACATCATTTTCTATCAATGGAGACCCTAATACAGCTGCATCTGTTGGATGTTTCCAAAGGAGTTTTCCATTTCGGGTTTGTAAACAGTAAACCCAACCATCACCGGACCCTACCACTACTTGTTTGCCGATAACAGCAGGAGAAGAAAAAACAGAACCTTGTGTTTGAAAACGCCATTGTTCTTTACCCGATACAAGATCCACAGCTGTTATGGTACCCATGCTGTTTCCAAAGAATACCAGTTTGCCATCGGTACCAGGTGTTGAAATGACATTGGCTGGAGAATGATACACCCACTTTGCCTTCACATTCGGGAAACTATCATTCACGGCATAGGATGGACGCATGCTTGCCGGACTCGCCTGATAATTATGTTTTAAGATTCGAATACCTGTCCATGGACTGCGTGTTTCTAGTCCGGGTCTGCGTTCTGAGAAGATCATGGAGTCAGCACGTACATCTACCACATTATATCCACCGATCTCGGCTTTAGCTCTCAGATTCGAACGTCCCATCACTGCAGGGATGCCTTCTAAGTTCATGGCTTTATTGGCATGACCATGACCACAAAGCGCTGCGATGGTATTTTTTTGTTTCAATCTGTCAATGGCTTCATACCAATTATCTAGTCCATTATCCAATGGATAATGATTCAGGAAAACAATGGGTTGATCATTGCTTCGTTTTTTGAGTTCTTGATCCAGCCAATTCACAGCATCACGCGGAATATGCCCATCACTCATACGAACATAGGGTCCGGATGCACATCCGATGAACGTAATACCGTTGTGTTCAAAAATGAATTTGTCATAACCGAATATTTGGGTAAAAGCAACGCCCCCGGTTTCACTCCATCCGGTATCATGATTACCGGGAATAATGTAATAGGGTACTTTTAATTCACTTAATATGGCTTTGGCCATTTTAATTTCTTCAGTGGTGCCCAGCTCAGTAATATCTCCGGTGAGTACTACAAATGCGATATCGGTCATTTGATTGATATCGGCTACGGTTCTTCTCAAATCTTCTTCAGCACCACCATTCGGAGAACCGATATGGGTATCGGAAATAAAAGCAAAACGAAAGGGTTTGATTTGTGCGTTAGCACTAGCAAATGCTAGTATCATTAAACAGACAACTAATTTCTTCATGCCGGAAAGTTACAAACAGTAAATGGATCTGAATACTTGGTAGCTTGTGTAAAATGAGAAAGCTGCGAGCTACGAGCTGTCAGCCATGAGCTTTTTATTAGGGTACAAAAATCATATGATTTGCTCATAGCTCACGGCTCGAAGCTCATGGCTCACAGCTCATAGCCAATTAAACCATCACATGCTTTACCTGTTATCGTATCTTTAATAGTAGAAACAGCAATCGTATGCAAGGATCTATTTTACAAAAGGCGGATATTTTCGGACAGGCAGCAGTATGGATCATGTCATGGGTGCCTTTTGTGTATTTTTTTCCGGAAGCACTTAAAAAAAGTGATTTCTATATGTTGATCTTGGTTCATGGACTTGGACTCATGATCATTGGTATCTGGCAATTGGTGAGTTGTTTATTGAATCTCTTACAGGCAAATGATAACGATAGTCGTTTTTTTAGAACCAACTTGTTGATTGGAATCATTTTAGGAGTTTTCTTTTTTATTATGGCATCATTCGGTATGTTGAAGATACCATTGGATAATAGGAAAGCGTATATGGTGTATGTATTAGCCGTTTATTTTATCACGATTGATGTATTGGCCATTCGTTATTGGAGAAAGATCTATCGGTATTATCAAAAAGAACAAGTATGAGTAAGAAAACAGTGGTATTGGGAGCTTCGGAAAATCCATCACGCTATAGTTATCTGGCAGTGAATAAATTACGTGCATATGGACATCCGGTGGTGGCCATCGGAAATAAAAAAGGCGCGATTGGGGATGTTGTCATTACCACAGAAAGACCGGATGAAAAAGACATTGATACTGTAACACTCTATCTCAATCCACAACTACAGCAACAGTATTATGATTATATCCTTTCGCTGAAACCCAAGCGTATCATTTTCAATCCGGGTACAGAAAATGATGAGTTAGAAGAACTTGCAACATCCAAAGGGATTCAAGCCATGGAAGCTTGTACTTTGGTTTTATTGGGAACAGGGCAGTATTGATGTTGGTGGGTTAGGCGACCAATAATTGCGAAGAGGTTTAATATTCAAATTTTATTAACTTTAATATCACAGCTATACCAATAAAGGATAGCGTGTATAGTTTATGAAAATTATACTCGTTTTTTTAGGGTTATGTGCTGTCAACGCAATATTTGCACAGACTGCTGAAAAAAGAGTGTATATCAATCCTTCTGTTGGTGGTTACAGGGTAACGACTGATCCGAATAATATCAATAATACCCCATTCATGTTTGAAGGAAAGATAGGAACGGATATCGGCAAGCATGGTATTATTGGGCTTCAGTTTTCAAGGGTTCTTCAAAATACCATGCTATCCGGACTGTTTTGGGAACAAACAGTTGCCGGTCCTGTAACATTAACTCGATATGGGAAACTTACCCATCAAATCACTGCAATGGGTGTTTTTTATGAAAGAATCTTTCCACTTGGAAAACGTGTAGATCTGTTTCCAAGTGCATATGTTCAATATCTTGATTTCAAAGAGGTTGAAAGAGGTAATGTCATTTATTTGACTGATTCATCAAGAACCTATGAACGCAAAACTTTCAATAACTATTCTGCAAGGGTAGGGGTCAATTTCAATATGCAGTATAAGCTTGGAAAATCTTTCGCAATTACTATGCGATTATTGCAAATAGATTGTAGGATATGGGATGAATCCAGAAAAAATATATCCGGTGAACTTCCTTTTTTAGTAGGGGTTAAGTTTTCGTATT
>CAYMQQ010000051.1:0-13971 GCA_964392685.1 uncultured Sediminibacterium sp.
GGCTCATGATAGATGGAAACACTCCTGGCAGCATATCTGGCGCTGCTCTTATAGTCAAGCATGTACTCATAAGATAACAGGCTCAACTTCTCATAATATGCATACATAGATAGCTTTGATACCCTATTACTTTCCTGCATTTCGGATGCTTTCAACAGATAATAAATCTCTTCCTCGGGAGCAGATATATCTCCATATACGACGTACATCTCCGACAACAGCTGTTCATCCCCCAGTACAGCCGCCTCTTTTAACATCCGTAAACAATATGTTTGGGTTACGATTGTATCTTTTATCTCAAAAAAATTATACCCATGGAACTGGTAGATATAAGCCCTGATCCGCAAGCGTCCTTCTAAACTGCGCTTTTTTAATTCCGAGCTTATCGATAAAAATTTTGCTGTATCCGGATGTGCAAATATGTCCAATGTCGCATTCCCTACTATTCGCGACTCCGAAGTATCCGTTATACTCCAGGCTTTGATGAGCTCATCTACACTTAATGTTTGCGAATAAGAATACAACCCTCCTGTTAATAACAAAATCAAAAACAGTAGTCTCTTTTTCTTCATATGTACTCATTATCTACGATGGTATAGCATTTCTACCGGCTTTCCTTCAACATCTATACCATTAAAAAGTTTCAATATCCGCTTTTATTTATTTATTGAAAAATATTCCTGTGAATAGTTTTTTACCATTTTACTTATGAACTTCAATTTACAATTGTTGACCCACGAGCGCAATTAAAATCATCATTATAGAAGACGAAGTCTCCTTATTATTTATACGCGAATAGTAATACACTAAAGTGACTACCACTAAAGGCTCAAAGCCTATTTTTTTCATTCAATTGTCAAAGTATCATACACGATAACTTTTTCCCAAAGATGCGCATACTGTTTAATGAATGTCTGATGTAAAGGATGATCCTGATAGGTTTTTTGTGTAGTAAGATCATTGAAGAACATTAACTCTGAAACATCCCAGCTATTGTCTACTACCTCCCTTTTTTCGGTACTAGCCGGAAACCCAACATACAATTGCTGGATCTCACGTATGGCTGATAATTTTTGAAGTCCCTCTGCCAATTTTTTTCTATCTGCTACAGAACCCCGATTTTTCAACCAGAAAAAGACCTGATGAATCACAAAAGAGGAACTACCCATATTAATATTAGATTGTGCAACAACTGTGGCAGCGCTTGCCAAAACAGAACTGGTAAGAAAAGCACGGCGAGAAGACTTGCTCATAAAGATGGCTTGAATGATGGCTTATTTGTAAATTTAAGCCATCAGGCTGATCTAAATAGCTTTGCCACGAAATTAGAATCAGATTAGAGGCTCATCAGCTAGTATTGTTTGTGTAAATTGCCCATTGCTTAAGACTATCATTCTCTTATGGAAGAAAGAAAAATACTGATTGTTGAAGATGAAAAAAAGATAGCCACAACCCTCAAAAAGGGATTGACTGAGAATGGCTATCATGTTGATCTGGCTTTTGACGGATTGATCGGTAAAAGGTTATTTGAGTCGAATAGTTATGATTTACTCATTTTAGATATTAATCTGCCTGGCATGAATGGCTATGAATTGTGTAAAAACATTCGAAATACCAACCAGCATATTCCAATAATAATGCTGACGGCCATGAATACCACCGAAGATAAGATTGAAGGATTTGATAATGGTACAGATGATTATATCATTAAACCGTTTGAGTTTAAAGAATTATTGGTTCGTATCAGAGCATTACTCAAGAGAACCATGAACCAACAGCTACCAACCGGTAATATCTTAAAAGTAGCTGATCTGGAAATGAATTTGGATACCAAAGAAGTAAAACGCGCCGATCAACCTATCACACTCACAGCTAAAGAATTTCAGTTATTGGAATATTTTATGCGCAACCGAAATCGGGTACTTTCCAGAGCTGATATTGCGGAAAGAGTTTGGGAAATTGATTTTGATACCCAAACTAATGTCATAGACGTGTATGTAAACTACCTAAGGAATAAAATTGATAAAAAGTTTGATACCAGACTTATCCATACACAGGTCGGCATGGGTTATATCATGAAAGAAAGCTCCTGATGAAAATAAAATACCGTATTACGATTCTGTTCACCTTATTGGTAACGTTCATACTCTTTTTTGTATGTGCATCTATCTACTATTTCTCAGATTTAAACAGAAAACTGGATTTCCAGAGAAGGATACGCAATAGGGCTTTATCTACCATTAGTCTGCTAGTAAAAGTAGAAGGTATCGATAGAGAACTATTACAACGAATCGATCAAAACATGCTGATCTCACTTCGCGAAAAAAGTGTAATTGTTTACGATAACAATAACAAAGAAGTATACCGCTTCAGAGATGAAGGCGTTTCTCTTGAGAGACCAGAAAGCACTGTACTAAATTTTGCAAGGGAAAATGGCGAATATGTATATACCAAAGGACATAGAGATGTCATCGCTATTAAATACGGTGCCGGTGGCCAAGAATATGTTTCCGTAGCAGCAGCTTATGACAAAGAAGGTCTTGAAAAAATGAAAGAGTTAAGATTTGTATTGTTAGTAAGCTTTATCAGTGGAACTTTAATTACCCTTTTATCCGGCTTGGTCTTTTCATCTCGCTTAGTGGTACCAATCAAAAAAATCACCAGTGAGGTAAAAGAAATATCTTCTCAGAATTTATCCAGAAGAATCATCCTAAATGAAACAAAAGATGAATTGCATGAGCTCTCTTCCACATTCAATGAACTACTTACAAGACTTCAACAATCATTTGAAATCCAACGGAGATTTATTGCCAATGCTTCTCATGAACTTTCTACACCACTCACATCCATTTCTAGTCAGTTAGAAATAACCCTGCAAAACAGCAGAAATGCTGAAGAATATAAAACAGTATTACTTTCTGTATACGATGATGTGAAAAATTTGAATAGACTTACCAGAAGTTTATTGGAACTCGCCAAAGCCAGTGGCACATCAGATGGCATGGAATTATCACTGGTTCGCATAGATGAGATCTTAATGAAATTACCTGTAGAACTCCGTAAAACCAATGAACAATTCAAAGTAGAACTGCATTTTGATACATTCCCTGATGATGAAGACAAATTATTGGTGTTTGGAAATGGTGACCTTTTAGAAAGTGCTATTAAAAATATTACGCTCAATGCTTGTAAATATTCAAACGACCACACTGCCAACGTAGGACTTAACTTCTCCGACAATGAACTTAAAATAGTAATATCAGATTTAGGTCCCGGTATTAAAGAAGAAGATCAAGCACTTGTTTTTCAGCCTTTCTTTAGAAGTAATACGGCAACAAATTCAGAAGGCTTTGGACTAGGTCTTTCGTTGGCATCGAGAATTATTAAGTTGCATAAAGGTGATATTCTGTTAACCAATAACAACCCACAGGGCAGTGTTTTTACTATTTCATTACCGATCGCACGTAAGTTTCATTTGATTTAACTCTTACATATTAGAACTGCCTCATCCTCAGTCATTTGCATTCTAATCTTATTTTAATCTTGTCCTAATGAATGCTTAATAGGTCGAGATGATATTGCATTCAAAATATTTAAGTCTGTTATTATTTGCTCAGGGTTTAGTTTAAAGCCGCTCTTGTCTAAGAGTGGCTTTGTTTTTTCTGTCTCACAAATTATAATCTACTTCTAATTCAACACTAATTCTCTTTTAAGGGGCTACTCACATCTTCGTTTTTCACAAAAAAATGATTTATGATAACAGTCATCATACCCGCCTTAAATGAAGAGAAAACGATTGCCAGTGTTGTACAATATTGTCAATCGAAACCTACTGTTTCTGAAATAATAGTGGTAGATGATAAATCATTTGATCATACGGTAAAATTTGCCAGTGAAGCGGGCGCTAAGGTAATTACCAGTACACGTTTAGGCAAAGGTGCTTCCATGCGAGATGGGTTGCTGTGTGCGAAAAATGAAATCGTTGTCTTTTTAGACGGCGATATCAATCCCTATCCTGAACAAATGATCGAACAAATGACTGAACCCATTCTGAATGATCAATGCGACTTTATTAAAGCAGCTTTTGCCAGGAATAGCGGTAGGGTTACTGAACTGGTAGCGAAACCATTACTCAGCATGTTTTTCCCGCGTCTCTCCCACTACTTACAGCCGCTCAGTGGCATGATCGCAGGAAAGAAAAAATTTTTTGAAAACATTGAGTTCTTCAATGATTATGGAGTAGATATCGGCATCTTGATTGACATGCATACACAAAACGCCAGAATTGAAGAGGTGCATATTGGATACATTGAAAACGACAGTAAACCGTTACATGAATTGGGGAAAATGAGTAAAGAAGTTGCCAGTGCAATCATCAAAAAAGCATTTAGCCAAAATACCAATGCCATATCCATGGAAGAATTTCAATCCATCAATATCATACGCGATCAAATGGAAATGGCATTCTCTGAACAACTGAAAGATGCCAAGAAAATGGTGGTATTGGATATGGATGACACTATCTTGAAAGGAAGATTTGTTGACACATTTGCCCAAAGATTTCAAGTAACTGAACAACTGGCTGAGATCAGAAGCAGAATGACCGATAGTACGCTTCGTACAAAAGCGATTGCCAAGCTATTCAAAGGAAAGCACCTGGGCGAACTCATGGAGACCATTGATAGCATAGATATTATTGCTGATGCTGCTGAAGTAGTAAAGGAACTGCGCCAGCGCGAATACGTGGTAGGTATTATCACAGACAGTTATGATTTTGTAGCCAATCATATCAGACATAAAATTGGCGCTGATTTCTCACTGGCCAATGAATTGGAATTTTCGAATAGTGTGGCTACCGGAGAAGTAAAAATTCCTTCTTTCTTTTTTCATCATGAAAAAAGCTCCTGCTTACATACCATTTGCAAGTCTAATGCACTTGACCATATCCTGAATAAATATGAAATCAAGCCTGGCAACTGTATTGCTATGGGTGATAGTGAAAATGATATCTGCATGGTAAAAAAAGCCGGATTCGGCATCGCTTTCCGTTCTAAAAATGAATACCTGAAACAAACAGCTGATTTATTAATACAAGAAGAAAAATTTGAACCGCTACTAGCTTATGCGGCTCTTTGATATTCTAATCTTCTTTTAATTCAACACTAATAACCCCTTAATTCAGCGCTAATAAGTTTGATGTATTATTATGATACCCTATAAGAACATATTAATACTTATTGATTCGGTGCATCAGGCACAGGTAGCTGCTGAAAAAGCACTGGAACTGTCTGATCCGAGTGAAACTTGCATCCATTTGGTAAGTGTGATCCAATTCCAATCCGTTTGGCAACGAATCTTTTATACAAAAGCCTACATACAGAAACAACGATATTTTACAAAAAGGAATGCCATAGCAGAAAGAAAAATAGAAGCAATCAAAGCTAAAATTGCAGCCATTTCTCCGCATACCATTGTTAAAACAAGTATTATTATTGAAACAGCGATGAGTGACCAACTCATTAAGTATACGATGCAATATGATATTGATCTGGTTGTGAATACACATAAATCAACAAGATCCGGATTGAACTGGTTTAAGAAAGATTGGAGTGAAGAACTAGCCAGAAAAGCAAGTGTAGCTGTTTTAACTGTTACAAAAGGATGCTTGAATCATCCGATCAAATCGATTCTCTTACCTGTAAAGTCTTTTGTACCGGAAAGAAAAATACAGGTAGCATTAGCCTATGCCAAAAAGTTTAATGCACATATCCATCTGGTAACATTATTGGATAATAATGACAGCACGGCTAAAATTAAGGTTGACGCTTTCTATCTGACTTATAAAATCTTATCTGAATATGGTCATCCCCCCCAATATAAAATACTGCAGGGAGCAGATAGTGATGCTGCTCTTCTGCGGTATGCTGATCAGATCAAAGCAGATATGATATTGGTCAATCCCATTAAAAAGAAAAGGATTCCCGGAATCATGCGACAAAAAATGACGGATATGCTGAACCCCATTTCCGCCTTACACATTCTGACATTGAAACCCTATTTGAAAAGAACCATCTAAAATGTACTTTATGCAGAAGAAATTATGGAATACAGTATGCGCACTCATGGCGATAGGACTCACAGCAGGTGCACAAACTATTGATGAGGGTAAAAAACTATTTGAATATGAAAGATACCGCAGTGCTATTGAAGTGTTGAAAAAGACAGTTGCGGTTAATCCACAAGATGTCAATGGGTGGTATTGGCTAACCAGGTCACAGTTGGCAGCTGGGTATAAAGACAGTGCTGAATTATCGATCCAACAAATGCCTGCAGATATCAAGTCACAACCTTTGGGTAAAGTGATCCAAGGTGCTTTACTACTTCAAAAAGAAGACTCCCTAGCTTCCCTGCAACTTTTTATGGAAGCCATTGGCACCAAAAGGAAAAAAGATCCTGCTATTCAACTAGCAGTTGCAAATGCCATGATCGATGCACCAAAAGGAAATTTGTATAGAGCTATTGAACTATTAGAGGCGGCGGCAGACAGAGATAAAAAGAATACTTGGATATATCTAAGTATAGGTGATGCTTACCGGAAACTATACAATGGATCAGAAGCCGTAAAAGCCTATCAGGAAGCGATTGATGCAGATAGTAAAAACGCAGAAGCTTATTATAAGATTGGTAAGATTTACCAAACACAAAACAATGTAGAAATATTCAATGAATATTATAATAAGGCCATTCAGGCTGACCCTGATTTTGCACCCGTATACTATCCTTTGTACTACTATTATTATTTCAGAGATGTAAATAAAGCGTTAGAATATTTGCAGACTTATATCAGTAAAACAGACTATAGCATTGAAAACGAGTACATGCTTACAGACCTGTATTACGTATCTAAAAAATACAATGAAGCCATTCAAACAGCACAACAGGTATTACAAAAAGAAGGTGACCAAGTGAAACCTCGTATCTATAAACTCATGGCTTATAGTTATGATGGACTTGAAGACCTTACCAATGCAGAGAAATGGATGAAGGACTATTTCGAAAAGGAAAATGATACCAACTATGTGGCTAAAGACTTTGATCTAATGGGCAAAATCGTTTCCAAAAAAACAGATAATACGGAAGGTGTGATTTGGTATGAAAAAGCATATCAACTTGAAAAAGACACCACTGCCAAAATGGATTATGTAAAAAAGATCATGGCATTGTATAAAGGTCAAAAGAATTATGCAAAACAAGCTGACTGGAATGGAGAGCTATACAAATTAAATGCTCCATTCACCAATGTCGATATTTTTAATTGGGGTGTGGCATATTATAATGCGAAAAATTATCAAATGTCAGATAGCATATTTGGCATCTATGCAACCAAATATCCTGATCAAACATTTGGATATTATTGGAGAGCCAGAAGTAATGCAGCGATCGATACCGCCATGGAAATGGGTATTGCTATCCCACACTATGAAGACATGATTGACGTAGCGTTAAAAGACACCGCCAATACAAACAATAAAAAATGGTTGATTGAAGCATATGGTTATATAGCAGCTTATAGGGTGAATGCAGAAAAGAAATATGATGCTGCTCTGGAACTGTATGATAAAATACTAGCGTTAGATCCGGCCAATGATGATGCAGAAAAATACAAAGAAATACTCGAAAAGATGATGGCCGAACAAGCTAAACAAGATTCAAAAGACCCTCAAAGGAGTGATACTCTAAAATAGGTTTTAGGTTTATAGAGCATAAGGCCGGGTAAATACCCGGCCTTTTTTCTGTACAAATGCTACCCTACCTTTATACAATGAAAATTCAATTATGGTCTGTAGGTAAGCCACATGATGCCTATGTCAAAACAGGTATTGATGATTTCTCTAAACGTCTCAACAATTATTTTCCTGCTCAATGGCAAATCATTCCGGTACCTAAACAGTCTGCATCTTTGTCAGATCAGTTACAAAAGAAAGCAGAAGCTACTGCTATCATGCAATTGCTGGACAAAGACGATTTCCTGATCTTATTGGATGAACGAGGGAAGCAATTCAGTTCTCCTGAGTTAGCTGATATTTTACAAAAAAGAGCCAATGAAAGTACAAAGCGACTCATTTTCTTAATTGGCGGTGCATTTGGAGTAGATGAATCGATCACTCAAAGAGCCAATTTAGTTTGGAGCCTATCGAAACTAGTATTCCCACACATGTTGGTCAGGTTAATATTGTCTGAACAACTCTATCGTGCCTGCACGATTTTAAGAAATGAAAAATATCATCATGTTTGAAATCGCTTAAATTGCGTATATGTTTTCAATTACCATCGTTATATTAATATTGACTTGTATCGTTTCATTTACCGCTTTCTCGAATCAGAAAGTTATTGATGATTTGATCTTTTATCCGCCTGCCATCACACAAAGAAATCAATGGTATCGCTTTATTACCAATGGCGTGATTCATGCTGATATTCCCCATTTGGCATTTAATATGTTTTCGTTTTATCTGTTTGGGAATTTTGTTGAAAAAGACTTTATGTACCTTTTCAATGAAAATGGTAAAATACTATTTCTTGCCATGTACATTACAGCTTTAGCTGTTTGTTTAATACCTACCTATTTTCAACACAAAGACAATTATCATTACCGAAGTCTGGGTGCATCTGGAGCAGTATCAGCTGTTGTATTTGCAGGCATTTTCTTAAACCCCACCATTAAAATTGGACTCATCATCATTCCACCCATCATTCCCGGATTTATATTTGGCCCTCTATATCTGATACTATCAGCTTATATGGCAAAAAGAGGGGGTGATCATATCAATCATTCTGCGCATTTCTGGGGAGCGGTTTGGGGAATCGTGTTTGTGATCATCACCTGTTTACTATTAACAGAGTTCAACCCCATCACTAATTTTCTGGCGCAGGTAAGAGACTACTTTTCGTAACGAAATAACACTGCTTTTTGCGTAGTTGGCTTGATGCGAAAGCGATGGTCGATCCGATAACCGATCACCCAAACGATTCGTCGATCAGATTCTAATACCCATACATTTTCTTTATCGGTCAATGATAATTTCTGATCGATAAAAAAACGACTGAGTTTCTTTTTCTTCATCATCCCTAATGGATAAAAGTAATCGCCTGTTTTCCATTTACGGAGTATCAATGGATAGTGCAGTTCAGCGAAATCAATGAGTGCTTCATTTTGATTGGAATGAATGGTAAGATCATCCGTCAAACGGATATGCAATTGCGCTGATCCGAGATGAATACTACCGGTTTCTTTTTCAATAAGTAAAATCGAAGATTCTTTCGCTGCAATGGGCGACAAGATCATGTGACTCCTATTCTTGATCAATCGATGTGTTGGAGAATACAATACACTGCCATTATCTGCATCCAATAATTTAATGGCTTCAAATGTTTGTGCGGGTGTAAAGCCATAGGATTTCAATAATTCATACGTAACCGTTACCAGTGGACTCGCTTTTTTCCATGCGAGTACAGGAATTACTATTTCCTTATTATTGATACGCATCAACTTTTTAAATTGAGCCTGCAATGCCGACTCATACAATTGATAAGCTTCTCGTAACCGAACCACCGTATGCTGCAAATTTTCATTTGCTGAAGGATATTGGGTTCGAATCATGGGTAATACTTGATTCCGAAAAAAGTTACGAGTATAATCATCATGTTGATTTGATGAATCTTCTACATAGTGTAAAGCTTCTGCATTGGCATAATCCTGTAATGCTTGCTTGGAAAAAGAAAGCAGGGGTCTGATCAAAAATTGTTCAGGCCTGTAGGGATCCATACCGGTTAGACCTGTCAACCCCGTACCCCTGAATATATTCATGAGCACTGTTTCGTTGTTGTCATCAGCGTGATGCGCCGTTACCAGGTATATTTTCTTTGAATGCTGTTTTGACAGCTCTTGCCTTAAAGTTTCAAACCACTCGTATCGAAGTATTCTGGCAGCTTCTTGGGTAGCAATTTTTCGTTCTGCTGCAAATGACTTTGTTTCAAAATGTTTGACTTCTAAATGGAGTGACCATTGTTCAGCTAGTTGTCGTACAAAAGTTTCATCCCGACTACTTTCTTCATCTCTCAATTGAAAATTGACATGGGCGAGAATCATATCAAATCCCGAAGATTTTAATAGATGAGCAAGCACCACACTATCAACACCACCACTCACAGCTACAATTAACTGACAATGTTCGGGAGATATCCACGAAAATCGGGTCTTGAGTATTTGTTGAAATCGTTGGAGCAAACTCATACATGCATCTCCTACCCTTTTTTAACTTCTTTGGCCCAAGTGTCCTTCAAGGTTACCGTTCTGTTGAATACAGGTTTCTCAGCAGTACTGTCTTTATCCAAACAGAAATAACCTTTGCGAAGGAACTGATATCGATTATCACTCGAATCAGCTGCTAGTGCAGGCTCTGCATATGCATTGCTGATGACTTCCAAAGAGTCTGTATTGATATGATCTTTAAAATCGCCTTCTGCATTCCCTACATCTTCGACTTTGAACAAGCGATCGTACAAACGAACTTCCGCTTTCACTGCGTGACGGGCACTCACCCAATGTAGGGTTCCTTTTACATTGATACCGGACGTATCAGAACCACTTTTGCTTTCCGGAATGTAAGTACAATGTAACTCCGTGATGATTCCGTTGGCATCTTTCACTACTTCATCACAACGAATAATATAGGCGCTTTTCAAACGCACCATTTGTCCGGGTGCCAATCTGAAATACTTCTTAGGCGCCACTTCCATAAAGTCATCTCGTTCAATATAGAGCTCTTTGCTAAACGGGATTTCTCTGTTACCGGCATTGGCATCTTCCGGGTTGTTTTCACTCCACAAAACTTCTCCTTCGCCTTCATAATTGGTAAGAACCACTTTTAATGGATCAAATACCACCATTCTTCTAACTGCAATTTTATTCAGATGTTCACGAACGCAAAACTCTAGCAATCCAACATCGATCAAGTTATCTCTTTTGGCAATACCAATACGATCACAAAACTCACGAATGGCTTCCGCAGTATACCCTCTTCTGCGCATACCACTGATGGTAGACATGCGTGGATCATCCCAGCCATTCACATATTTCTCATTCACCAGTTGTAACAGCTTACGTTTACTCATGACGGTATACGTCATATTCAAACGTGCAAATTCATATTGTTTGGAAGGAAATATCTCCAGTTGTTCAATGAACCAATCATACAATGCACGATGTGGTATAAACTCTAACGTACAAACCGAATGCGTGATATTTTCAATAGCATCACTTTGTCCATGTGCAAAATCATACATCGGATAGATGCACCACTGATCACCGGTACGATGATGATGTGCATGTTTGATACGATAAATGATCGGATCACGCATGTGCATATTGGGATGAGCCATATCAATCTTTGCACGTAAAACTTTCTCCCCATCTTTGAATTGTCCGGCACGCATGGCTTTAAATAGTTCTAGATTCTCCGCAACAGATCGATCTCTAAATGGACTATTCGTACCCGCTTGTGTTGGTGTTCCTTTTTGTTGTGCAATGGCTTCACTGGTACTGTCATCTACATATGCCAGTCCTTTTTCAATTAGTTTGATGGCAAAACCATAGAGTTGCTCAAAATAATCAGAAGCATATCTTTCTTCTGCCCAATTAAAACCCAACCAGCGAACATCATCTTTGATACTCTCAACGTATTCAGTATCCTCAGTAACAGGGTTGGTATCATCAAAACGAAGATTGGTTTTACCTCCGTATTTATTTGCTAAACCAAAATTCAGGCAAATACTTTTGGCATGACCAATATGCAGATAGCCATTAGGTTCGGGTGGAAAACGGGTAACGATGGACTGGTATTTACCACTACTTAGATCCGCTTCTACGATCTCTTCAATAAAATTCAGACTCTTTTCTTCAGACATACTACGCTATTAGGGGAACAAAGTTAAGCTTTGTGTGCTATCCCTGTTTCCCCTATTGAAACGATTTAGCCATAGATTATCTGAAATCTGCGAATCTGTGGCTAAAAATGCACTTAGTTCATCTGATAATCTTTCACAAACTGAACAGCAGCTTTCATATCATCATGTAAAACTCGATCCTGTTCATTGAAACTGATGTTTTCTCGAAAAGCTTTTACCATCCGCTCTACTGTTGATCCGCTTTGAAGGGGTCTTCTAAAATCCAATGCCTGCGCCGCACTCATAAGTTCGATAGCCAGTACTTTCTCCACATTTTCAATCACTCGCAGACATTTAGTAGCCGCATTGGCGCCCATACTTACATGGTCTTCTTGGTTATTAGAGGATGAAATACTATCCACTGAAGCGGGTGTACTGAGTTGCTTGTTTTCACTCACAATACCTGCGGCAGTATACTGAGGAATCATAAACCCGGAATGTAATCCCGGGTTTTTCACAAGAAATAGCGGTAATCCTCTTTGCCCACTGATGAGCTGATAGGTTCTTCTTTCTGCAATGTTGGCGATTTCACTCATGGAAATGGACAAATAATCCAGTGCCAATGCCAAGGGCTGACCATGGAAATTTCCACCACTTAGAATGAGATCATCTTCAGGGAAGATATTGGGGTTGTCTGTTACAGAATTGATTTCACGTATAAAAACAGACAATACATGTTCAAAAGCATCTTTGGACGCACCATGTACCTGAGGGATACAACGAAATGAATAAGGATCTTGCACCTGTTGTTTAGCTTGATCTGCAATGCTGCTATCAGATAAGTATGCTCTTAATTTGGCAGCAGTAGCCACTTGGCCGGCATGTGCCCTAATGGTATGGATTTGCTCTTTGAGAGGCTCTGTGGTACAATCAAAAGCATCAAAAGACAATGCACTGATCAGATCAGCCATGTTCAACAGATGTTCTGCTTTTTTAAGGCAATATAATCCATAGGCACTCATGAATTGAGTGCCGTTGATGAGTGCCAAACCCTCCTTGCTTTGTAATTGAATAGGACGCCAGCCCAATTCATTGAGAGCGGCTGATGATGGCATTTTTTTACCTTTGAAATACACATCTCCGAGTCCAATCAAAGGCAAACTCAAATGACTAAGAGGCGCCAGATCACCGGAAGCACCTAAAGAACCTTGTGTATAGATGACGGGGAGTACTTCATGGTTATACATTTCCATCAAACGCTTCACGGTATCAATTTGCACCCCGCTATGTCCATAGCTCAATGATTTGATCTTGAGCATGAGCATCAGTTTCACAATATCAGAGGGCACTTCCTCTCCTAATCCGCAGGCATGAGAAACCAGTAAATTGTATTGTAATTGACCAATCTGATCTGCATCGATCTTCACATTTTGTAGAAACCCAAATCCGGTATTGATCCCATAGAAAAGACGGTCTTTTTCAGCCATTTTTTGGTCCAGGTATTCCCGGCAGGCAAGGATGCGTTCATGGGCATCGAAAGTGATGGAAACATGCTGTTGAAAGTCCAGTAAATTCTTAATCTGACTAAAATGCAGCCATTTTCTGTCTAATGGCAAGTAATTATAGCTCATGTAAGCAATCCTTTGCCGCAAAGTAAGGAGTTTTGAGAGAAGCCGAATAGAAAGTCATTTGATTTGATGAACTGATGTTTTTTTCTTTATTTTGCGGCTCTGAAAAATTAATATTCCTGAGTATCAGGACGATTAAGGACCGGTAGTCAGTCCGCCTCAGGCGGAAGCAACTGCTACTTGTTTTGAATATAAATTGGACCGGTAGCTCAGCTGGATAGAGCAACTGCCTTCTAAGCAGTAGGTCATTGGTTCGAATCCAATCCGGTTCACAAAGTCTCACAAATATGTGGGGCTTTTTTATTTTACCTCAATTGGATAGAGCAATCCGCCTCAGGCGGATAGGTCATTGGTTCGAATCCAATCCGGTTCACAAAGTCTCACAAATATGTGGGGC
>CAYMQQ010000051.1:14071-15672 GCA_964392685.1 uncultured Sediminibacterium sp.
TTTTTTATTTTACCTCAATTGGATAGAGCAATCCGCTTCATTTGCCTAACAATAATGTTGGGCTTTTATTTGAAGGGGATGATTTAACGAAGCCTTGATTGATTCCCTCATAAAGCTTTTGTATTTTACAAAAGCACAAAATGTTCAGGTATTTAAAAACCATACAAGCACTCTATACTTTTTATAAAAGCTATTGCTTCTTCTCGGTCTTGATAACATTTTTCTGTGTAAGAGCATTCTGGCTACATGGCTTCACCAGTATATCGGGTATTTTTTGGTTTAAAATTTTGACGCTGGGTGTAACCTTTTTCTTTGTGAACCAAGTAAAAAAGAAAGAGTATTATTATTATAAAAACTTGGGTATTGGAAAAACATTGCTTTGGACTGCTACCCTAGTATTTGATTTTGTATTATTCGTTGTTCTTCTCATCCTAGCAAATCAATATTCATGAAGCATGTATTAGAAGCGGATGGAATTCAGTTGGAATTCAATGGAAGAAAAATACTGTCTGATATTTATCTCAAATGCGAAACAGGTAAAATCACTGGGTTATTGGGTAGAAACGGACAGGGAAAATCTTGTTTGATGAATATCATATATGGTAGTTTGCCTTGTGAGAAATCAGTGCGGTTTGATCGTGTATCTATAAAAGAACCTTATAAAAGAACAGATCTTATAAGATACCTACCTCAATTTCATTATTTACCTAAGTCTTTATCCTTGCACCGCATATTTACAGATTTCGAATTAGCGTATAATGCTTTTACAGAACGATTTCCTGAGTTCATAGGTAGACAAAAAGATACAATCGGAAGACTTTCCGGCGGGGAAAGAAGATTGGTGGAAATGTATGTACTTATAAAATCAAAGTCTCGGTTTGTAATGTTGGATGAACCATTCACGCAATTAACTCCAATCCAAATTGAAAAAGTAAAGCTACTCTTACTCGAAGAAAAAGACAACAAAGGCTTATTCATTACAGATCATATCTATAAACATGTTGTAGATATTGCTCATAGCATTTATGTTTTAGTCAATGGGAAAACACATATCACCAAAGACATTACTGATCTGGAAAGATTGGGATATATCAAACTGTAGTGGATCGGTTTTACTGTAAGTCGGCTTTCTATTTAAGAATATTACAGCATCCTATTTCAAATAGCTACGGGCTTAAGCCCATAGCTATTTGAAAATTATTTTCCGCCACTCACCCTTAAATCATTGATACAATTCGCATCTAACTGTGGAATATTGTTATTCAGCATATTCATCAATCCGGTGGTCTCAATGGTATAATACATCAAACAATTGGTATTGGTACAATGTGCACGATTATCGCCATCTTCATGAGCTGTTACCATCGCAGCTCCATTATTGACCAAGCCCAGTATATGTCCGATCTCATGCAACAGCACGCCCGACTCTACTTTTACTCTGCTTGCCTGGTTGATGCCTCCACTATTGGATTGTATCGTTTTACCAAATAAACAAACGGCAGTATTCCGATAAGCAATGCCTACCACATTGGTTGTACTGAATGAAGCATCGGCGATATACACATAAACAGTATTGCGTTTGCCATCTGTATACGCTTTTC
>CAYMQQ010000052.1:0-4496 GCA_964392685.1 uncultured Sediminibacterium sp.
GTTGCCGGTAAGAAGAAGGCACCTAAGATATAATGAATGAGTCTTCCGGATGGATTTCCTTTCGGCAGACTTTATTATACAAATCCGTTACAGCTTGGATAATCCGCATCAGGTGGAAAGGAGAGTGTACCGGTTTCCGCCTTAGGCGGAATTTTCATTAAATAACAATCCCGATCAATCGGGACGACTACCTCAAAAAAAGAACATGGCAAAACCACAAAAAGTGAAACACAGTTCAAAAGCTGCTGCCAAGAAAAGAGTTGTAAAAGTTGATGCTGCTGGTGAAGTTCGTATCTCAGCTACATTCAACAACATCATTATCAGCTTTACCAACAAAACCGGACAGGTGATCAGTTGGAGTAGCGCCGGTAAAATGGGCTTCAAAGGCTCTAAAAAGAATACTCCATATGCAGCTCAGATGGCTGCTGCTGATGCTGCTAAAGTAGCATTGGAAGCGGGATTGAAAAGAGTTGATGTATTTGTAAAAGGTCCGGGTGCCGGTCGTGAAGGTGCAATCCGCTCTATTTCACAATCAGGTATCGAAGTTACTTCTATCAAAGACGTAACCCCTCTACCACACAATGGTTGCAGACCTCCTAAGCAGAGAAGAGTTTAATCTTTGAATTCTTGATCTTTGATTTTTTGATTTGTTTTCATATCAATCAAAAAATCAAAAATCATCAAATCAAACTTACATAGGGTTCGGTATTGATTTTAGATTTTTAGGATACCGGATCGTCATTAAAAAATCGAAAAAATAAAACACAATGGCACGTTACACTGGTCCTAAGACCAAAATTTCAAGAATCTTCGGTGAGCCGATCCTCGGTAATGCGAAGTGGTTAGGCAAAAACAGCAACCCTCCGGGTCAACATGGTGCAGCACGTAAGCGTAAAAGCTTAGGTGAATATGCTCTTCAGTTGAGAGAAAAACAAAAAGCTAAATATACTTATGGTGTATTAGAGCGTCAGTTCCGTAAAACATTCGAAGAAGCATCTCGTATTAAAGGTGTTACCGGTGAAAACCTGATTAAACTCCTGGAAGCGCGTTTGGATAATACCGTTTTCCGTCTGGGTTTAACTGCCAGCCGTCCTGAAGCACGTCAGTTGGTAAACCATAAACACATCACTGTAAATGGTGAAACTATGAACGTTCCATCATACCAGTGTAAGCCGGGTGATATCATTGCTTACAAACCAAAGAGCGCTGATAATTCATCGATCGTTAGCAAAACCCGCGGTAAGAACCCTAAGTTCAGCTGGTTAGATTGGAACGAAGCAGAGAAGAAGGGTACTTTCATTACTTACCCAGAGCGTGAGAATGTTCCTGAGAATATCAAGGAGCAACTGATCGTAGAATTGTATTCTAAATAATAACAGTGAAACGTGAAAGGTGAAAAGTCAAAATTTCACTTTTCACTTTTGACTTTTCACTAACGCAGTAAAAAAATCAAGTTTTAATATGGCCATATTAAGCTTCCAGAAACCCGACAAAATCGTTTTACAAAAAGCAACTGATTTTGAAGGTCAATTTGAATTCCGTCCATTAGAACCAGGTTATGGTCTTACCATTGGTAATGCACTCCGTAGGGTATTATTGAGTTCTTTGGAAGGATATGCAATCGTAGGTATCAAAATTGAAGGTGTAGACCACGAATTTGCTACTATGAAGGGTGTAACAGAAGATGTTACCGAAATCATCCTGAACCTGAAGCAGGTACGTTTCAAAAAGCATGTTGAGCATGATGTAGCCAATGAAAGAATCAGCCTCTCTATCAAGAACCGTACAGAATTTACTGCCGGTATGTTGGGTGAGGTTTCTCAACATTTCCAGGTGATGAATCCTGAATTAGTGATTTGCACCATGGATTCTTCTGCTAAAATGGATATCGAATTAACGATCTCTCGTGGTCGTGGTTATATCCCTGCTGAAGAGAACAAAGTGAAAGATGCTCCTTTCGGATATATTGCAATCGACTCTATTCACACGCCAATCAAAAACGTTAAATACGGTATTGAGAACTATCGTGTAGAACAGCGTACCGATTACGAGAAATTAATCCTTGAAGTAGCTACCGATGGTACTATTCATCCTGAAGATGCAGTGAAACAGGCTTCAAGAATCCTGATCCAGCACCTGATGATCATCACCGATGAAAACATCACTTTCGATAACAAAGAAGACAAGAAAGAAGATGTGGTAGATGAGCATGTACTACAACTGCGTAAAGTATTGAAAACTCCGCTTGAAGACCTAGATCTTTCTGTACGTGCTTTCAACTGTTTGAAAGCCGCTAAGATCAACAGCTTAAGCGAACTGGTTCAATACGAGCAGGAAGACCTGATGAAATTTAGAAACTTCGGTCAGAAATCCCTCTCTGAAATCGAGCAGGTATTAACTGAACGTGGACTGAGTTTCGGAATGGATTTGAATAAATTGGGTTTGGATAATTTAGACAATTAGGCTGCAAGCTTCAAGCTGCACGCAACACGCAACATATAGATATTTTCTTGTCGCGTGCGGCGTGAAGCTTGTAACTCAAAGCTATTCATCACACTCTACAATTCCTGACACGGTGTAGGGTATAAAAACAACAAGTCATGCGTCACGGAGACAAAATCAACAACCTGGGTCGTAAGAAAGCACACAGGGAAGCATTGCTGGCAAACCTTGCTAGTCAATTGATCACACACAAGCGTATCGTTACCACTTTGGCGAAAGCGAAAGCATTGAGAACTTACGTTGAGCCGTTGATCACCAAAACAAAAAAGTCTGATAACAAAGAAACCATCATGCATCAGCATAGAGTGGTGTTCAGCTATCTGCAAGACAAAAGCGCTGTAAAAGAATTGTTTACAGTAGTAGGTCCGAAAGTAGCTGGTCGTCCGGGTGGTTATACTCGTATTCTGAAGTTGGGCATTCGTCCGGGCGATAACGCTGAAAAAGCGATGATCGAACTGGTTGACTTCAATGAGATCTATGGTAAGGGTGCTGCTCAGGCTGCTGAACCTGCTAAGAAAACTCGTCGTAGTCGTGCTCCTAAGAAAGCCGAAGCTGAAGCTCCTGTTGCAGAAACACCGGCTACTGAAGAATCAACTGAAAAAACAGCTGAATAATTGGAAAGATGTTTTTCATATTAAAAAGCAAGACCTTACCGTCTTGCTTTTTTTATGTCTGATCGGTTTTTGAACGCAGCTAAAACCAATGTGAGAAACTTCTTCTATCATTTTTAACCAACAAACCTTTTTTTTGCATCGTTAAACAGCAATCAACCATGCCCCAAACCAAACAACCCGCAATTCTTGTACTGGCCGATGGCCATGTTTTTTATGGACACGCTTTCGGAAAGATCGGTACTGCTACGGGAGAGATCTGTTTTAATACCGGTATGACCGGCTATCAGGAAGTATTCACAGATCCCAGTTATACTAGCCAGATTGTGATTATGAATAGTGTACATATCGGTAATTATGGTGTGAAAGATTCTGACGTAGAAAGTGCGAGTGTGAAGATCCATGGATTGATCTCGCGTAATCTTGAAGAGCAATATAGTCGTATTCAAGCCAATGGAAATTTGAACGATTATCTCAAAGCCAATCAAATTGTTGCTATTGATAATGTAGATACCCGTGCCTTGGTAACACATATTCGTGCAAAAGGAGCCATGAATTGTATCATCTCTTCTGATATTCTCGATGTAGAAATCTTGAAAAAAATGTTGGCAGATGTTCCTGATATGGATGGATTGGAATTGGCTAGTACCGTAAGTACCAAAGAGGAATATGAAATGGGAGATGCCCATTCCCCCTTGAAAGTTGCTGTATTGGATTTTGGTATCAAACGTCATATTCTCCAGTGTTTGGTAGATCGCGGTGCACATGTGCGTGTACACCCTGCTAAAACACCATTAAGCAGATTGAAGGAATTCAATCCCAATGGATATTTTATTTCCAATGGTCCCGGTGATCCTGCTGCTATGGATTATGCAGTAGAAACCGTTAAAGGACTCCTTCAGGAAGACAAACCTGTATTTGGTATTTGCTTGGGTCATCAGTTACTGGCATTGGCCAATGGTATACCTACTTTTAAAATGCATCATGGTCATCGTGGGTTGAATCATCCGGTGAAGAATATCATTACCGGTCAGTGTGAGATTACAACACAGAATCATGGTTTTGGAGTGGATCCTGAAGCGGTACGCAATCACGCTGAAGTAGAGATCACACATGTTAACCTGAATGATCAATCTATTGAAGGTATCAGATTAAAGAATAAACCCGCTTTCAGTGTGCAGTATCATCCGGAAAGTACACCCGGACCACATGATAGTCGCTATTTGTTTGATGATTTTATCTCCATGATTAAAGAACGAATGAATTAATTCATCAAGTTCTATACTTTTGGAATGGTCACAGCATGCTACAAACATCTGTGACCATTTTTTATTAACTTCGGTACATGAAGATCGCCATCATCAATGGTCCGAATTTGAACCT
>CAYMQQ010000052.1:4596-15285 GCA_964392685.1 uncultured Sediminibacterium sp.
GTTCATATTAGTAATGTACATGCACGTGAGGAATTCAGAAAATTGTCTCATGTTTCAGGCAAAGCAGCAGGCAGTATCATTGGATTGGGGTTGAAAGGCTATGAGTTAGCCGTTCGTTGGCTATTGAGTAAATGACTGGTACGGTCTTTGCATTTTCAGCGACATCATGTATCAACAATATAGCAGAAAAGTTTTTTGGCTGATCATTATTAGCAGCATCATTAAACTGTTAGCAGCAGCTTTCTTGGAACTGGGTAATGATGAAGTGTATTATTGGACTTACGCAATACAGTCCGATTGGAATCATTTTGATCATCCACCAATGGTTGGTTGGTTGATACGATTAACAACATTCAATCTATTATGGGTAAATGAAGTAACTATTCGTTTAGGGGCAATTATTTGTTCAGGCTTTGCTACTTGGATCATCTTTAAACTGGGAAAGTTATTGGATAGTGAACGAGTAGGGTGGTTAGCAGCGTGGATCTATACTTTGTCTATTTACACCGGGTTTATTGCAGGACTCTTTATCCTTCCGGATTCTCCTCAAATGCTTTTCTGGACTGCTTCTTTGTATATCATGGCTCATTTGCTGTTGAAACGCGATGAAGAAAATCTGAGTGTATGGTTGTTGTTAGGCTTAATGATTGGGTTAGCTGCATTGAGTAAGGTTCATGGATTGTATTTATGGGCGGGCTTTGGAGCATTTTTACTGTTTAGCCGGATTCAATGGCTAACCAATTGGAGACTGTATATGGGGGTGTTGGTTACGCTCATTTGTATTTTCCCTATTTTTTATTGGAATTATCAAAACGATTTTATCACCTATCGTTTTCATTCGGAAAGAGTTTCCAATACTTCGCTTAGATGGGATATGCTAGGACAAGAAATAGCGGGGGAGGCATTGTATCAACATCCATTTTTGTTTATAGTCATACTGGTCGGACTTTTTGCAGCCATCACCAATCGAATTCGATTTGCGAGAAAAAGAATCAAACTTTGGTTGGGATGGATGAGTATTCCTATGATACTCATTTTTTGGACAGTAGCATTATTCAATCCAACTTTACCACATTGGGCCGGGCCTGCTTATATACCCTTGTATTTTGTAGCAGCCATGTACCTGCAAAAAAGAACCAATAGAAATGTCCCCATCATATTGCAAGCATCTTTGGGGCTTGTTTTGACGGTATTGATCACCGGAACCTTATTGATACGCTTTTCTCCTATCAATTTTGGTAGTCAAGAAAAAGAGAATTACGGAGAGTATTGTCCAACATTGGATATGTCGGGTTGGAAAGATTTTAGTTTTGCTTTTGATACTTTACGTAAAGCTGATATTGCTGCTGGTACCATGAAAACAACAGATCCGTTGGTGGTGCATAAATGGTTTCCGGGTGGACATCTGGAATTTTACACTGCTCGAACTACCGGAATTAATTTGGTGGGTGTTGGCGCTTTACAAGATTTGCACAAATTTGTTTGGCTGAATCAGGACAGACAGGTTTTACAACAAGGGTCTGATGCTTATTATATTTTACCATCAAACTTGCCGGCAGATGTGCAGAAATTGATGGAGCCTTATTTTAATCGTATTGACGCACCTGTAGTAATTGATCAAAAAAGAGGAGGGAAGGTAGTACGTTATTTCTACGTGTATCGTTTAAGAAATGCCAAACCCAATGCTACTGCAGTACTTCTAGTTATTAACCATCATTGACCGCTTGCCGGACTTTTTTGTGTGCTGTCTGTAGCAGGTTTGAACACAATATCATCAGGCTTTGTAGCGAATAATTTATCAAAGTCTTTTCTGTAAGAAATACTGGCTCCAAAACGATTTCTTCTTCCTATACCCCCGGCACCGGTATTGGAAATGTCAAGACTATTCTTATTGAATAGGATAGCCCTAAGTTTTCTATCTTTTGATAGTATGAACTCTACATTCAAATCAGGAAGCCATTGAAAATTTCCATTTTTTATAGCGGCTGAGTTGCTCACATTAAAATCGAGATCACCACCAAATGTTACTTTCATTTTATCCTGAAAGAAACTCTTACCCAATTTAAAGTTGACACGTGATCGATCGATTGTATTGCTGTTCAATGCACCCCCTGCAACATTACTAGTGATTTCATTAATATTATACCAAGACGTTCCTAAGTCAAATTGTAAACTTTTATCACCGGTAAGTTTATATAAAAAATTTGAGAACATTTTATTGATCTCTTTAGTCAATATTTGTGATAATGTGTTAGCGCCGATAGTTGTTAATGAATTATTGGCTGCACTGCTCCCACTATTCCCTATACTTGGTGGAGCAAATGTGCCGAATACAATCAGGAAAGATACCTGTTTCAATATTTCGTTTTCATCATTTTCTAAGCGATTAATGTATTGCGCCAACACATTGTCAGTTTTAACCGGACTTCCTTGTGGAAAGTCTAATCTGAAACGTATTTTAGGAGCGGTTAATTTATCTCTTAGTTCAGCGATTACATATACTTCACCACGATATGCTTTTGTTGTTCCATCCACCTGTAGATTTGAAACAAGATCATACATGGAAATTCTTTTAGCTGTATACTGTGCATCAATACGAATATCTGCTTTATATGGGTCTCCTGTCCATTCGATATAATTTCCTGTGTTTGGCAACAAATCAAACGGCTTGGTGCTAATTGATTGGAATTTAAAATCATAATTCCCTTTTTCAATATTGTATCGACCTCTAATGGTTAAAGGTTCTGTGGTACCGGCACGAATTCTCAAACGTCCATTTCCGGTAGCTTTGATTACATCACCTGTCAGATCATCCAAAATCACATCAATCTCTGTTTTGTTGGTAGCGGTAAGATCAAGATCCACAGTTAGATTAAATCCTGATTTGTTCTTGGTGTTCAACATTTCTGTACCATACTCCTTAAATACAATGAAATCGGCACTTCCACTTTCTCTTGTTACTGAATTAGGAATATAAATATGCGAGCTATCTGTTGATTCTGCTACCAATGTCATTTTAGCATTGGATTCAGGTCCTTTTAAGCTGAATGTACTTACTCTACCAATGGCTCTTCCATAAAATTGTTGGTTGTCTTCCAACTTGGTATCAATCAATAATAATTTATTGGTAGAAAGGTCAAAATCAAAGGCCATATCCTTAAAGCCTCTTTCGTATAATTTACCTTTTATACTACCGGTATTTTTATACTGATCTTTTATGGTGAATTGTCCAAAATTAATACCATCTTCTTCAAAACTGATATTGGCTGAATCAATCGTATAATATACTTGTGTATAGTCAACTTTTAATCCCGCATTTAGCAGTTTTACTTTTCCTAGTAGGGTAGGGCTTTTAGGGTCACCACTGATAGACAGTTTACCTTTTGCTTGTCCTTTTAAATCAGAAAAGAGTCCGGTCAAAAATTGATTCAATAAATGGATACGGGTGTCTCTAAGGTCAATATCTGTGTACAATGGTTGTTGAATGGAATCTTTTAAGTTGTAAGATCCTTTGGCACTGAAATCAAACCCTTTGTTGGCTGATTGAATTTCAAAAGGGATAAGGCCCGTCTTACTATTATAACCTGATTTGATATTCACTAGGCCAATTGAATCATCGTTAAATCGAAACTGTTCTGCTTTTAAAAGCGCATCTGCATTGAACTGACCAAAGAAATCTCGCATGGTAATTTCTCCACTGGTAATACCCTCCAGTCTTGGGTCTTTCATGAACGGACTTGTCAAATCGCCTAGAACAACATTTTTTAGTTTTACGATGAGGTTATTGGTATTGCCTCCATCTTCTTCTTCTGTCTCTACTTCAATTTCCTGAAAGCCTTGTGTAAATTTTACATCAGTGGCTTTGATAAAATTTTTGCGAAGTATGAGTTCCCCTTCTTTTTCCAGATTCCATTTTTTTGTATTCAGAACAAACGAAGAGGGTAGGAATTGAATTCTGGCACCATCTTCTAATGTGATTACATCCGCATTTAAACTTGCTTCATTTAAAGTATTGTCAGCACTGGTTTTAATTGATACGAGCGAATGATCGTTTTTGGCAACTACTGAAATATTGGTATTCGGGAAATTAAGACTATCATTAATGGTAATAGTAGTGATATTCCCATTGAGCGAAATCGTATCCAGATTTCCTCTGCCTTCTAACTGGATACCATTAAATCCATATTTATCAAAACGGCCATAAGGAATATTAGCAGATATCTTCAAGTCGCTATTTCGGGTATCAATACTTCCGGTAAGCGAAGCATCATTGAATCCGGTGATACCTTTTGTAAAAATTTGCAAATAAGGCTCTATATAATTGGTATTGATCTTTATATCGAATCTTTGATTCTGCGGAATGACTTTAGGCTCGGAAATGTAAACCGGATAATAATGATGAAGAAATGACTGAATACTAGCCGGTAATTCAAGAATGCTGAATTGTCCGCTGATCGTAGCTTGTAATTCATTACTCCCAACACTCAGTATCTTAATACTGTCATTTTGAATAGAGCTTAAATTCAGTGAGTCAAAACTGATTTTATTCGTCTCATCTTTTATAGATGCGTTCAAAAATTTAGCAACACCCTTAAAGTCATCAATGTTGGTACCGGTGAAGTTCGCATCCAATAATCCGGTAATCTCAATATTTTGTTTGACAAAATTTAATGCTTTCAAATTCGACTGTACAAGGTCACCAACAATATTGAAACTAGGTACTTCTTTTGAAAGGTCAATGATAACAGAGTTTGTAAAATTTAAATTTGGGTCGTCAATTTCAAGCTCCCCGGCAAATGATTTTTTCTGGAATGTTCCGTTGGTGATGATATTGGCATAGGTATATCCATTAAACTGTAATGAATCGATGGTTCCATTAACAGTTGTTTTTAGTAGATCAATGTTAAAGCTACTTCCTTCAATACCTCCTTTGAAGTTCACAAGTCCAAGTGCTTCTGTATTTAAAAACTTACCAATATTGAATCTGGTTGTTTCAATTTTTCCTTTATAACTGGGCTCACCTTTAACTGGAAGCTTCAAGCTAATATCAGTGGTGAGTCCACCCAAAGCAGTACTAAATACACCCGAGGTTACGAAATTTCGAATGGTTCCATTGAAGTTGCCTCTGTAAATGATATTGCCTAGTTCAGCAAGGTTGGGATCCTTGATATCTTTTAAAACAGGAATGAAACTGAGTAGGTCATTATAATTTGTTGTTACTACGCTTTTGGTTAAAGAGATTTTCGTTGTATTGATATCCGGTAACCCTTTCATGCTGATGGTTCCGGATAGATTGGTATTGTTGCCGATTCTGCAGTAAAGATTCGTAGTGGTAAAATCAGCAACAGTACCCAAGTAATTGCCACTGATTTCAATATTTCTTTTCAGATTTTTGAGCTCAGGTGCAAAAAAGGCAATATCATCACTATTGATTTTGGCATCTCTAAATCGAGCTTCCATTACTACTTTATCAATGTATTCACCAAAGTCTTTATTGAAATCGGTGTATTTCATTGCATAGTAATTACCAATTCTACTTTTACTTGTCCGCAGGTCTAAAGACGCTAATTCCATGATCTGTGGAGTGAAACGAAATTTGGTCTTTAGTCTTTGTAATTCAAAACCACTTCTGTCTTTTACAGCAAGATCAATATCTGCTCGAATAGTATCTTTAATGAAGGATAGATTATTGAAACTGCCATTTAATTTACTCAGCTGTATATGCGATCCGTCAAAATTATTAGATGGGTTATTCGGATTTCCATCAATGAATAATTTACCATCTGTTATCTTAAGTTGTTTCGCTTGAACAAGGATATTCCCCGCATTAAAATACATGCCTGTATCTATCGATGCTTTTGTTTTTTTTCTTAAGTAATCAGGACGTAAAGCCGGCAAGGCCTGGATGGCAAAAAAGGGCTGATGTAGTTTGATGTCGTCAATCAGAAAAATACCATCATTTAAATCAACACGATTGGCATCTATGATCAGGCTGGCAAATTGAACGGTCATTTTTTCACCAACCCATTGATCGTTTTTGACTAAACGTAGATTTTTTAGATCGATTTTCTTTAAATCGAGCTCCAATCCCCCTTTCTTTTTTTTGCTAGGAGAAGGAGAGGCGAAATGATCAACAATATATTGATAATTCCAAACGCTGTCTTTCCGATTGATCTTTATAACAGCATCCATCAGTCCGGCATATCGCAATACCGCTTTTTCTTTAAGAATGAACCAATCTGTAATGCGAACTTTGACCGCGCCGGCATAGATAAGTGTATCTTTTGAGCGGTCTCTGATCATCAAACCTTCCAAATTCAGTCTGTTCAGAATTCCGATACTAACATGTTTAATACTGACTTCGGTGCCTAATGACTTAGAGATCCGACTAGTAGCCATCCTAACCAGTTTATTCTGTACATACTCTGTTTGAATAGCTATAAAGATGACGAGGATAAGCGTGATGAGGACGAGTAGGGTA
Source organism: uncultured Sediminibacterium sp. (assembly GCA_964392685.1). Taxonomy (GTDB): domain Bacteria; phylum Bacteroidota; class Bacteroidia; order Chitinophagales; family Chitinophagaceae; genus Sediminibacterium. Next base: position 11,078 of record CAYMQQ010000052.1, read on the forward strand.
TATCTTAATATTTTCAGGAATCGCTTCAGAAAGGTCAGTTTAATACAAATTTAGGTAATAGCTTCCTCTGTGCAAATTCAATACCAAAAGGCATTTGGTCATCTAAAATAAAGTGAAAATAGATTATAATAATCGATGTATCTGTGCGTATTGTAAAAGCATAATCGTTTTGCCGTCTTTTATCGCTCCGGATTCAATCATTTCCAGGGCTTTTTGGAATGGTAATTCCAGCACTTCAATATTTTCCTGTTCTTCCTCGATACCTCCACCTGCTGTGATTTTCATGTCTTTGGTATAAGCTGCTACAAAAAAATATAGGATTTCTGTAACAGATCCCGGCGACATATAAGCCTCAAAAACCTTTTTAACATCTTTAATCAGGTATCCGGTTTCTTCCTCTGTTTCCCTTCTGATGCAATTTTCAGGGTCATCCTTATCCAATAAACCGGCACAAGCTTCAATCAACATACCATCCGGATTGCCATTGATAAATGTAGGTAAGCGGAATTGACGGGTCAAAATAACAGTTCCTTGATCTTGATTGTACAATAAAATGGTTGCTCCGTTACCTCTATCGTAAGCTTCTCTTAGTTGCCTTTTTTTATTACCGAGATGATCAGTTATTTCATATTCGATTCGTTTCAGTATATACCAGTTGTCTGATAAAATATCCGTACGAAGGATATCAACGATTGGTTGCATATTGTTGCGGGTGCTATTGTTTGTGTTGTTGTGCCTGTTTTACACTTTCGAGATAGGTTTTGCTTTCTCCTTTAGGAATACTCAAAGAATGCCATTCATTCTCCCGAATCATTCTCCCGAGGTATACAATTTGTCCCACATGATAAGGATAATGTGCCAATTGTCTTAAAATAGCATCATATACCAACAATGGTTCTGTTCTGATGGTGATGGTTTTCATCAGGTCACCCGGTTGTAAACTTTCAAGTGTATTAAGCAGACAATTCCAACCTTCGTTCCAAAAGGATAGTAAGTCTTCTCTTGTCATCGTAATGACTTCAAACTCGGCATCTCTTTTACGCCAATCTTTTTCTCCATCTTCTGTCAGGAAATTTGTCCATCTGCTCAGCATATTTCCATACATATGTTGAATGATGATAGCGATACTGTTACTCTCTGTATACGGTTGGTAAAAAAAATCATCGTCTTTGAGTTGCTCAAATGTTTTATCACCCAACTCTTTGTAATACCTGAATCTTTTAATACTATCCTTTAGGAATCCTTCTTCCAATGTTTGCATACAATTATTTTTAAAATCCGGCTACGGAATCATCCCCTCTTTTGTCAGCAACGGATTCTCTTTGACCGTTGGGGAGTATTCGGATACCTTCTGTTCGACCAATAGCACTTCGTTCTTTGACTCTATAACCCATGGCTTCCAGTTTCTTTTTGGTATCTACGAGGAAGTCCCTTTCAATCACCACTTCATCCGGAAACCATTGATGGTGGAATTTGGGCTTGTTGATGGCGTCATCCAGATCCATTTTGAAATCTATCAGGTTCACCAAAGCCTGAAATACTGAGGTAGGAATCGTAGTTCCACCGGGAGTGCCAATGGTGAGATAAGGTTTTTTGTTTTTCAGCATCAGGGTTGGAGTCATGGAGCTGAGCATTCGTTTACCCGGCACAATGGCATTGGCTTCACCACCCAACGCGCCGTACATATTAGGAACACCGGGCTTTACGCTGAAATCATCCATTTCATTGTTCAATAAAAAACCTGCACCTCCTACAACTGTTCTACTACCATATCCGCCATTCAGGGTAGTGGTAACAGCCACCAAATTTCCTGCTGCATCAATCACACTGAGATGGGTGGTTTCTTCACTTTCAGAAACAACACCTGCTTTGATTTGAGTGCTCACCCCTGCTTTATTGGGATCATAATCTTTCATTCTGTCAGTCAAATAGGCTTCACTCATCAAAGTGTCTACCGGTACTTTCCAGAAATCAGGATCGCCCATATGTTCTGCTCTATCTGCATAGGCTCTTCTCTCTGCTTCAATCATTAATTGAACACTGGCTGTTGTTTGAAATCCATAACTGTTCATGGGGAATTTTTCGATCATTTTCATCATTTGCGCAATCAGAATACCACCACTACTAGGAGGGGCAAAACTGATGACCTCATGATCCCGATAATTGAATCGGATAGGTTCTCTAAGTTTAGCTGTATAACTTTTAAGATCTTCCAACGTAATGATGCCTTTACCACGTTGCATTTCTTCTACAATTAGTTTGGCGGTTTCTCCTTCATAAAATCCTGCAGCTCCGTCTTTTTGCATTCTCTTCAGCGTTGCAGCCAATTCTTTTTGTACAAGGGTATCCCCGGCTTTCCATCTGCCTTCTTTTGTAAATGCCGTAGGTCTGGTACTGTATTTTAGAAAAGATTCACGTGTACTATTCAGAGATGATGCTTCTCTTTCCGTCAAAACAAATCCATACTCAGCCAGATCAATAGCGGGTTGCACCAATTTCGCAAAAGGAAGTTTGGCATAAGGCATGGTTGCAAATAAGCCGGCTACCGTTCCGGGAATACCGGAAGCAAGGTGTCCATTTTGCGACAATGAGATATTCGCATTACCCTGTTGATCCAGATACATATCTCTTGATGCGGCTGCAGGAGCTGCTTCACGGTAATCTAATCCAAGTAGTTCTCCATTACTTCTTCTGGCAAGTAAAAATCCGCCACCCCCTAAATTACCTGCACCCGGATATACCACAGCCAAAGCCAATTGTGTGGCGATAGCAGCATCAAACGCATTACCACCTTGTTTCATGATTACAGCCCCAACCTGACTGGCCAGTGGATGAGCACTGGATACGGCTGCTTTTGCATAAGTTGCCTTTTTAACAATGGAATATTTGTAAGGGTTGATGGCTTTTCCGGGTCCAACTACCGACACCACTTTTTGTGCCTGTATGCCTGATAAAAGTAAAAAAAATGCAAATGATAGAAGGATTGTTTTCATAAGTGAAAATTAGGCGTTTTTGTACAAAACTGACCTTCCCATAATATGATCTGTATAAAAAAATGAACCAATCTTTTCCGCGACCTCTATTTCTTCGCTACATTCACCACTCATTTATATTGAATATGAAATCATTATTATCCATTCTGGTGGTTCTGGTATTGTCTATATCAGTCACAGCTCAAAATGTACCCAGTCCTGAAACTTATCTGGGTTACAAAGTTGGTACCCGTTATACGCGGCACCATAAGATCGTTGAATATTTCAACACAGTGGCGAAAGCCCGCCCCGACATGGTAAAGATCGAATCTTATGGTCAAACCAATGAGGGTAGAGAATTGATGCTTGCTTTTGTGAGTTCCCCTGAAAATATGCAGCGATTGGAAGCTATTCGCTTGAATAACCTTCGCATCGCAGGTACTACAAAAGATAGGGCTGCTCCTATTGTAGAAAATGCACCGGCTATTGTTTGGTTAAGTTATAATGTACACGGTAATGAGCCTTCTTCTTCTGAAGCAGCCTTATTAATGATCCATGCATTGTTAGATCCGTCAAATAGTACCACCAAAGAATGGTTGAAGAATACCGTAGTGGTAATAGATCCATGTATCAACCCTGATGGAAGAGATCGTTATGTGAATTGGTTCAATTCTGTAGTGGGAAAAGAAATGAATGCAGAACCCTCTTCACGTGAACATGCTGAGCCATGGCCGGGTGGCAGAAGTAATCACTATAATTTTGACCTGAATAGAGACTGGGCATGGCAAACACAGGTAGAAACACAGCAAAGATTGAAAAAATACAATGCATGGTTACCTCAAGTACATGTTGACTTTCATGAACAGGGATACAATGAGCCCTATTATTTTGCTCCCGCAGCAGAGCCTTTTCATGAAGTGATTACACCATGGCAGAGAGATTTTCAAGTACTGATCGGCAGGAATAACGCTTCTTATTTTGATAAAAATGGATGGCTATTCTTTACGAAAGAAAGATTTGACTTGTTATATCCTTCTTATGGTGATACCTATCCTGTTTATAACGGAGCCATTGGTATGACCTATGAGCAGGGCGGACATAGCAGGGGAGGATTGGCTGTTGTGAATGAAGATGGAGATACACTTACATTTGTAGATCGTGCTACGCATCATTTCACTACCGGATTGTATACCGTAGAAACCGCCAGCAAGCATCAGCAAAAGCTGATGAATGAAT
>CAYMQQ010000053.1:0-15073 GCA_964392685.1 uncultured Sediminibacterium sp.
ATTCGCTATACCTGAGAAGTCTACCGCAGCATCGGAGCGGGTTATCCGATCGAGTGTTATTAGACGGGTACTAGAACTTATGTGAGAACCTGGTTCATTAAAACCAATATGTCCGTTGCGACCTATGCCCAAAAGTTGGAAATCAATACCACCAGCAGCTTGAATTTTATGTTCATACTCTTCACAATATTGTTTAAGATTTTCCAGACCAATTTGACCATCTGGAATATGGTAGTTTTTAGGTTCAATATCTATGTGATTAAATAAATTCTCCTTCATGAAGTATTTATAACTCTGTATAGATTCACCAGAAATAGGAAAGTATTCATCAAGGTTAAAACAAATTACATTTTTAAAGCTTAGACCCTCTTGTCGATGCAAACGTATTAATTCAGCATAAATTTTTTTGGGAGTTGAACCTGTTGACAACCCAAGCACAGCATTAGAACCTTGTTGCTGTTTTAAACGAATAAGATCTGCTATTTCCTCAGCTACCTTTATACACGCTTCTTGTGCTTCCTCGAAAATTGTTACAGGTATTTTCTCAAATGATGTGAATGGATCAGATATTTGAATGTCTATTAGCATATTTATCTGTTTGCTTCTTAAGGTGATCTAATGAGAAATATGAACCATTAAAACTGAATATTACTCCTCAGCAACAAGTTTCTTATCAATGTATACCCAATAAAATCAATTTCTATTGAACTTTTATTTCTATAATAGTATCGATATCATTTATACGTAAATTATCGAGGTAAATAAAACATCCTTCCGGTAATTGTTTGTATTTAACCCTTTCTTCTTTACCAAATAAAAAAGCTTCTTGTACTATACCAATAAATCCGGGTAAGAAAATAAAATTGCTACCCGGCTTATTTAATACGTGTATATATCTACTTTTATTTTTAGCCGTTATAACACCCCATTCTTGCGGAGAAATAACATTCCCCCTAGTACCATAAATGGTTTCTCCATTTTCTCTCAACCAATTACCTATAACATATAAAGTATCAACAAACTCCTGCTGTATTTTCCCATTGGGCATGGGTCCGATATTCAAAAGAAAGTTAGTATTCAGTGCTGCAGCATTCACTAGATAATGAATAAGGTCTTTAACTGTTTTATAGTTATTATCGGTTATATTATAACCCCAAGATCCATTAATGGTTTCACAAGTTTCTAACGGTAGCATTTCGGATGCCTTTTGATAACTTAAACCCGTTTTATTTTGACCAGGCAAATCTTTTTCAAACATCTGAAAGTCTTCACCTGGTAATGGTTCAAGATGATGGTTATTCCCGATCAAACATTGAGGTTGTAATTTGTGAATAAGCGAATAAATTTCCCCGTACTTCCAGTCAATTCTTGATGACCTATCAGAATGACCTTCCGGATTAGTCTGATCCCAATGTCCGTCAAACCAGATGGACATAATTTCTCCATAGTTGGACAGCAATTCAGTAAGCTGATTTTTCATGAACTGTAGGTAAGACGCGTAGTTACTTTTCTCAGTACGACCCGTTCCTTTTCCAGTACGACCTGTTTCATAAGGATAATCGGTACGATACCAATCGAGGGTAGAATAATATAAGCCGAGTTTTATGTCTTGTTTTTTACATTCATCTGCCAACATTCTCAATACATCCCTACCGTAAGGCGTATTGGTAATTTTCCAATCTGAATATTTTGTATCCCAGTTGGAAAAACCATCATGATGACGGTTAATAAAGACTATATACTTCATACCAGCATTTTTTGCTGCAGTCACCCATTCTGCGGCATTAAAATCTTGTGGATTAAATATATTCTGCAGCCTCGTGTAATCTTTTACTTTTATATTCCTGTTATTCATCACCCATTCACCTGCACCTAAAACACTGGAAGCACCCCAATGGATGAACATGCCAAATTTATTATCCTGAAATTCTTTTCTAGCCGTCAGGTTATCAACCGAAGGAAAATATGACTGCGCATGACTCGGGATCATCCAGTTTAACAGAACAATAAATAATAAGACGTTTTTCATCTATTAAATAGTTTAATAACTTAAGATTGTTTGAAATTTTTATTGTTGTATATTATAGATTCCTATTTCTGCAAGGCAAGGATTTAATCTTGACGATAAAATCCGCAATCTTACCTTATCAGTAATAATAGTATTGAATCGTATCAATCGTTTATAACCAATAGTTGTTCCTTTTGCCGTTATTTTCCATGCTGTTCCATCCCAGTAGTCTAACTCAAAGGCTTCAACTCTTTGACCCATCCTTATATTTTCCTGTAGTTGTACTACGTTAAATGATGCAGGTGATTTTAGCTGTAGTTCAATTACAGTTGTAGTGGCATTTCCTTTTGTTGTAAAATGTGTGGCATTTTTGCCGTCAAGTATGTATCTTGTATTTACGCCATTAGCAGATTTTATCTTTGAACCACTAGCAAAATTGGTCTTAAAAAGATCATCTCTCAATTGTTTCCATTGCTTCAATACTGCAATATCACTTTCATGAATCAATCCTCTTTTATCTGGCGGAATGTTTAACAATAAAACACCATTGCGACCAACAGAATTGAAATAAATATCAAGGAGTTTCTCCGGCGACTTTACTTTTGAATCTTCTGCTTCATGATAAAACCAACCTGGTCGGATAGAGACATCCGTTTCGGCAGGATACCAAACCAACCCTTTTGCTTTTCTGATTTTTTCAAGGCTCCCCAAATCATCTCCTCTAATATCACCATTTGGTGTAAATGCAATATTTTTTTGCGAATTAGCTGCAATTGTTGACTGGCTTAAATTATCCGTAGGCACTACACTCCATTCTGTTTCTCTGCCGTATCCTGTTTCTGTTCCAACCCATCTTACATCCGGACCCATGATTGCTATTACAGCCTGTGGTTGTAGTTTTCGGATGAGTTGATACCATTTTTCAAAGTAATATTCTTGTTCTATGCCTTTTCCTTTTGCCCCGTCAAACCATACTTCATCAATCCTACCATAATGGGTGAGCAATTCGGTTAGTTGATCCACAAAAAATTCATTGTATTTTTCATTGTCACCATAGTACTGAGAATTCATGTCCCAGGGAGAAAGATAAATCCCAAATCCAATTTTCATTTCTTTGCAAGCCTTACTTACTTCTTTTACCAAATCACCTTTACCATTTTTCCACTGACTCGCAGCCACTGAATGGTTCGTTGTTTTAGTAGGCCAAAGGCAGAACCCATCATGATGTTTGGCTGTTAATATCACCTGTTTGATGCCTGCATCTTTTGCAATCCGAACCCATTGCCGGGCATCCAAAGCTGAAGGGTTAAATATTTTCGGGTCTTCTTTTCCAGTTCCCCACTCTTTGCCGGTAAATGTGTTTACGCCGTAATGAAAAAAAGCAGTCAGTTCCAATTGTTGCCACCTTAACTGCCCTAATGATGGAACGATTGTAGCAGCCTTTCGTATAATGTCTGCTTCAGTATCATTTGCATTTAAAAAAACATAATTTTTCTGTTGTGCCAGAACAGAAACGCAACAGAATGAAAAAAATGATATAATTAAAATAAATTTCACTTAACTCTTATTTTAAAGGTTGACGCAGGAAGATTTTCAGAATTACTAAGATTTCCATCACTAAATGGCTTCCAACCGTAATAGATAAATTGTGGTTTAAAACTTACAGAAATAACGATGCCACTATCGCCAAAATTTGCCTTTATTTCATTCTGCCCATCAGTTGAGAACCCTCTTAGTGGTTTAGTATCTGATGTTTTCAACCCATTCGCCATATGGTCAAATTGCACAATCACTTTATCATTGACGTAAATGGCCTTTACAGGCAATGGTCCGGAAGGAATTATATTTTGTTTATACGTTTTGTTCAATGCCCATCTAGCTAATCGTTCGCCAACAGTTTTTTTATCGCGAGGATGCACATCATTTTGCAAGCCGATATCGCTCGTAATAGCCATGCCTGCATAATTAGTTTCTTTTAATAGCTGTAATTGTTTATTTCTAAACATTGGCCAATACTTTCTTTCTATAGAAGAAAGTTGCACCCAATAAATTGGAAGCTGACTATTGTTCCAGGCTTCTCTGTATTCTTTGATGAATAATTTAAATAGCTCTTTGTATTCATCAACCCGTTCTAGTTCTTCTGCATTACTTTCACCTTGATAAACCAAGACTCCTTTCACCGGAAAATTTCGCAGTTGATTAATCCCTGCTTTAAAAGCAAAACCCGGTTTATAAGCATGATTTGGGCCTAATTCATCAGCTGGAACATTGTTATTATTTCCCACATTCTGTATACCTCGTTCTCTAATCCAAACTGGTAGGGCATCGTTTGTAAGCCAATTTTTATTTACTTTTTTTCTGAATATTACATGTTGAGATAGTGCTTCTATACTGATGAATGTTTCAAGTGGTGCACCGCCAATAGACAAGTTTACAATACCAATTGGAACACCCGTTTCAGAAAAAATCTTTTTCGCAAAAAAATACGCAACTGCACTCATTAACTTAATGGAAGTACTATCACAATTCTTCCATTCGTTCCAATCATAAAATCTTTCTTTTGTAAGTCTCTTAATTAGAGAATCTGCATAAGGAACTCCAAAAACATTCCTACCGGCAGGTGGAGGGTTTAATAGTCTGATATAAGGTTGAAAAGTGTTGTACATTTCATCCTGCCAGTGTTGCTCTTTTATCATTGGCCATTCCATGTTACTCTGACCTGTACATATCCATACATCGCCTATAAGTATATTCTGAAACTCTACTAAAGTATCTCCACTGCTAATAATTAAGGACTGAGGCTCACGTGTGGCTGGTCGCTTAGGTAAATACACTTTCCATACTGAATCTTTTGTTGCTACGCTCTTACGAAGCGTAGAACCTAATTTCACCTCTACCATCTTTCCCGGAGCATTCTTTCCCCATATGGCAATAGGCTCTTCCCTTTGCAAAACCATATTGGAAGAAAAAACTTCGGCTATCTCAAATTGAGCTATCGAAGAAAATGGGGAAAATAATATGATAACAAGAATGCTTTTCATTAATTCTCAAAATCAATATTGTTCAATTAAGTTCTGCTGCCATGTACTTTTGAAGTAAAGCAATTTGATTTGATGCCCTAATTAGGTTTTGACTTGGATAGGATGAACCATAATATTTATCATCATTCAAGTAGTCTGTGAGAAAACGGAGTGCCTGCATATAAATACTGAATTTGCCAGAATAGAAAAAGTATTTTTTTTCAAAGGCTGTAAGTTCATCCTGCATCTGACTCATATATCCATCAACAATAGCTTCATAATATTCCTTGCGAATTACAATTTTGCTAAAATCTTTTTCTTCTTCACTTACCGGTGATAGATAAGTACGCATCATATCCCCAACATCGCTTATAAAATAGCCTGGCATGACAGTATCAAGATCTATTACGCAAAGCCCTTTATTGTTTTTATCAAATAATACGTTATTAATTTTACTATCGTGGTGTGTAACTCTGAGTTTAAAATCGCTCAGTGTTTTAATTTTTTCAAATTCTGTTACAATATTTGACCAGTTTTTTAACTGGATGATTAAAGTGTCGGATTCCTTTAACCTGTTATTGTCCCCACTTTTAAGAGAATCCTCAAATTGCTCATATCGGAGAGAAAGGTTATGAAAATTCGGAATCGTTATTTTGAGTTTTGAACAATCAAAATTGCTGAGGACAGCAGTAAACTTTCCAAACTGTTTTGCGCCCTCGTATGCTTGGTCAGGATTTTCTACCACATTTATTGCATGGGAATCCTGTACAAAAGGGAAGACCCTGAAATAGCCATCTTCATTTTTGTAAACAAGTTCACTACCATCAAAAGTCTTGACCGGAGAAACAAAAAAATAATCAGGATGCTGACATTTTAGATACATGCTTATTTCTTCAATATTAAAAGCAATGTTTTCAGGATTTTGAAATACCGTGTTATTTACCTGTTGTAGAATAAATGCATGTTCATTTTGTCCAATCTTCCAGGTTTGATTAATCAAGCCCTGGTGTATTGGGACTATTGTTACTTCGTTGGCGTTTAATCCAAATTCTTTTAGCACAGACTCTAACATCATCAGAATATTTGCTTTTAAAACTCATCTGTTAATGCAAACACTGGTTTACGGTACATCCATTTACCGCCGGTAAAGTCAGGAAACTCAATGGTCGCGTTTCCTTTTTCAATGGAGGTTTCGCTTAATGGCGTGATGGCACTCCACGCAGCAGCGTCATACACATCCATTGGCGTGGCTGTATTTCGTTTAATTGATTCTACAAAAGAATGTATCACAAAAAAATCCATTCCACCATGACCTGCACCTTCTGTTTCTTTACTCCACCTTGCCCAAAGTGGGTGATCGTACTTATCAAACCACTCTTTAGCAGCATCCCATTGATGTGGCTTTGATTGCCCCTCAATATGTACTCCTTTGGCTGCATCCATCCATAAACCATTTGTTCCTTGTACACGGAAACCAAGTGAGTAAGGACGGGGAAGATTGGTATCATGCTGTAACAAAATGGTTTCGCCATTTGCACAGCCAATTGAAGTAGTAACAATATCGCCTAACTTAAAATTTACTTTTGCGTTGGGATGATCGGGTCCACATTTTTTAATTATATGATTATGTAAACCTCTTGCCTTTGAAGAAAAAGAGGAAATATTAATAAAACGATTCCCTCTATTAATGTTTATAAAATGAGCAATTGGACCAATGCCATGAGTTGGGTATAAATCACCATTACGGTAAACGGAGTGTTGTGTACGCCAACTTGCTTCGCTCCAGCCTTTTTCCCCAAATTCACACCCTTTACCATATGCGTCGATACCGTTATTAAATTTTACATCACGTAAGTCATGTTGATACCCTCCCTGCAAGTGAACAACCTCTCCAAATACATTTTGCCGTACCATATTTAGTGCAGCCATTACATCCCTTCGATAACATACATTTTCAAGCATCATTACTTGAGCTTTGTATTTTTCAGCAGTTTTAACGACGTCCCAATGATCTTGTAATGTAATCCCCAACATGACTTCCGTACCAACATATTTAATATCTGACTGAATTGATTCAATGATCATTTCTTTATGCCATTCCCAAGGTGTAGCAATAATTACACCATCAATATCTTTTAGCTCCAGCATCTTTTTCCAGGCATACGGATCACCGGTAAAAATTTGTGGTATTTTCTTTCCACTTTTTACAATCATTTCTTTTGACTTAGAAAGCATTCGCTCATCTATATCACAAATAGCAACAAGCTCAATATCATTCCTTCGTAATAACAAATCAAGATGGTTTTGCCCACGTAATCCAACGCCAATCATGACAATATTCACTCGCTCTCTTACTTTATTAGCAAGTAACTCTCCTGTTGACAAAATTGTTAATGATGCCGCCGTCAAAGTGGTATTCTTAATAAATTGTTTTCGATTCATAGCATTATCTTATTATGATAAAGGTTATTAACATAGATTGAGATTAACCTTAGTTTCCTTTTTTATCGCCCTGTAAGTAATTATTCAAAGTCATACTACAATACCATTCTTGTCTTGGTAAATGAAAAGGGCCTTTGTATAAATTACCTTTGGCAGTTTGTGCAATACTTCCATCCTTATGCAGATAGCCAAACCATTCGCCATTTTGTTTGTCATAGAAATGATTGTAGGAATATTCATGAACCTGTTTATGCCATTTAGCATACTTTTCATTTCCTGTCATTAAGTATGCAAGTAGTGTTGCAATGATCACTTCATTGTGTGGCCACCAGAATTTCATATCCTGCCAGTATTCCTGTACCGGTTTATTGTATACATCACGGAAATAGAGAATACCACCATGCTCTTTATCCCAACCTCTTTCCCACATATAGTCAATCATGCGACATCCCAAATCAATTAAACGCTGGTCATTGTTACGATATAGAGCTTCGTGCAGGATAAACCATGCTCCCTCAATAGCATGACCAGGATTAAGAGTTCTTCCATCGATATGATCAATTATGCTCCCATCTGGCGCCACTTGCTCCATGACACATTGAATATCATCTTTCACAAAGTCATATTCAATCTCTTTAATCCATTTTTCAATCCATTCATCACAACGCGGATCTCCTATGGTATCCCTGAGTTGTTGAGCTGTATTGATCATTATCATGGGTACACCAATACCTTTGGATGGTCGGATATTTGTAAATTTTGGCTGTAGGAGACCGGGAATAGTTGCATACTCAATACACTTCCCAAAAACTTTTCTTGCCCGATCAGCTGCATTTTCATCGCCACTTGCTTTTGCATAAGCAGCGGCTGCGATTACATAAAATGTCTCGGAAAAAAAATACCTGCGTTTTCGCAAAGGCTTTCCATCTCTAGTCATATGAAAGAACATCTGTCCGTCAATATCAAAGCAATATTGATTTAAGAAATCATACCCAAGTTTGGCGCCGTCTAACCATTCTTGTTTTTGCTCAATTGTATTATAGAGCGTTGAAAGCATCCATGTTGCCCTTCCTTGTATCCATACAGCTTTATCATCATCAATAAGACTACCATCTGCATCTCTCATAAATAAAAAACCTCCGTATTCCTGATCAAAAGAACGAGGAAACCAAAATGGGATCGTACTATTCAACAACTGTTTTGAATAAAACTCTTGCAGTATTTCTAACTCTTTTCTATCGTAGCTCATACCCGTTATTATTTAATAATCTCGTTTACTTGTATTTTTAAAAAGTATAGATCCTTAATTCCTTCATATAAAATACCGATGGTATGATCATCAATTTGTGTAAGGGATGAATATCCATACCCTTGTCTTTCATCAATTAATAGTTGATGGGCAGGCAGCCAAGTTTGTCCATAGTCCAAACTTGCCTTGATAGTCATATTATAACGACCTGCTGTGGTATTTGGGTTACTGAAGAAAAGAACATCTCGCATAACACCTTTCACTTTTACTCTTGCTTTAATCAGACTAGCCATACAAACAGGGTCAGGTAAAGCATTATATGATGTGGCATGTTCTGTCCATGTTACTCCAAGATCATTGGTAGTGGCTACACTTCTGAATCCACCCCGATTATCACGCATATTCAGCATTAATGTACCTGAAGTCGTTTCCACGACTTGACTCTCAGTTGTATTCGATTTGGGGCCATTGATTTTTCCATTCCATGAATTACCGTGATCAGCACTATAAATAATAGTTGAAAAGGGAACTTTATTTTCATTCCAATATTGTGCTGCAAAAACCAGCTTACCATCCTGCATAGCAATCCCACTTCCGGGTCCATTAAAAAATAAATGCCATGCCTTATCCTTGATTTGCGGAGTGATGGTGTATGGATTTGACCAAGTCAATCCATCATCATCGCTACTAACCAAAACAAATTGCCCGGTTGTGTCTGGAGAAATACCCGGTAAAGAACCGGCAATAGACCTATTACCTTTACTCCACAATGCAGCTACCCATATTTTTTTGGTAATAGGATCAAACAATATAGAGGGATCACCTACCCCATTATTTTCGTGTGGAGCACCCATATCCATAATCACTTTCATTGGCTGCCAAGTCTTACCACTATCTATGCTTCGACTTAACCCAACATCAATATTGCCCGGTAAATCTGAGCTGTTTTTATACCGGATATCGTAGACTGATAACAGTGTTCCTTTATCGGTAGTCACTATACCTGGAATACGATACGTATTAACTTGATCAGCGCCAGCTTTACGAACAACCACTCCGATATGCTTTTCGTAAACAGATTTACCTTGTTGAACTAGTAACTGATTCCCTTTGTTGTCAGTCAATTTTTGACAAGTCAGTTTAATTTTATGGTCAATCGCCGCTTCACTTTTCAATACAATACTGAACCAGATGAAATGAATACCAGGCCTAAGTTTGATATTAAGAGGAATGTCAAATAAAGAAGTTGATGGAACTATTGATGCAATGAGTTGTTGGGTCGAAAACGGTTCACCACCTGTAAGATATACATCGATCTTTTCGATACTACTAATGACTTGGGTATTTATAGTACAATTCACTTTTTGATACAACTGCACTTCTTTTCCACCAGGAATAGAAACTGCAACGCGTAGTATTGGATTAGCAGACATTTCTTTCAACACCGGTATTGCAGGTGAATAAGCAGTTGCCTGAATAGCTTCTGATGAATTTATTTCTACTTTTTTAAAATAGCTAAAGCTGCTATTTGAAACTAACAGAAAGCATAGCGTTACATAAAAAATTATTTTTTGCATAATTTCATTTTACTCATCAATAAAATCATTCTGTTTTGGTCGCAAAAAAGAAAGTTGGATAATCAAAGCGACAGCAACAACACCCGCTAGCATGGCAAAGTCATTTCCCAGATTTCCGGCATCTGTTGATTTACCTAAAAAGTCAGTAATGAATGCACCGGCAAATACACCTGTCATATTCATTAATCCATAAGCAGTAGCGCGGTATTTGATAGAAACAAACTGACAGAGTATAGGCATATTATTGGCATCAAACATTCCGTAACCGAACCCAAAACAAAATGCTGCACCAACCACGGCAAAAAGTGAGTGACCAAATCCGATAAGTAATACTGCGGGTATGGTAAGTCCTAACCCTATAGCACTGGTATAAATCCGTCCTTTAATATTTTTCTGAACCCAGCGATCTGATAAAATACCTCCAAAAATTACTCCTAAGAAAGAAGATACTGCAATTGTAATGGTAGATAACGGCCCTGCCTTTGCCATATCTATTCCTAAATTCTCAGCAAACAAGGTTGGCATCCAGTTTTTAACAGCCCAGCCGGGTAAACTTGGCATAGCAAAGTAGAATAGAATAACCCAAAAAGCTATGTTGGTAAATAACAATCCAAAGCCTTTAAATAATCCTATTTTCTTGTCATTATTATCGACTACATATAATGTGTCCTTTTTTTTATCCTTTAAGAAAAAAATTAACCCGAGAGAATACAGAATTCCGATTATACCAAATGATTGAAATGCTACCTGCCATGAATAATGATGCGCAACAGTAGCCCCAAAGCCACCTAATGCTTGACCCATATATAAGCCCGTCATATGTATACCTACTGCTAAGGATCTAGTTTTAGAATCATGAAACTCAGTAATTAGCGCCAGCCCTGCAGGAATATATAAAGCTTCACTTACTCCCATAATAGCCCTTAGCCAATATAGTTGATCAAAAGTTGTTGCATACCCCATTGAGCAAGTAACCGCAGACCATACAAATAAACTGCTAACAATAATCCATTTTTTACTGATTCGATCAGCGATCATTCCAGCGAAAGGACTCATGCTTCCATAAATCCAAAGAAATACAGCCATCAATCTACCAAAGTTGGTAGCAGACTGTAATTCCTGTATATCGATCATCATCGATGGCTTCATGGTACTGAGCATCTGCCTATCTATATAGTTTAATAGTGCCACAACCCACAATAGCCCTACAAGTATCCACGGATATTTATTTGATATACTCATTGTTATAAACGTGGAATTTTAGCCATTAAAATTTGCGGTGTTCTAACCCCTGCTTTTATTTCTCCGCTCGGAATAACTATCTCTTTACCCCAATAAAAAGCATTTGTCGTAACAGGTGTAGCATATGGAATCAATCCAGCTATTTTAGTTGATTGAGTCTGTATATTATAAAGCAGGATATCTTGACTAAACCCAGGATGAGAAAGAAGAACTTGATTTTTTTTCAAGATTAATTCTTCTTTTTCTAGTTGCGTGGGGGCTTTATTAATTAGTGAAATATAATTTTCAACCTTACTAAAGGTGGTTCCTTGATCACCGCCAAACAAAAGAATATTGCCATTTTTTGTTGCAACACCAGTACCCGCAGATAGTGGATATGGCAAAGGTGCTAATTCAGACCATTTTTGTTGTAGAACATTGAATTCATATACTGTATTATACAATTCACTAATTCCCTGACTGGTTTTTCTTCGCCCTCCAACCATATAAAGTTTTAAAATACCTGAATATTTTATTGCTACAAAAACCCCATGTGATATTTGTTTTGGCATAGAAGGCAACTGGCTCCAACCTGCATTTATATCATTAAGATCAATTACCCAAAGCATATTTGAAACACCTTCTTGAGTTTCTCCTCCTAGTACGTAAACAATATTATTATAAGAAATGGCAGATGCATTACTAACGGCTAAGGGTAAAGCGGGTAAAGATTCAATAATAACAGCGCTAGCATAATGATCCCATTTCAATAGAAATACTTTATCAGAAATACCCTTTTCACTTTCTCCACCGGCATATAGAACTCCCTTGGGTGTTGAACAACTGGCTGCATAAGCTATATTCTCTGGCAACTGATATTCATCTGTTACCAATGAAAGCTTCTGACCTCTTTTCTTAAAACTGTAGACTTTATTATGAAATATTTTTTTTCCACCTTTCCATGGCATACCATCCGGGAAATTAGCCCCTCCGGCAACTAACAACCTATTGCCAGATATACCTGTTATTGGACCCGCTAACCCAAGCCCTTCCTTTTGTTGATTATTCGAAGGGAGCACACCTGCAATATGCCAAGTATCTTGAACAGATTTTTTTTGTGCAAAAAGTTCTCCAACAGATGACATAAAGAGAATTATTATAATGGACAGAGCAATTTTCATGGAGTTTAAGCTGAGGCATTTGTTAGTACTTCACTCGTGTTTTTGGCAAGAACAGAACAGAAGTTATTAAATCCTATTTTGCTAGTATCATCGACAAACTGTTTGTAGTCAGTTGAATTCATGTTTTTAACAGGTAGTCTGAACTCTCCACAATTTAGACCTATCAATTTCATATAGGCTTTTCCAGTAGCAATGCCTCCATACTTACCCAATAAACGGATCATTTCTATGGACTGTAGCTGAATTGCTCGGGCGTTTTCTAAATCATTTTGTTGAAATGCCTCAATTAGACGAGTGTATAAAGGTGCTGCATAATTAAACGTGCTTCCCACTGCACCAGTTGCACCCACTGCTAATGCAGATAGCATATTTTCATCTCTTCCCCACAGCATATCATATTTTCCATTTTGATAACTTAGGCAAGACTGAAAATCCATAAAATCTTCATGTGTGTATTTAATGCCGGCAAAATTTGGGATCAACCCATCAACTTCTTGTAATAATGAATACATAGATATATCAACTCCTGTTAATACAGGAATATGATAATAATAAAATGGTAATTCAGGAACAACCGATGCAATTTCCTGACACACTTTGGCTAATACGTTAGCATTAACTGGCTTAAAATAAAAAGGAGCAGTTATGGAAATCGAATGAATGGGAAGTTGACTTGCTTTTATGGCTAAATCTTGACATTCTTTTATACTCGTACCACCCAACAGCAACATCACTTTAAATTCCGGATCATGCTTTGTGCAACTAGCCCATGCTTCTGCTACCAGATATTTTTCAGATGCACTCAGAGATACACCTTCTCCTGTTGAGCCGCATATAAATACTCCCTTAACGTTATTTTGCTTCAATAGCTCATAATAGCTAGGAATAATCTCGTAGGCAATTGATCCATCCTCTTTCATGGGTGTAAAAGGAGCAGCGATCAATCCACTTGTTTTTTTACTTATCATATTGTAAAATATAATTAAAAGTCTTGAAAAACCAGGGGGTATTTCACCCCCCTGCTAAAACCAAACTACCAATTGAAAATTGCTTAATAACCTGGCGTCTGAGTTAACATAGGATCATTATTTAACATCCCCATTGAAATGGGTAATAATAGTTTAGCCTGTGTTGTAGGTGATAAATAGGTCGGATTAATATTTGCATATACATATGAATCTCCGGCTCTTCTAAGTGCCCACCATCTGCGACCTTCCCCAATAAACTCCCTCAGATATTCATCCAAAATCGCATTCATATTGTTTGCTTGAGATCCATTTACATAAACTGGAAATGTTGTGCCATACGCTCTTCGTCTAATAGCATTAATTTCATTAGAAGGATCTTCTCCAAGTTTTGTTTTTGCTTCTGCTAATAATAAGAGCACATCAGCATAACGATAGATAGAAAGATCATTATTAAAGATTTGTGTTGTTCCTGATGTAGAACCCAACCATTTTGTTAATAATACCCCTCTAACACTATGTGGCGGAGCAGTAGAATATAAAATATTGAATGACTTTGAAATTCGCTGATCGGCTGGACCACTGGTTAATCTATTAATCATAGCCTGATTCAACCCAACTCTATTAGCACCGTTTACATAAGGATAAACAGAACTAACAGTTGGAGTAGGGGCTTGACTTAAAGAAAGTGTAGTAGCTTGAATACTATTCACAGTAAAACTACCAAATACACCTAATTGGGCTTGCTGTAATTCAAAATTGAGGGCAAAAATAATCTCAGGATTATTTGTCTTTTTTACGGGATCAAAAATATCTGAGTAATTTGAATTGAGATTTAAAGAAACGCCCTGTAATCTCTGCACCTCTTCTAAAGAGGTTTTTGCAATTGTTAAATCAGCAGCGCCTCCATTTTGATGGGTTGCTGTCCAAATATGCACATCCCCCTTCAACACAAGACTTGCGATTCTACTCCAATAGACTCTTTTACCAGTTGATAAAGTATTGGTTGTTCCAAATAATCGCAATGATTCATCTACATCTTTTTTGATCTGTATTAGGATAGTATCAGCACTAGTTCTTCGTTTATAGGTTTCAGAAGCATTACTTATTGTTTCAATTGGTTCTAAGCTCAATGGAACAGGTCCCCATGTTCTTACCATATTATAATAAACATAAGCTCTCAGTCCATATAGCTCTGCTAAGGCTGTTGATTTTTCTGCATCCGGCAGAGGAGTCTGAGGATATAATTTTATTACATTATTCAAATTGTAAATAAGGTTATAAAAACCAGCCCAATCACCAAATGGAACATTGAGCGTGCTGATGTTATGACGATAAAGATTTTGTAATCCTCAATCAACTGATTCAGTAAATAATCAATCTGCACAAATATCAGAACTCATATCTCCG
>CAYMQQ010000054.1:0-15069 GCA_964392685.1 uncultured Sediminibacterium sp.
ACAGAAGTCGCCCAGTTTACATTTGTTTTTTGAAGACTAGAAAAGTCTATTTCAAAACGTTCCTGATAGTCTACTGAATACAAAGCGATTTTACCATCTGTTCTCTTTCCGATAGACACATATACTGCATTGTCAATGGCAGCAGGCAATACAAAGCCTCCGTTGTAATCTGTGTGTTCTCCAATCAGATTGATTCTTCCGGGTGAACGAACGATGAATTCCGGTTCCCCAAACTGCTCTCTGTAATAACGACCTGCATCCTGTATCAGTAAGTTCATGATTACAGTTTTGTCTGATAATGCATTTCCGGAATCACAACTTCCCGGAATCCTTTTCGCAATAACCGATGTGCAAAATCTTGCTGTACATCATATTCACCATGCACTAAAAATAAAGTGCGTATTTGTTTGGGATCCTGACAAGCCAGAAACTGACACAAATCATCATAATCACCATGAGCACTCATGCTACGCATTTGTCCAACCTCCGCTTTCACCTCATACATTTCTCCGAAAATTTTTACTTGTTCAGCGCCGTTCGCTAATCGACCACCTAAAGAACGAGGCTCACAATATCCTACCAGTAGAATGGTATTTTTTTCGTCACTGATATTATTCATGACATGATGCTTCACCCTACCGGCATCTGCCATTCCGCTGGCTGATATGATGACACAAGGTTGCGTCAACACATTCAGGTATTTACTTTCATCTACTGTTTTAATAAATTTCAATCCCGGAAAATCAAACGGATCCTCATCCTTTTCCATCACTTTTCTGATGCGCTTATTAAAGTATTGAGGATAAGCTTTCAACATTTCTGTTGCTTCTCTGCTCAATGGACTGTCTACATAAATCGGCACATTGGGTAATCGATTTTCAAGATCCAATTGATTTAAAGCATAAAGCAATTCCTGTGTACGCCCTACACTAAATGCGGGAATGATCAGTTTACCTTTCTTTTGAATACAGGTTTTATCAATCCATTCATATAAAGTATCCGGAGTGCCATGCACTTCATCATGCAATTTATTTCCGTAAGTGCTCTCGAGAATAATATAATCAGCCTGCGGAAAAACAGCGGGTGAACGAAGAATGGCATCATTGTATCTTCCTACATCTCCACTGAAAGTGAGTTGACGAGTAACTCCATTCTCTGAGATACGCAAATGCACGGCTGCACTTCCAATGATATGCCCCGCATCCGTAAACAGTAGTTCCACTCCTTTTGAGATATTGGTCCACTCATCGTAGTTCACTTCAACAAAAAGGTCCAAAGCTTTTGCTGCATCTTCCAGATCATACAAGGGCTCATAAGGAGGTAAGCCTTGTTTAGCTCTTCGTTTGTTGATGAATTTCGTATCATCTCTTTGAATCACAGCTGAATCTTCCAGTAAAATGGCACCTAATTCTTTGGTAGCAGGCGTTGCATAAATTTTACCTTCAAAACCTTCTTTCACCAATTTAGGAATCAATCCGGAGTGATCGATATGTGCATGTGATAATACGAGTATATCAATTGACCGGGCATCAAAACCAAAATCCGCATTCAACACATCCGTTTCTTTTCCCATTCCCTGAAACAATCCACAGTCTAAGAGAATTTTTGTACCATCGTCTAAGGTTAACAGGTGTTTAGATCCTGTTACTGTTCTTGCGGCTCCATGAAATGCTATTTTCATATGACTATTTTATAAGATTGCTTGTTTTGCTTTGAATGTCCATGTCACCCAAAACTCTGCTACCACTTCTTTTTGTTCATTGGTTCCTATTGAATGACAAACAACAGTTTGCCCTTCTCCGGTTTGTATCGTTCTTTCCACTGCTTCTTCAATCATTTGTCCATCCTTACAAGTAAAACTGATAAATCCGGTTGCCTTTTTTGTAAAATGGCCTTCTACTTTTAATACCAGCATACTGACAGACGGCTTTCGCTGATAAATTTGTGCGAATCCCAAAATACCCGTACTCATTTCTGCAGCCATAGATTGCACCGCAAAATACATGGAGCGAAAAGGGTTTTGCGAGAACCAACTATAACGTACTCCAATCACCGATTGATACTGATCGAAGGATCTGATTTTTAATCCGGAGAAAAAAGCAGATGGCAATCGTTGCAATAAAAAGAAACGAAACTTGAGCGGATTGGAAATCTGTTTTCGGAATGAGTCAAAAGATGGATTCATACAGCAAATACTTGTACTATAAATGTACCAAGAGCTGTTGGATTGACACCAAAAAGAATTTTAATTTCTCATTATAAAAGCAAAGATGCCAGCAAGTAGTCTGCGCAAAGAATCAAAATACAGCTTACCACCACTGCACTGGTGCTGGCTCTACCAATTTCAAGAGCCCCACCTTTTACATTATAGCCATAATAGGCTGAGATACTGCTTACAATAAACGCGAACGTATAGGATTTGTAGAGAGCGAAATTAATATTGTACAAATTCAAATTTTGTCTTAATCCGATATCAAAAATATCCGGCGCCAAAATACCGGTAAGATTACCGGCTGTTCTTCCGCCCCAAATACCCAATACTGCTGAAATAGTGATCAAGCATGGAATCACCAATAAAGAACCTAGTATTTTAGGCATTACGAGATAGCTTTTTGTATTGATACCCATGATCTCCAGAGCGTCAATCTGTTCACTAATCCGCATATTCCCCAATTCACTTGCAATCTTACTACCCACAACACCTGCCAATACAATACTCACAACTGTTGGAGACAATTCCAAAATCATACTATCTCTAACAATTTGCGCAATGGTTGCCTGAGGCACCAATGGACTCACCAATTGATAAGCAGTTTGAACAGTTGTTACAGCACCCAGGAACAAAGAAATAATAACCACAATCGGCAAAGCACCCAATCCTATTTCCACACACTGATGCATAAACTCTTTCCAATACATGCGCCAATTCTCAGGCTTGGTAAACATGCCTTTTAACATGAGCAGGTAGGAACCTAAGTGGGTGAAGAATGACATGGTACGATTTTTTGCTTACTGTGATTACATCCATAGACCATGGTCTATGGACTATGGTCTATTTTTTCCTCTTCTTCAAACGCTTCCACCAACTGCTGCGTTGAACAACTTCGTTGGTGTCCATTCTACATTTGAGTTGTGCATCTACCACAGCTACAAGCGCCATGTTGATGATACTTCTAACTGTACTTCCTAATTGCAATACATGCACCGGCTTTTTCAATCCTAATAAAATGGGGCCGATAGCATCTGCACCGCCTACTTCTTTTAATAGATTGTACGCTACATTACCTGCAGTCAAATTAGGGAACATCAATACATTAACATCCTCATCTACCAGCTCACTGAATGGATAATTATCTCTCAATATTTCTTTATTGAAAGCCATACTGCCCTGCATTTCACCGTCTACGATCAAAGATGGATTGCGTTGTTTTAAAATTCGGGTTGCATCTGCTACCAGTTTAGCTTCACCCGAATCACTACTTCCAAAATTGCTATAACTCAACATGGCAATACGCGGTGTCAAATTGAAGTTACGTACCTCTTTGGCCACCATCATTGTTATGTCTGCAAGCTCTTCTGCTGTTGGATTAAAATTCACCGTAGTATCTGCCAGGAATAAAGGTCCCTTTTTGGTTAACAACAGATACATACCCGCAATTTTCTTTACTCCTTCTTCAGTACCTATAATCTGTAATGCCGGACGAATGGCTTCTGCATAATTTTTAGTAAGTCCTGATAACATTGCATCCGCATCTCCTGTCTCCACCATCATACAACCAAAATGATTGCGATCCTTCATGATCTTAATGCTTTCGTAATGATTGAATCCTTTACGCTGTCTTTTCTTAAAGAATAGTTCCCCGTAGAACTCTCGTTTGGATTCCATTTCATCACTACGTGGATCAATGATGGGCAAATCGGTAATATCAATATTGTGTTCCTCTGCAATTCGATTGATCTTAACAGGATCGCCCAATAAAATTGGATAGGCCACGCCCTCATCATAAATGATACTGGCTGCTTTTAATATTTTTTGATTATCAGCTTCTGCAAATACTAATCGTTTAGGATCACGACGGGCTTTATTTCCGATAACACGTATCAACTGATTGTCTAAACCTAAACGTTTGTTCAGCTCTAACACATAAGCATCCCAATTTTGAATTTTCTTTTGTGCTACACCACTCTCAACCGCCGCTTTAGCAACAGCAGGAGCCACAGTAGCCAAGAGTCTTGGATCAAGAGGTTTAGGTATGATGTATTCCGGACCAAAAGACATATTGGTTTGGTTATAAGCCATATTCACAATATCCGGAACAGGGGTTTTCGCTAATTCAGCCAAAGCTTTTACTGCTGCCAGTTTCATCGCTTCATTGATCTGTTTAGCTCGTACATCTAAAGCACCTCTGAAGATATAAGGGAACCCCAACACATTATTGACTTGATTGGGGTAATCTGTTCGTCCGGTTGCCATGATGATGTCTTTACGAACCGCAATCGCATCTTCATAACTGATCTCCGGATCAGGATTGGCCATCGCAAAAACAATGGGGTTCTTGGCCATACTTTTGACCATCTCTTGTGTAACCACATTACCTACACTCAAGCCCAAAAACACATCTGCATCTTTCATGGCTTTATCGAGGGTAATATCTGAGCGCTTTACTGCAAATTTTCTGCGTGTTACATCCAAATCTGTTCTTCCTTCATGAAGAACTCCATCTTTATCAAACAGAATAAAATTTTCATAACGTGCTCCTAATGCAACATAAAGTTGTGTACAAGCCATAGCAGCAGCACCGGCACCATTCACAACAAAACGAACTTTTTCAATTCTTTTTTTCTGCAATTCCAATGCATTCAACAATGCAGCCCCACTGATGATGGCTGTTCCGTGCTGATCATCATGCATCACGGGAATATTCATTTGTTGTTTGAGCTGCTGTTCAATATAAAAACATTCCGGAGCCTTGATATCTTCTAAGTTAATACCCCCAAAAGTGGGTTCTAAAGCTTTTACAATCTGAACAAACTTCTCCGGATCTTTTTCATTGATCTCAATATCAAACACATCAATGTCTGCAAATATTTTGAACAGGACTCCCTTCCCCTCCATCACAGGCTTACTGGCTTCCGGACCAATATCTCCCAGTCCCAATACTGCTGTTCCATTACTGATAACTGCTACCAGATTTCCTTTTGCAGTATACTTATATACTTCTTCTACATTGTTATGAATCTCTTTGCAAGGCTCTGCCACACCCGGACTATACGCCAAGGAAAGGTCTCTTTGGGTTTTGGCTTCTTTAGTGGGAATTACTTCAATTTTACCGGGTCTGCCACTGGAATGATATTCTAGTGCCTGTTCTTTTCGCAGATCTTTATTTTTAGCCATATTGTTTTTTTACGTTACCAGCAACAGGTCCCTATTCAGCTGCTGTTGTGTCACTCACTTCAAGTTTTGGTTCTCTGACCGGACTTGGGAGGAAATTGGGGTGCAAAATACAATATAAATAAAAAACAGTAGGTTATTTCATAAAGCCTATTCTGTTACGGTTTTGTAGTGCTTTATACTCAGCTTGTTCATCCAGAATATTTTCAATAGCCTCATAGATCAACCCCAGTTGTTCACCATGATTGGAAACCGATGATCTGATTAGTTCTACCTCAGCTGCCAGTTCACTATACTGCATCATCATTTTCCGAACCGCAATAAATGCCCGCATAATGGCTATATTCATTTGAATAGCATGCTCAGAACTTAGCACGCCACTCAGCATAGCAATGCCTTGTTCGGTGAATGCAAATGGAGGGTATTTGCTATGCTTTCCTTTACCATTTTCTAAGGACGCAATTTGCGTCCTTAGAAAATGGTATTCTTGTTGGGTTAACTCAAACATGAAGTCAGGAGGAAATCGCTCGATATTGCGTCTAACAGATTCTTTCAGGCGCTTTGTTTGTACTCCATACAATAATGCCAGATCAAAATCAAGCATGACTTTCTGTTCTCGTAAAGTATAGATTTTATGTTGGATATGTATAGCGTCCAAAATAATTTTTTGCTAAACTACCAACACCTACTATACCCACCATCATTGGTTTTGTATTCACGTATTAACTCATGAAAAACAACTGTATTTACCGCAGATTTAAATAACAGTCGCTCCCAACCAGGCCATATTGCCTATACCGATTTCTATGGCTCGCTCATCAATATCGAAAAGTGGGGTATGAACATTATGAACAATTCCCTTGTCTTCATTGCGCACACCCAATCTAAAAAAGCAACCCGGAATTACTTGTGTGTAATAACCAAAATCTTCAGCCCCCATTCTCATTTCTGTTTCCAGCACATTTTCTTTGCCCATGAACATATCAGCCTGCTTCCAGGCTGTTTCTGTGAAAACAGGATCGTTATCAACCGTAGGATATCCAATATCAATATGCAAATCAATTTCCCCTCCCATGGATTCCACCAAACCAATTGCATTTTTACGAATCAAATCATGCGCCTTAAAACGCCACTCTTCATCCATTGCCCTAAATGTTCCCATCAGTTTCACTTCACTTGGAATAACATTGGTGGTATGTCCACCTTGAATAGAACAGATGGATAAGACAGAAGGCGATAACGGATTTTTATTTCTTGATATGATTTGCTGTAAACTCACTATTAAATGAGAAGCAATGAGTACAGTATCAGCAGTTAAATTCGGAGAAGCGGCATGTCCGCCTTTACCTTTAATTGTAATATAGATCTCATCTGCACTCGCCATTACCCTACCCTTTCTAAAACTCAACTTACCTGTATCCAATCCGGGATGCACATGTAATCCAATGATACCTTGTGGTGTTGGATTTTGTAAAGCACCATCACGTATCATATAGCTGGCACCCCCCGGATTTTTTTCTTCGCCAGGCTGGAACAACAATTTTACAGTTCCTTCCCAGCTTTCACGCAACTCATGTAAAATTTTAGCTGCCCCCAATAAAATGGAAGTATGTACATCGTGACCACAAGCATGCATGACACCCGTCTTTTGTGAACGATAGGGCACTTCATTTTCTTCTTGTATCGGTAATGCATCCATATCAGCACGCAAAGCAATGACACGGCTATCAGGATTTTTACCACGAATAATGCCAAGCACCCCTGTTGTGGCCATTACTTCAAATTCAATTCCTATTTCCTGCAGTTTCGATTGTACAAATTTGGATGTCTCGAATTCCTGATAACTCAGTTCAGGGTTTGCATGCAGATATGAACGAATGGCTACAGTATCTGCTGCATATTTTGATGCTAAATTTTTTATCTGTTGTAATAACATAATCCTATTTATTGTGTCAGTTCTTCCTCTATGGCGTTGTATTCAATAACATCCTCTACTACATACACACCTTGAGGATAGAACCTGCTCAATGTTTTCCGAAATTGTTCTGCATCTTCTTTTCTAATAAAATTCCCTATACGTACTTTGAATAATGGTGATTGATAGGATGTGTAGGTTTTATGATCGGGGAAACGACTTAATAATTCTGTTTTAATACTTAAAGCTCGGTCGCGGCTATTGGTGCTGATAACTTGTATGCGATACCCTTTATACTGCCCACTACTGGTCATCATAGCAGACCGCTTATTGATCTGCGCTTGCTTCGCTGTGAGCAAATCTAAACGAGGATCTTTTCTTACGATGATAGAATCCGAAGCTTGTAAAAAATATACACATCCTATCATCATCAAAAACAAAACAATACGCATAGTGGATGTTTTCAGAAAGTTAATGAAATTCTTTTGCAAAGATACAAAGGTCTGTCTGTTAGAAAGAAGTTGACGGTTCGTTTAACAAATCAATAGCCACCATCAGTTTTTGCACCTTGTACAATGGCGACACTGGCACTGCAGCCCAATCTTGTAGCTCCTGCATCTATCAGCTTTTGTGCAAAAACATGATCCCGAATTCCCCCGGATGCCTTGATTTGTACCTGTTCCGGAAGATGTAAACGAAACAACTTCACTGCTTCAATCGTTGCCCCTTTTTCCGCATAACCGGTTGAGGTTTTAAGATAATCAATACCTGCAACACCATACAATTCGCAACACTTAATTATCTCATCATCAGTCAGTACACCACTTTCTATGATCACTTTGATGACTTTATTTTTGCTTTTTATCACCGGCATAATATGATTAATCTCATTCGCGAGATATACCCAGTCTCCATTTTTAATTGCCGAGATATTAATGACAACATCTAATTCATCAGCACCATCTACCATTGCCAAAACAATCTCTGCGATCTTTGCCTCTACTGCTGCATAACCAAAAGGAAATCCAATTACAGTGGCTACTTTAACATCTGAGTCTTCTACCAATGATTTGGCTTTCTTTACAAAATTGGGTGGTACACATACCGCTGCGAATGCATATTGCTTTGCTTCAGCACAAAGCTTTTCTATATCCGTTATGAGTGTGGTGGGTTTAAGAATGGTATGATCGATATAAGTGTTAATCTTTAACATAAACTTTGATGTATTGATAATCTTTAAACAAACGATATGCGGCTATACTTGTCAGCAAAATAGCCAACCCCACAACTGTAAAATACAAGAGTGTTCTTTGTTGGGTGCGTTTAAGCGACCATTGACCAACCACAATATCGTTTACCTGTACTTGTGTACCACTCTTTGTCAATATTACTTTATCATAATAAATGAATACAGAAGACCGACTACTCAATGCTTGCTTCAAACGATCCGCTACTTTTTTCGTGAGCTCGTTTACATTGAATACATGTATCTCATCTTCAAGTAATATTTTAAAACCATAACGCGTAACCGTACCAAATCCTCTTGATTTTTTTCTTTGATAAGATCCGTAACTAAAATCTGCTACCCGACCTTTAATAAAAGAAAATTGTTTTTCCGGCTTAATAACATCTGCACGAAAAACATAGGTTATAATCAGGAATGCTGCACCGAAAAAAAGTAATACCCAGTTTGTGTAATGCTGTTTAAAGAAGCCTTTTTGCATGAACAAATATAAAATAAAAACCTCCCGTATTTAGGAGGTTTTCGTTTTTACAAGTCTCTTCCGTGACAAGCTTTATATTTCTTACCACTGCCACAAGGACAAGGATCATTACGTCCTATTTTGGGTCCTGCAACGATGGGTTGTTGTTTTACCGGCGTGGGGTCATAATAATCGTTCTCAGTAGGTGGGGTATCGATATCTTCTTTACTCGTACTCAGCTTACTAAGATCTGTTTTTTGTTGACGTCCTTCACGCACCTCTTCGCCATCATTCAAAGGAATGCCTGCATGACAAAGGAACTGAACGATATTTACGTTCACTTCACTATCCATTTTTTTGAAGATGTTATATGCTTCCATTTTATAAATCACCAATGGATCTTTCTGCTCGTAAGTAGCTGTTTGAACACTTTGTTTCAGATCATCCATCGCACGCAAATGCTCTTTCCATGCATCATCAATCAATGCCAGTGTTACTGTTTTTTCCAAAGCATTTACCAGTTCAGCACCACTACTGTTGAGTGTTTTTTCCATATTCGCCAACACCTGCATACCTTTTCTTCCATCTGTAAATGGCACAATCACATTTTCAATATGATTACCTTGTTGTTGGCGAATATTTTTAAACACAGGAATGGCCTGAGCCATAATATCCTGCTTCTTCCTATCGTAATTGTTAACCGCTTCGAGGTATAACTTTTCAGTTAACTGCTGCTCAGATAATTTTGATAATTCTTCTGCAGAAATAGAAGGATCAATTCCAAAATTCACAATCACCGCTAATCTAAAGCCTTCATGATCATTTTGCTCTTTGAATGAATTCACGAGATCCTCTGCCACTGCATAAAAAGCATTATCCAGATCCAATGCAAGCCTATCTCCAAACAATGCATGACTTCTCTTCGTATAAACAACTGTTCTTTGTTTATTCATTACATCATCATACTCCAATAATCGCTTACGGATACCGAAATTGTTTTCTTCCACTTTCTTCTGTGCACGTTCAATGGATTTAGTGATCATACTATGCTGTATCACTTCACCCTCTTTATATCCGGCAAAATCCATGATCTTGGCGATACGATCACTTCCGAACATACGCATCAAATCATCTTCCAATGACACAAAGAACTGAGAAGAACCCGGATCACCCTGACGACCCGCACGACCTCTTAACTGTCTGTCTACACGACGAGACTCATGTCTCTCTGTACCCAAAATCGCCAACCCTCCTGCTTCTTTCACGCCAGGTCCAAGCTTAATATCTGTACCACGACCCGCCATATTCGTAGCAATCGTAATAGCACCCGCCAAACCGGCTTCTGCTACCACTTGTGCTTCACGAGCATGTTGTTTTGCGTTCAATACATTGTGAGGAATTTGTTTTTGACGCAACATTCTGCTCAACAATTCACTCACTTCTACCGATGTAGTACCTACGAGTACCGGACGACCGGCATCACGCAGTTTTACGACCTCATCAATCACCGCACCAAATTTTTCACGTTTGGTTTTATATACAAGGTCTTGTTCATCTTTTCTGATTGCAGTTACATTGGTTGGAATAGCAACCACATCCAACTTGTAGATGTCCCAGAATTCCGACGCTTCTGTTTCAGCAGTACCGGTCATACCGCCTAACTTGTGATACATCCTGAAATAATTCTGTAGTGTTACGGTTGCATAGGTTTGTGTAGCTGCTTCGATCTTCACATTCTCTTTTGCTTCAATGGCTTGGTGTAACCCATCTGAATAACGGCGTCCATCAAGGATACGACCCGTTTGTTCATCAACAATTTTCACAGAACCATCCATTACCACGTACTCAACATCCTTATCAAATAAAGTGTACGCTTTTAACAACTGATGAACCGTATGAATACGATCAGCCTTCACAGAATAGTCATTGATCACTTGTTCTTTCTGATGCAACTTCTCTTCTGCGCTTACTGTTTCATTTTTATCGATAGCAGAAAGAGATACGCTGATATCCGGTAATACAAAGAATTGTGTGTCTTCGCCTGCCTTAGTGATCAGTTGAATACCTTTATCTGTCAATTCAACTGAATTGTTTTTTTCATCGATATAGAAATACAGTTCTTCATCTGCTTTCGGCATTTCTCTTTGCTGGTCAGCGAGATAATGGTTTTCTGCTTTCTGCAATTTCACACGCATGCCGGGTTCACTCAGGAACTTGATGAGGGCACTATTCTTAGGCAAACCACGATGAGCGCGGAACAATGCCAATCCGCCATCCTTTGGATCATCATTTCCTTCTGCAATTTTCTTTTTAGCTTCATTCAGGAACTGGTTCACCGCTCTCTTTTGAGCCTCTACCAGTTTTTCAATTCTTGGCTTCAATTCAAAAAACTGCTGTTCGCCGGTATTGTGTCCAATTGGACCTGAAATGATCAAAGGCGTACGCGCATCATCAATCAATACAGAATCGACCTCATCCACCATCGCAAAATGGTGTTTGCGTTGTACCATTTCTTGTGGAGAATGCACCATGTTATCACGCAGATAATCGAAACCAAATTCATTATTGGTACCATAAGTGATATCTGCTAAATATGCATTGCGTCTGGATTCTGTACTAGGCTCATGTTTATCAATACAATCTACTTTCAAACCCAACCATTCAAAGATGGGACCATTCCATTCACTATCACGACGAGCCAGGTAATCATTCACAGTTACAATGTGAACGCCTTCTCCCGCAAGTGCATTGAGATAAGCAGGTAAGGTAGACACCAATGTTTTACCCTCACCCGTAGCCATTTCAGCAATTTTACCTTGATGCAACACACTACCACCAATCAGCTGAACATCATAATGCACCATGTTCCAGGTAACGGTACCACCGGCAGCTGTCCAGGTGTTTTTGAAAACGCTCTTATCGCCTTCGATACGGATATGTTCTTTCTTTACGCTCAACTCTCTATCCAGTGCAGTAGCAGTAGACACGATTTCCTGATTTTCTTTAAAACGTCTGGATGTTTCTTTTACTACTGCAAAAGCTTCCGGCTGGATCTGAGCTAAAATCTCTTCGATCTTTTTATCTCTTTCCTTCTTGAGTTTATCTACTTGCTGATAAATGGTATCCCGATTATGGATCTCATTTTCAGGTAAGCTTTCTGCTTCTTGTTTTTTAGCGGCGATTTCCTGATCGATATCTGTCAGATAAGATTGAATACGCTGTTTAAACTCTTGTGTTTTGTTACGCAGTTCATCATTGGTCAACTGCTGGTATTGTTCGTAGAACTGATTTATTTTCTGGATGATGGGCATGATCTGCTGCACATCCTTCTCACTCTTACTACTTCCGAATAATTTTGAAAAAAGTTTCAACATATATAACGCGTCTGGTGTATTAGAAAAAAGTTAACAGTCAAAAACGGTGCGCAAAAAGTTTTTGAGTCAATTTGGCATTTTTAACTGAGGCCGCCAAAGGTAAAGAATTTGATCAGAGCATTTGCTCCGCTTATCAACTGGCGATCATTTATACAAATACTTAACGAATTGAAGATGACCCTACTACGTGTCGTATTGCTGATTCCGACGTTTTTTTCCGCCTTTATGGCACAGTCGCAAGTGAATGAGCAGGATTCCCTTGCCCATCAACGCATCAAATTGGTACAAAATAATATGTATGTGCTTGGAGCTTGGGCAAGTGCCAATATCATCCAAGGAACCATCTCTGCCAGTAATACCCAAGGCAGTGAAAAAGCCTTTCACCAAATGAATGCTTACTGGAATACCGTCAATTTTGCGATTGCCGGGGTTGGTTTGTTGGGAATTAGAAAGCAGATGAAGAGAGCATATGGACTTGCTTCCAACCTGAAAGAACAGCAAAAAATGGAAAAAATACTTTTGTTAAACAGTGGACTGGACCTGGCCTATATAGCCACAGGATTGTATCTGAAAGAAAAGGGCATCCGCCATAATAATACCCGTCATGAAGGATTTGGTAACAGCCTAGTGCTTCAAGGTGCTTTTTTGCTGGTCTTTGACCTGATTCAATATGGACAACACCGGAAAAACACCAAATGGCTGGAAAATAAGATGGATCATCTACAAATGGGCATTTCAGCTAATGGATTGGGGCTTAGTTATCGTTTTTGAGGAATGTATGGAAACCGTGGGCAAAAAACCAAAGTTTTGATGGAATTTCAGGGTGATTCTGCTACTTTTGCAGCCAAATTGAAAAAGGGAGTTCAAGACATACTTGAACCCTTGTTTCTTGAAAATTGAAACTTTTTTACCCATGGCAGGTCAGTTAAAAGAAGTACGTAACAGGATCAAGAGTGTTCAGAGTACCCAGCAGATTACAAAAGCAATGAAAATGGTGAGTGCGGCAAAATTGCGTCGTGCACAGGATGCCATTACTCAGATGCGTCCATACGCTCAGAAATTGCAGGAAATGCTGAGTAATATTGTTAGCAACACAGAAGGTGATACCCATATTAAACTGGCAGAAGAAAGAGTGGTAGAAAAGGTATTATTGATCGTTATCACCAGCGATCGCGGACTTTGCGGCGGTTACAATGCCAACTTGATTAAGCTGGCGAAGCTTACCATTGCTGAAAAGTATGCATCTCAATACCAAAAAGGAAATGTTACCATTTGGAATATTGGTAAGAAAGGATATGAGAGCTTACAAAAAGCCGGTTATAAAGTAGACGCTACTTATAAAGATATTTTCCTGAACCTAAGTTTTGAATCTGTTCAAGCTGCTGCACAAGCTGCTATGAAAGCTTTCGAGAGTAAAGAATTTGATGCAGTTGAAATTATTTACAGCGAATTTAAAAACGCTGCTACACAACAATATAAAGCTGAACAGTTCCTGCCAATTCCTAAAGTGACCAATAGCTCGTCTAGCAAGAAATCTGATTTTATTTTCGAGCCGGCAAAAGAAGAACTGATCGCTGAACTGATGCCTAAAATCCTGAATACACAGCTATTCAAAGCCGTTCTGGATTGTAATGCCAGTGAACATGGTGCACGTATGACTGCGATGGATAAGGCGAGTGAAAATGCAAACGAATTGCTGAAATCACTGAAGATAAGCTATAACAGAGCCCGTCAGGCTGCTATCACCACTGAATTGACCGAGATTGTGAGTGGTGCTGCTGCTTTACAGGGATAGTAGATTCTAATTTGAAAATTTGAAAATGTGGTAATTTGAAAATGATTGTTATGTTTGATTGAACATGATAATCAAAATCATCACTATTTAATTTTCAAATTTTCATCCGCCGCGGCGGACAAATTTTCAAATGTAACATGGAAATAAGCCAGATCATACCACACATTGAAGTGTTGATTTTTGCCAGTGAGAAACCTCTCACTTCATTGGATATCGTTGAACTCATCAATAATACTTTTGGATTTCTGGAAGAGCGTGTAACGCTTGATCAGGTAGAAGCTGCCATTCAGGGCATCTGTGAAAAATACCAATCAGAGTTTTATCCATTTGAAGTACGTGAAAGTGGCGGCGGATGGCAATTCCTGACCAAAAAAGATTACCATAAAACCATTGCACAACTGAATGGTGATAAATTCCTCAAGCGCTTATCCAATGCTGCACTGGAAACACTCGCTATCATTGCATATAAACAGCCGATCACCAAAGGTGAGATTGAATCCATCCGTGGTGTAAACAGCGATTATAGTATCCAAAAATTATTGGAAAAAGAACTGATCCTCATCAGTGGACGTAACGAACAAATGCCCGGGAAACCGCTGGTATACGCTACTTCTAAGAATTTTATGGACTATTTCGGCATCAACTCTCCGGAAGATCTGCCAAAGATCAAAGAAGTACTGGCAGAGCAAATCGTTGAGGGAACCGTTATTCGTCCGGAAGATTTTACCGATCAACCCGTAGCGGATGCCCTTACTGAAGAGACCAACCATGAAGAACCGGTTATTGACGGAGACACTTCTCTCTTAACCGTGAATGAAGATGGTGAATTGATCATTCAGGGAGAAGAAACAGAGGAAAACAACGAATCTTCTGATTCAGATCATGATTCT
>CAYMQQ010000055.1:0-12501 GCA_964392685.1 uncultured Sediminibacterium sp.
GATTTCGTTTTTGAAGGAGTGAAGTTTGAAGTATTGAGCTATATGTTGATTTGTACCGGTAAAGGATTTGATGAACCTGAATTTGCAGAAGTGAATGGTCCATCATTCAGTGGCGATGCACAAAACCTGATCAGACGTTGTCAGCCGGGTACCACTGTTACCATTGGTGAAATCAAACTGAAGCAACCGGGTGGAGGAACCAGAAAATTAGATCAGAACATTACATTCATATTGCAATAAAGCATTGGTTATGAAAAAGACATTCTTATTGTGCTTGACGGTTTCATTATTAGCAGGTACCACTGCTATGGCACAGTTCAATCTTACACGGAATCGCCCCAAAAATGCGGCTGATTCGGCTGCTGCTGCTAAGCGTGATACTACTAAACCCGCAACAACTACCAATGCCAATAAACCTGCTGTAGATCCGGCAAGCATTAAGCCTAGCAAAACGGTGGATACTACTATTGTTGGTGGTTTTGGAGAAGTAGTCCCTCGTAGCCTTCGTAACGAAACAGCAGCAGACCGCAGTCAGACAAGAGAAAAACGTCCATTGGAATATGAACATCTTCGTGAAGATGATTGGTTATTCAGTGAATTTATTTGGAGAGAGATTGATGCGCGTGAAAAAGTAAACCAGCCTTTCATGTATCCGGGTAAAGATGATCTGGGTGATCAACGTTTCTTCTCTATCTTACTAAGTGCTATCAAGAATGACAGTGTGGTTCCTTTCTCTGCAGAAGGGGGAGATGATCGTTTTACCAAGCCGATGTCTTACGATGATATCACCAAAATGCTGAAAGGACGTTTGGATACGCAGTTGGTACAAAATGCCGATAATCCGAATGTAGTAGATACCGCTGTTATTTATGATACCAAGTTTGCACCCAATCCTGACTCTATTTATACTTTCCGTTTAAAAGAGCAGTGGATCTTTGATAAAGAAGCCAGCCGTATGTTTGTACGCATCATCGGTATAGCTCCTGTTGCCAAACTGGTGATCAATGGGAAGTCAACCCCCAGAACACTTTTCTGGATCTATTACCCCGATCTGCGTAAAACCCTCACCAAATACAATGTATATAATACCAAGAATTATGCGGGTCGTATGACATGGGAAGAACTCTTTGAAAGTCGCTTTTTTGGAAGCTATATTGTGAAGACAAGTAGCAATAACCCCAGCGATCGCTTTCTGAGTGCCTTGATTCGAGATCCTTTGTTTAGGTTGTTGGAAGGGGAGAACATTAAAGAAAGATTGTTCAATTATGAACAGGACCTCTGGCAGTATTAAGAGCTTATAATCAATATGTTATACTGAAAAGGGAGCCCAAAGGCTCCCTTTTCGATTAAAAATACCTTATAATACAATTTTTCAAATTTGATAATTGGTTAATTGAACGGATTCCTTAACTTTGCCACGGTTTTTCATAGGATATTGGATTTTAAAAACGGGGTTGGATTTCTATCCTGACCCCTTTTTTATTTTTAAACCTCTCCAGCTTTCTCACTAAAAAATGCGAGTAGAGCATTTGCTCTTTTGAGACCTATTAAATTGATCAGGTCTTTTCTATCTGCAACTTTAATATTTTTTACTGATTTAAATTCTTTTAACAAAAGCGTAATGGTTTGTTTACCAATTCCTTCAATTTGTTCAAGTTCATTTTTGAATGTTCCCTTTGAACGTTGGTTTCGGTGAAAAGTAATGCCAAATCGGTGAACCTCATCGCGTATTCTGCGAACAAGTTTTAGCGAATCACTGTCCCAAGGTAATTTGATAGAAGCAGAATCTCCCGGAAAGAAAATCTCTTCTTCATTTTTAGCCAATCCAACAACTGTTAAACTGCCATGTAGATTCAATGCATGAATGCTTTCCATAGCAGCGCTTAATTGTCCTTTACCTCCATCAATAATGACCAATTGAGGTAATGGCATTTCTTCTGTTAATAATCGTTGGTACCTTCTATATACCACTTCTTTCATCGTGGCAAAATCATTGATACCTTTTACCGTTTTTACATTGTAGTGTCTATAATCTTTTTTACTGGGCAGCCCATCTCTAAAACATACCATCGCTGATACAGGATAACTGCCTTGGAAGTTTGAGTTATCAAAACATTCAATATGCACCGGTGTTTCTTGTAAGTGCAAATACTCTTGCAATTCGTACAGTACTTTTTTCTTTTCCATATCTGTACGCCCTTCCAGATGTAATACTTTCTTTCGACGTAATTCTTCTTGAAAATAATTTACATTCTTAAGCGCCAGTTCCAGTAGTTTCTTTTTATCGCCACCTTTTGGAATGGTGAACACTATGGTTGGATCAGGATATTCTATTTCAAAGGGAACAATCACTTCTTTGGAGAAACTATTAAAATCATTTCTCATTCTATTGATAGCAAAACTCAATACTTCTTCTTCTGTTTCTTCCAGTTTGGTTTCCAATGGTACCGTATGTGTTTGAACGATAGTTCCATTTTGCACCATTAGATAACTTACATAAGCAGTATCACCATCTTTTAAAATCGCAAATACATCGAGACTGCTAAGGTGTTTACTAACAATGACAGATTTGGATTGATAGTTTTCTAAGTGCTCTATTTTTTTACGAACCGATTCCGCTTTCTCAAACTCAAGATTCGTGGCATGTTCTT
Source organism: uncultured Sediminibacterium sp. (assembly GCA_964392685.1). Classification (GTDB taxonomy): domain Bacteria; phylum Bacteroidota; class Bacteroidia; order Chitinophagales; family Chitinophagaceae; genus Sediminibacterium. The sequence goes on from CAYMQQ010000055.1 coordinate 2,652, forward strand.
GCATCTGTTTTTTAAAGTGATGGATCACAGATCCAAGATTGCCCTTTAAAATATTTCTCACCTGTTGTAATCCTTCATCATAGGATGCTGCATCCTGCAATCCCTCACATGGACCTTTGCAATTACCCAAGTGATATTCCAAACAAACCTTGTATTTACCTCTGCGAATTTGGGCATCACCCAGGTTTAACTTACAGGTACGTAAAGGAATATATTGCCTGATAAAGCTGATCAGTTCTCTGACCTTGCCACTAGATGTAAAAGGACCTAAATATTCAGATCCGTCATTGATTTTTTTTCTGGTGAGAAAAATACGCGGGAAAGGTTCTTTTTTGATGACGATATAGGGATAGGTTTTATCGTCTTTGAGATTGATATTGAAGCGGGGTTGGTATTCTTTGATTAAAGCATTCTCCAGTAAAAATGCATCCTGTTCAGAGTCCACGATCGTGAACTCAATACGTTGAATACGTTGAACCAGTTCATGCGTTTTATAAGTAGTAAAAGTTTTTGAAAAATAAGAGCTTACCCTTTTACGCAGTTCTTTGGCTTTTCCTACATACAATAAAGTATCGTCCGCATCAAAATATTTATAGATACCGGGCTGAAGCGGTATGGTATGTGCTATCTGTTGAAATTCCTGCTGCGTCATAAAAATTTCTTATTCTCCGAAGGAGTCCTGCGGACATTATTTCACTCTTCCCATTGAACTTCGGTAAGTTCATTCATGGTATACCCTTGTTCATTCGTGAATGAACGAATGATCTGAAACCCTTTGGCTGTATTCCAATTATGTTGTTCCATAATAGAGCCATTTGCCTTTCGGTATACACTTCTAATAAAAACACGTTTTACCTGATTGGTTTGTTCATCCAATAATACTTCCATTCCTTTTACTGTTACCGTAGTGTCAACAGCAGTATAACTCAAAGTGTAACTGTTGGTAGCAGCATCCTGAAAAATGGTTTCGCGGTAATGCTTCTTGGTAGTAGCATCGGAAATATCTTTTGCTATGAATTCTTTTACCAGTTCTTGAAAAGCAGGTATAGACAATTGGGTAGAATCTTTTTTCCCATCCTTGGTATGAAAAACAAGCATGTTTTTTTTCATGGTTGGAAGAATGGTCATTTGATTTTCAAAAAAAGAAGCGGTCGGATAAAATTGGGTACTATCCGGAGACGGCTGTAATTGATTGTTTGTTAGTACACTTTCGCCACAAGCCAAGAGCCAATAGCTCATCAGTATCACTGCTAATTGTTTCATCCGGTAAAATTATTCAAACCACACATAAAAAAGCCATCCGCCTAAGGGGGATGGCTAATAAACAGATAGTAGTTGGTTATTGAATAGCCCTTGTAAGGCCTATACGCATGCCATAATCCATCAGGTATTCCTTGATGGGGTATTTATTGGAATAAGTAGGTAAGTGCTGATAACGGATCTGTGGTCCGATCTGCCAGCTGGTTTTACCTGCTTTATAACTAAGATTCAACCCTACACTCGTATTGATATTCCATTTTCTGACCAGATCGTTGCCTTCTGCATAGTGTCTATAATCTGTCGAAAGGAGATAAACACTCTTATTCAGGTTAAAAGTAGGTTGTACAGAAGCTTCCATATTAATACCTACATGTTTACCCTTGATCACATCCCACTGAATTCCTATTGGAATGGCCAATTGGTATACTTTGTTCTCCAGTTCTGTTTGCTTATAGCCAACATTATTATTGTAAGGAGAAAAACGTGTAATATTTTCTACGCCATTGAAGCTGATCAATGAAATCGTAGTAGGATCATATGTGCGAGACTGGAAGGTTTCGATTTGATACTGTCTGATATTTAATTGTAAACCTGTTTTGAGTTTCAAACGACTGCTTATATTGTACAGTACTGCAAAACCTACTTCCAAGCCTACTGCCGGACGATGACGTACAACTTCATTTACGTTTGATAATTGATTCAACGGTGTATTTACAGGCAAAGAAGCAACAGTAGGCTGAATGATCTCTCTCACTTTTTCGTCGGATAAACGTCTATAACTAGTAGACGGTGTAACATAAAACTGAAAACCAAATTTTGAAACGGCGGGACGCTTTAATGGCTGAGTTTTATTGTAAGAAAAATCCTTCAGATAATCATCTGCTGTAGGATCTTTCTCCTGTAGCAAATGAATATCCTGAACCGGAACCGTTTCATCAACCGGTTTTGTGGTGATGATTTCTGATGAAACCATTTCTGTTTGTTGAATCACTTCTGCCGGTTGCTGTAAAGCTGTAAGCACTAAACTGTTAGCGGGTTTGATTCTTGAAGTCGTCTGTTGTTGTATATTTTCAGTTGCAACTGAAAGATCGGTTTGGGATAGACTATTATTGGCCACAAACAGATCCGTAGCCGGATAATCCATCGCTGCAATGGTATTCATGGTAATATGAACCGGAGCCAATTTATTGAAATAATGACGGCTTTTTTCACCTGCTGCTTTATGGGCGGCAATGGTTTCCTGCTCTACTTTGGCAATATTAGGGACCGACAAAGGCTGGGGATGAAAATTCTCTTGGGTACTTAATACCGTACTCAATGTAAGCGCGGTAATAATAAATAAAGAAATAAAAGTAAGTGCCGGCCATGAGCGATGTCCATGTAACTCAGTACGTATGTTGGTCCATACCCGATCGGATGGATACATACGGTGCTGCTTTACCTCATCGTGTAAAAACTGCTCAAATTCGTCCTGGTACTTCTGGTTTTCCATATTCAACACAACTAGGATTTATTAAAGGCTGCCAGCCATTGATAATCCTGTTTGGGTGCCTCAATGATCTTTTTACGAATCAATATATTTTCCAGCATCGCTTTCGCTCGGGTGTACTGACTTCTGCTTGTACTTTCCTCGATATCCAGCATGATGCCGATTTCTTTATGACTATATCCTTCTAACGCGTACAGGTTTAAAACGGTACGATAACCTACCGGTAATAACCTGATGCATTCAATGATCTGTCGGGCTTGCATAATGGAAGGAATGGTTTCTTCTTTAATATGCACCGATGTGGCGTAACTGATATCCAAACTTTCATTGAATTTTTTATGCTTCTTCAGAAAGTTGATACAAGTATGCACAATGATACGCCTGATCCATCCTTCAAATGCGCCCTTGTTCTGAAACGTATGTATCTGGGTAAATACTTTAATAAACCCCTCTTGTAACATGTCCTCTGCATCTTCTCTGCTGGGTGCAAAACGATAGCATACACTCAGCATTTTAGGACTGTACCGATTGTACAACTCGCGCTGCGCAGCAGCGTCGTTTTGTAAACAGCCTGCAATGATAGCCTGCTCGGTCATGAGGGGTAAAATAGATTTACCCTAAATATAGACATATTTTACCTTCTGATGCTGCATTGTGTAACGGATTTGTATCTGTTAATTTATTAACTGATCATTAAAGCTTTTCGATTCGCAAAAAAGAACGTACAAAAGTGTTATTTTAACGGAAAGATTTGATTTTCAAGATCCTATATAAAGCCTGAGTATGGAAGCGACCTTGACTAAACCCTCCGGCGGTAGATTATCGCAGTCGAAAGATGATACCCCGCCACCCACTACCGGACTCGCACCTTATACCGGTCCTTGGACCGAAAGTGAAGTCATTCACTTGTTGAAGCGTGCATTGTTTGGAGCCAAAAGAAGTGATATTGCCTACTTTAAAACACTCACCTGTGCACAGGCGGTTGATCTGTTGTTGACCCTCCCGCCCGACCCACCGGCACCACCGGTGAAAGAGTATGCAACCCCTGCCAATGCTACCAATCCTGATACCAATATTTTACAAGGGGATACCTGGGTAAACGACCCTAACAATGACGGAACCGTTAATAGTTTAAGACGAAACTCTTTTAAAAAATGGTGGATGGGGTTAATGATCAATCAAGATCAAAATCTACGCGAAAAAATGACCCTTTTCTGGCATAACCATCTCGCTACAGAGAGTACGGATATCAATGCCCAGTTTCTCTACAAGCATCATGCGTTGTTACGAGGTTTTGCTTTGGGAAATTTTAAAGCCTTGATGAAAGCTGTTACTATTGATCCGGCGATGTTGGTGTATTTGAATGGACAATTAAACCAAGCAGTTGCACCTGATGAAAATTATGGACGCGAGTTACAAGAACTATTCTGTTGCGGTAAAGGCCCGGGTTCATTGTTCACAGAAGAAGATGTACAAGCTTCGGCACGTGTATTGACCGGTTGGAGAAACAATGTCAATACCATCTCTTCGTTTTTTGATAATAACAGACATGATAAAAAAGACAAACAGTTTTCTTCCTTTTACAATAATACCGTCATCGTGGGCAAAAACGGACCAACTGCCGGCGAAGAAGAGCTGGATGCTATGCTCGATATGATCTTTGCTACCAATGAAGTGGCGGAGTATATGTGTCGCCGATTTTATCGCTGGTTTGTTTATTATGATATCGATGAAACGGTTGAGAACAATATCATCAAACCCCTGGCGGTCATTTTTCGGAATGCCAATTATGAAGTAGCTCCGGTAATACGTACTTTATTGATGAGCGAACATTTTTATGATATCCTTTCCAGAGGCTGTCAGATAAAGAGCCCGGTGGATTTGGCTGTTGGATTATGCCGTGAATTCGAGATACCATTTGAACCTGCACCGGAGTATGCCATCAATTATGGTCATTGGAATTATTTGGTGAACCAATGTGCCAACTTGCAGCAGAATATCGCAGACCCACCTGATGTGAGTGGATGGAAAGCTTATTATCAGGAACCGCAATTTTATGAGATATGGATCAATAGCGATACCCTTCCTAAACGAAATCAGTTTACGGATACCATGGTCATGAATGGATTTACTTTCGGAGGTAAACGAATGATCATTGATGGCGCTGAATTGGCCAAAACCTTTCCCAATCCCGGAGACCCGAATCAGTTGATCAATGAATTTACCAAGCTGATGTATCGGCTGGATATTTCAGATACTTCGAAAGCACAGATCAAAAAGGATATTTTATTGGGTGGACAATCAGAAGATTATTATTGGACCAATGCCTGGAATCAGTATATCAATAATCCGGGTGATATGGCCAATACCACTACTGTTCGCAATTATATCCGTGATCTCCTCAAATATTTAATGAACCTCGCTGAGTACCAACTCGCATAAAATCCAATACTATGAGAAGAAGGGATTTCTTACGCAATACAGTACCCGCCGGGGTGATGTTGCCTTCGTTGATCAATGGTATGACCGTAAAGGCTTTTGGTGCTGAATCATTATTGATGCAAGGTTTATTTCCTGCTACTACTGATACCGATCATGTATTGGTGATCGTTCAACTCAATGGAGGAAATGATGGATTGAATACCGTGATACCGATTGAATATTTCCCTAATTATATCCGCGCCAGATCCAATATGTATATCCCTCAACAAAAAGTATTGGGATTATCGGGTAACGATAGAGTTGGGTTCCATCCTGCTATGACAGGCATGCAGGCTTTGTACAATGACGGAAAGATGAGTGTGATACATTCAGTGGGATATCCACAACCCAATTTTTCTCATTTCAGGGCTACCGATATCTGGATGAGTGCCAGTGATAGTAAAGAAGTGGTGAACAGTGGTTGGACAGGTCGCTATTTGAATTATGAGTATCCCAATTTTCCGAATGGATATCCAAATAGTAGTATGCCGGATCCTCTGGCCATACAAATTGGCTCCACCACATCTTTAGCTTTACAAGGACCTGCTGTGAGTATGGGGATGAGTATTTCCAATCCCAGCAATTTTTATAACCTGATTGCAGGTGTTCAAGATCCTGCGCCGAATACACCTGCAGGAAAGGAATTGACTTATATCCGAAAAGTAGCACAACAAACCACCGCCTATGCTGAAGTGATCAAAACAGCTTCAGCGAAAGTGACACAACAGGCTGAATACCCAAATAATTCATTGGCAGCCCAATTAAAGATTGTAGCGAGATTGATTGCGGGTGGATTAAAGACAAGGATTTATATGGTGAGCTATGGAGGGTTTGATACGCACTCAGCACAAGTGAATTCATTAGATCATACCACAGGTACACATGCGAACCTTTTAAAAAATGTAAGCGATTCGATCAAAGCTTTTCAGGATGACCTGAAATTGCAAAAAGTAGACGATCGTGTATTGGGTATGACATTTTCTGAATTTGGCAGACGTATCAAAAGCAATGGAAGTACCGGAACCGATCATGGATCCGCTGCTCCTATGTTTGTATTTGGTAAAAATGTTGATTCAGGTGTAATCGGAGATACACCCAATATTCCCGTAACCGCTTCTTTTAATGATAACCTTCCTTTCCAATACGATTTCCGAAGTGTGTATGCTACCATTTTAAATAAATGGCTTTGTGTGGATGCCGATGACCTGGAACAGATCATGCTGAAAAACTTTCAGGTATTGCCCATCGTCAATTCATTGGCATGTAATAAATCAGTAAACCTGTCAGGGGAGAATTTCATTACCAATTATCCAAATCCATTTACACAGTCTACCAATATCAGTTTTAAAACTGCGGGTGGACATACCCTCATCCAAATCATGGATACCATGGGAAGGGTATTGAAGAACCTGATCGACAGAGAATATGAGGCAGGCAATTACAATGTTGTTTTTGATGGTTCCGGATTACAGCCGGGGGTTTATTATATCCGATTCCAAAATATGGTGGTTCAGCAGGTGAGGGCGATGTTAAAAGTGAGATAATCGGTGAATTTTTTGCAACAATGATGTAAAAATGAAAAAATCCTATTATTTTTACAACGTTGTTTCAAAAATTAAGATATCGGCTATTATGTCTCCTTATTGTGATGGGGGGAAGCATTGCTCAAGTGCTGGGTCAGTGTACGCTTGTTTTCTCCGGAAAAGTCATTGATGCTGATACCCGATTGCCTTTAAGTGGGGCACTGGTACAAATACCTGCATTGAAGATCAGTAAGGCTACTGATGCAGATGGTAATTTCAAGATTGCCGGAATCTGTGCCGGTAATTATGATGTGAATATTTCGCACGTAAGTTGTACACCCATTACTGAGCATCTTCATTTCAAAGATGATATCAAACACAATTTTTTTCTTCCACATACCAGTAATGAACTGGCTGATGTAACGGTACGAGGAACCATCAGCACCAAAGGCGCAGCCATTTCTCAGGATATCAAAGGCAAGGAATTGGAAGCGCTGCGCGGACTTTCATTGGGGGAGTCTTTGCAGAAAATTACAGGTGTCAGTGTTTTGCAAACGGGCTCCAATATCTATAAGCCGGTGATTCATGGTTTACATAGCAATCGTGTTTTGATTCTGAATAATGGCATTCGTCAGGAAGGACAACAATGGGGTAGTGAACATGCTCCTGAAATTGATCCTTACGTGGCCAATAGATTATCAGTTGTAAAAGGAGCCAGCACCATTCGTTATGGAGGAGATGCAATTGGAGGTGTTGTATTGGTAGAACCAAAATTATTGCGTTCTGTACCAGGGGTGAGTGGAGAATTGAATATAGCGGCATTTTCGAATAATCGTCAGGGCACCTTATCCGGTATTGTAGAAGGTAATTCCAAACAAAATGAAGCTTTCTCCTGGCGCTTACAAGGAACTGTTAAGCGTGGTGGGAATGCAAGAACGCCGAATTATTGGCTAGCGAATTCAGGCAATGAAGAGTTCAATGGTTCTGCAGCGATGGGTTGGCGATCTGCTAAAAAAGGATTGGAATTTTTCTATAGTATTTTCAATACCAAACTGGCAATCTTTTCAGGATCTCATATTGGTAATGTTACAGATCTGATGCAAGCCATCAGTAGTAAAGAACCACCTGATTATATCCGTAATGTTGGATTTACGTACAGGATCAACAGACCTTATCAGCAAGTACAGCATCAATTGATGAAAGTAAAAGCTTTTCGCAATACGGGTGATATCGGTAAGCTGAATATGATCTTATCACTACAACACAATTGGCGTAGAGAATATGATGTCAGACGCTTCCAAAGCAGTGCTGATGTACCACAACTGGATTTGAAGATGACCACATTGGGTACTGATCTGATCTGGGATCATTTTAATACCGGACATTTCAGAGGAACAGCAGGTATTACCGGAAGCTATCAGCGAAATAGCTACGAATACCGTTTGTTCATCCCGAATTATGAGGCATTCAATTTGGGTGCTTTTGTAGTGGAAAAATGGAATTATAAAAGATGGCTGATTGAAGGCGGACTTCGTTTTGATCATCGAAGCATGCTGAATACCAATTCGAATGGCGGTATTCAATATCCTGATCGTAGGTTTAACAATGTATCGGGTAATACCGGTATTTCTTATGAAGCTTCGGATGGACTTCAGTTCACCATCAATGCATCTACTGCATGGAGAGCACCGCAAGTGAATGAATTGTATAGCGATGGATTACACCATGGCTCTGCAAGAATAGAGAAAGGCGATGCGAGTTTACAACCTGAGAGATCGAATAGTGTATTGTTCAATACAGTATATAACCGAGGCAGATGGCATATTGATGCTGGCGTGTACGTAAAAAGAATTGACGGATTTATTTACCTCTTTCCGGTATTTCCACCGGAGCTCACCATCAGGGGGGCATTTCCTACTTTCCGTTTCGGACAAGCACCGGTGGCCATGCATGGTTTTGATTTGAGTGCTGCCTATACCATCAGTTCACATTTTCAGGTGGATGCAAAATCCTCGATCGTACGTGCTAAAAACAGGAATACCAAAGAATGGATGATACAAATGCCGGCAGACCGTTATGAAGCCGGAATTCAATATAGTTTGGGTGATTTTAAAAAATGGAAAGAAACCTATATCAAACCAACCGTGCAATACGTGAGCAGGCAAACACGAGTTCCTGCTACCGGTAATATTCCTGTAGTAAAACCCGATGGGAGTACCGCCATGGAATCAGATTATCTGATGCCGCCACCTGCTTATACTTTACTTGGGTTAGAAGCAGGAACGATTTTGCAAACCAAACATCAAAAAATTCAGTTTACATTAACCGTGACTAATGTCTTGAATGTTGTTTATAGAGAATACATGAATGCCTTCCGTTATTTCTCCGATGAAATGGGTAGAAATATTGGATTGAAAATTAAGATTCCCATAGAACCAAAAACCAAATCATAATTTCTAAAAATCAAGTGTGTATGAAAAAGCAACTTTCTTATTTGATGGCAGCGTTAATGATGGTAACTTTTGTTGCAACCGGCTGTAAAAAAGATCCCAAAGAACCGGAGAACGAAGAGGAATTAATTACCACATTGAAATTAACCTTTACTGAAGTGGGTGGAACAGCTACTTCAACAGTTACTTTTAAAGATCCTGATGGTCCGGGTGGTAATGCGCCAACACAAAATGAACAAATTGTATTAGCGCCTAACAAGCAGTACAACTGTACCGTTCAGGTATTGGATGAAAGTAAATCCCCTGCAGTAGATATTACTACAGAAGTAATTGCTGAAGCGAATGATCACCAGTTTTATTATGAGCCGACAGGAGTGAATATCACAGTGACAGGTTTAAATACAGACCCCAATGGTCGTCCCTTGGGCGTTACCAGCAGATGGAATTGTGGTGCTGTGAGCGGTCCCGGTACGGTGAAAGTAACATTGAAGCATAAGCCAGGTGCTAAAGGGTCAAGTGATCCTGTAACCCTTGGTGAAACAGACGTAGAAGTGACTTTTGCTGCACGTATCCAATAATTTTCTTAGGGTTTTGTTTTAGTTGAAGCATTGAGGCTGTGTCAGATTTTTGATACAGCCTCTTTTTTT
>CAYMQQ010000055.1:12601-15030 GCA_964392685.1 uncultured Sediminibacterium sp.
TGTTTTAGTTGAAGCATTGAGGCTGTGTCAGATTTTTGATACAGCCTCTTTTTTTATAGTCCATAGTCCATGGTTCATGGTCCATCGACTATAAGCATAAACCATAAGCCATCAAAACAATCTCGCGGCGGTTACTTTATTTTGAGACACCCCTTATCTTTTACTATGGACCATGGACTATCGACCATAAGCCATAAACCATAAGCCATCAAAACAATCTCGCGGCGGTTACTTTATTTTGAGACACCCCTTATCTTTTACTATGGACCATGGACTATCGACCATAAGCCATAAACCATAAGCCATCAAACCAATCACGAGGCGGTCACTTCATTTTTGACAACCCTAAATACCCGTTCTTTCTTAATTTTAAGTATGGAGATCAACTTAAACACACCTGCGTTACTGTTTCCGGCCATCAGCCTCATCATGCTGGCATATACCAATCGTTTCCTTTCTTTATCGAATCGTATTCGTAACCTGCATGATAAATACCAAAGCCATGAACAGAAACATATCATTCATGGTCAGATCAAAAACCTACGTTACCGATTGAAGCTGATCAAAAACATGCAGGCATTGGGTGTGGTTACTTTTTTGGGTTGTATCATCTGTATGTACCTCATCTATACCCAATTCATGATCGCAGCCAATATTGTGTTTGCCATCAGTTTGATCTGCTTTGCTGCTTCCTTGTTCCTCTCTCTCATTGAGATTCAACTCAGTACCAAAGCCCTTGAGCTAGAACTCAGCGATATGGAAGGACTGGAAGATCCTTCGGTGATTGAGTACTTCAAAAAGAAATTCGGAAGAGACTAGGGAAATAAGAGATGAGAAACATGAAATAAGAAATCAGAAACGGAGAGAAATTTCACTTCCTAATTTCTTATTTCATGTTTCTTATTTCTCTGTTTAAACGGGTACAGATAAATTTTTTCTTTCACCGATCTGCTGTCTCCACATGGCATAGTACAACCCCTTTTCATGGATGAGCGAACTATGATTTCCTGTCTCCACTACTTGTCCTTTTTCTAAAACATAGATACGATCTGCATGCATGATGGTGCTTAAGCGGTGAGCAATCATAACTGTGATCTGTTCTTTCTCACTGGAGATATTGCGGATGGTATTGGTAATTTCTTCTTCGGTAATACTATCCAGTGCAGAAGTAGCTTCGTCAAAGATCAATAAACGCGGATGTCTGAGTAATGCTCTGGCAATAGATAAGCGTTGCTTTTCTCCACCACTCAATTTCAATCCACCTTCACCAATCATAGTGTCCAAGCCTTTTTCCGCACGTGATAACAAATTGTTACAACTGGCTTTAGATAAGGCTTCCAGTAGTTCTGCTTCAGTAGCTTGTGGGTATACAAAGCTTAGATTTTCTCTAATGGTACCGGCAAATAATTGCGTATCCTGCGTTACAAATCCGATCTGATTTCTCAGTTCATCAAAATTCATATCGGCGCCATTCACTTTGTTATAATAAATATGTCCTTCTTGTGGACGATACAATCCTACCAACAATTTCACCAAAGTACTTTTCCCGGAACCGGACGGACCAACAAAAGCAATGGTTTCTCCTTTCTTTACATCAAATGAAATACCATCCAATGCACGATATTGAGCAGTCTGGTGTTTGAATACGACTTGGTCAAATGCCAGTTCTTCAATAGTGCCCACTTGTTGGGGATGATCGGGTCTGGGTTCTACTTTTTTGCCCATCAGGTTATGAAAATTTTGTAAGGAGGCTTCTGCCTCACGATAACTCATGATAATACTTCCAATCTCTTGTAATGGACCAAAAATGAAGAAGCTATAAAATTGTAATGAGATCAATTGACCCACCGTTAAAACATCGCGATAGATCAACCACATCAAAGTGAAAGTGATGACCTGTCTGAGAAAATTCACCATGGTGCCCTGAATAAAACTCAGCGAGCGGATACTTTTCACTTTCTTCAATTCCAGCCCCAGAATTTTATAGGTATTAGTATTGAGTCGTTTTACTTCTTGATCCGTTAATCCTAAACTTTTTACCAATTCAATATTTCTTAAGCTCTCTGTGGTAGATCCGGCTAAAGAAGTGGTTTCTTTTACAATATTTTTCTGAATGACTTTGATCTTCTTGCTCAACAAGTTGGTTACAAAAGCAATCATCAAAGCGCCACCCAAATAAATAGGAACAATCGACCAGTGAAGTCTGGTTGCATAAATGGAAACAAAGACCACACTCACAATGATGCCGAATAATACATTGATAACATAGCCGATGAATTTCTCGGTATCAGAACGAACTTTTGTAAGGATCGATAAAGTTTCGCCACTACGTTGGTCTTCGAATTCTTGATAGGGTAGACGCATAGAATGTTTCAATCCATCGGTAAAGATTTTCGCACCAAATTTTTGGATGATCACATTCACGGTAT
>CAYMQQ010000056.1:0-3740 GCA_964392685.1 uncultured Sediminibacterium sp.
AAGTGATTAAGCTCAGCTTTAGTGGAGTGCTTTTCTTTTTTGTCGCCAAATGCCAATTGAAGTGCGGTGTAACCATCAGTATCCTGGGTTTTCACCTGTGTTACGGTACATGGACCAGCTTCGATGATGGTGCAAGCTGTTTGCTTACCATCTGCCGAGAAGATGCTGGTCATCCCGATTTTTTTACCAATAATACCTTTCATCGTTTTGCGGTTTATGCCCCGCAAGGTTAAAGAGGACATCCCACCGATGAAGCGGGATTCAATCCTTGTTCGCTGCCGACCTTTTCCGTTGTTTCCCGCCTCAGGCGGGAGAGGAAGTACCGGAAGTAAACAAACCTCGAAGGGCCTGTTTATATGTATGATCTTTGATTTTTTGATTTCTTGATTGAAAATCAAAAATTTCAGACCGTTTATTTATTCAGAGCTGCTTTCTTCCCTATTTTGAGTAGAGAGTTGGCAGATGACTAATTTATTTTTAAGAACTAATGCTCGTAGCTCATGGCTCGTAGCTCACAGCTTTTACGCTTTGATCTCTACTTCAACACCTGAAGGCAGATCCAATTTGCTCAGGGCATCTACTGTTCTAGAAGAAGAAGTGTAGATATCCAACAAACGCTTGTGAGTAGCCAGTTGAAACTGCTCACGACTCTTCTTATTCACGTGTGGTGAACGCAGTACAGTGAAAATTCTCTTGTGTGTAGGCAAGGGAATTGGACCAGTTACTACGGCACCAGTGCTACGCACTGTTTTTACGATTTTTTCAGCAGATTTATCTACCAGATTGTGATCGTAAGATTGTAATTTGATTCTGATACGTTGAGACATAGTCGAAACCCAATTTTCTGATTGGGGTTGCAAAGGTAAGGGACTGTAATGGAATGGTCAAGAAATTTGTAAATATTTTTAATAAAAAACAGAAGATCTGCGGGATATTGGAGTAATTGGGTGCTAGGTACTGGGTACTAGGTGCTCGGTTATAGGAATTTTTGATGGTTAGAGCGCGTTTTTTGAGGGGTATTGGAATGCATAGATAGTCTTATGAGAGGGTACTGACCGGATACTGACAGATCACTGAGAAGGTCGGTAATGGGTTAAGTAAGGGTTATGGCAGAGATTCGACAGTGATATGAGCTTCATAAGAGAGCCATAAGAGAATCATAGTGAAATGATAGTAAAACCATAGAGAAACCATAGTGAATCCATAGTGAACTCATAGCAAAATCCTTAATTTCACGGCAATAACCCAACTATGGCCAGAAAGAAACCCGCCTCCCCTTTTTCTGATAAGCAAATTGCTGATAAACAAGGTTCTACAAATTTTAAAACCGAGAATAAGAGTTGCTGGATACCCATGATCATCGTGGGGCTATATATGGCTGTTCATTTTATCAATAATATGAACTCCATTGATGTGATGGGACCTCAATGGTTGTATTTATCCTTATTGGACATTCTAGTGGTGGTGTATATCTGGGCTAGGAAAGACCTGTACAAGGATGTAATCGTCACCATTTTCAAACAACTTTATTCAAAACTCTATTTATCGCTTTTTTTACTGGCGGGTTTGTCGATTTTCTTTGCTATGAATCAGGTAGAAGCCTGGGTTTGTTTTGTAAGGCTTATCATTACCATCATTGCCTTTTTTAATCTGGCAGTGCTGTTTGTTCATCAACAAGGATCCTTCATACTGATATGTCGTTTATTAGCTGCTGTTTTATTGGTAGAATCCATCCAATACTTTAATAAACTTTTTGATAGCATCGCCGAAACCTCACTAGGCGCTTTAATCAACTCGCTCAATGGCAATACGGGTAATAAAAATATTTTCGCGGCCAGTCTGGTGATTAAAATACCATTTGTACTGTATGCACTGTATCATGCGAAACTAGCAGAACGTATTTTTCATATTCTCGCCTTAACACTGGGCATTGCCACCATTTTTATGGCCAGTGCACGTGCTTCTTATGTTAGCTTAATTTTAGTATCCATCCTATTCCTAGGATTTGTGTTGGTGAAATTCCGTCAACATAAAAAAGCGGATCAATTGTTATTACAATCTGCTTATCTGCTACTGCCAATCCTTTCTGCTTTTTTCATCACCCAAGCTATCAATACACAAGTAACCACTTTACAAGAAAATAATAGCTGCCGTTATGTTAGAGTAATTGGCAATATCAGTTCCATAGCATTGACCAACGACGCTTCGAGTTATCGTTTTAAATTATGGGAACATGCATTCGATTATATTGCCGAAAACCCGTTGATGGGTTGCGGTTATGGTAATTGGAAACTGGCATCTATTCCTTATGAGAAAGAATACATTGATGACCTGAATGTACCGGCACATGCTCACAATGATTTTTTAGAACATGCATCTGAATTAGGTTTGCTGGGCGGAATGTTGTATTTATCACTGTATTTCTGTATTTTCTTTTTCACAATTAAAACTTTACGATCTGCTGCTTCTGAAGAAACAAAGCTGATCGCTTTGTTTTCCTTCATGGCATTGATTGTATATGCTGTAGATGCAGGACTAAACTTCCCTATTGAAAGAGCCATCATGCAGGTATTTTTTGCTTGTGTAACAGCCATCAATCTTGGTACGTATATCAAAGGACAACAGGAAGTACCGGTTAGCGATACCGAACCTACCAACAAAACCTTTACGCTTGCTCATCCCCTATACGGCATGATCACGATATTAATGTTATTGCCCGCCACTTATATTACCTATCTCACCTACATTTCATTGAAAGGACAACTTCGTGTGGTTCCTGATCTAAAGAATGAACCCATGAGCATTCCGCTGGCAGAAGTAAAAACCATGTTTCCTCCTATCCCAAATCTCACTTCGTCTTCACAACCCATTGAAGCCATTTTAGGAAGGTATTATTCTGAAAACAAACAGTATGATGACGCACTACGTTTACTTAGAAAATCAATTCCCCATAACCCATATATTTATTATAGTCAGTTTTTAATGGCGAATGTATTTTTCAATACCAATCAAATGGATAGCGCCAAGTTTTATGCAGAACTTGCCTACTATAATAAACCTCGTGCAAATACCTATTATCAAACATTGGTGGCTGTACATGCAAAAAGAAGAGATACTGCCGGTGTTGCCAAGGCATTCAGAACTTATACGAAATACCGTAATGAACCCTTCGCTTGGAATTTATATTTAATGGGGATGTTAAATGCACAACAAAGAGCTACTACTGAATTATTGAAACTGTCAGACAGTGCACTCACGCTGTTTGATCCAAAAGGAAATACACCTGCCAGTGAAGCTGATTATGCTAATTTATTAAAAAGAAAACAGGAGATCATTAGCAACCTAAATTTTGCGGGTACGGTTGGAAATAGTATAGAACAAAATGCCGCTACCCTACAAAAAGCAACTCAGATCTATAATGAAGGTGTTGCTGCTTTTGCTAAACAAGATTATCAAACAGCTGCTGCAAAATTTGTTCGTGCCGCAGAGATCAATGCATTCAATTATGCTATTTATGAGAATGCAGGTGTCAGTTATTTCAACTTGAAACAATATAGAAGAGCCATTTATTATTTTGATAAAGTAATTGCTTTAAAAATCACCAATGATGGCAAATCTGAATTTTTTAAAGGCGTGAGTCATATCAACCTAGGAGAAAAGGAAGTGGGTTGTCAAACCCTTCAGATTTCTAAATCCAAAAACTATGCAGATGCGAATAATATTATTG
This sequence comes from uncultured Sediminibacterium sp., assembly GCA_964392685.1. Taxonomy (GTDB): domain Bacteria; phylum Bacteroidota; class Bacteroidia; order Chitinophagales; family Chitinophagaceae; genus Sediminibacterium. The sequence goes on from CAYMQQ010000056.1 coordinate 3,728, forward strand.
TGCAGTATTGTAA
>CAYMQQ010000056.1:3840-14624 GCA_964392685.1 uncultured Sediminibacterium sp.
TTTCTAAATCCAAAAACTATGCAGATGCGAATAATATTATTGTGCAGTATTGTAAGTAGACCATAAACCATGGTCTATGGACTATGGACTATACTAAAAAGCCCCAACATCACTGCTGGGGCTTTTTCTATGTGAGCAAGGAATCTTATTCCTCGATCTTTACTTTTCCTTTGTTCTTTGCCATTACTTCTTCTGCGATATTGTTTGGTGCAGGAGAATAGTGTGAGAACTCCATGGTTGAAGTGGCGCGACCGGAAGACAATGAACGCAGTTGGGTTACGTAACCAAACATTTCGCTCAAAGGAACTTTCGCCTTGATCACCTGTAGGTTAGCACGGCTATCCATACCTTCCAACATACCACGACGACGGTTCAAGTCACCTGTTACATCACCCATGTACTGATCTGGAGTCAATACCTCTACTTTCATGATCGGCTCCAACAATGTTGGCTTTGCCTTACGTCCTGCTTCACGGAAACCGGACTTCGCACACAATTCAAATGACATTGAATCAGAATCCACATCATGGTAGCTACCGTCGAATACACGAACCTTCATGTTATTCACCGGGTAACCTGCCAGCACACCTGTAGTCATTGCGGTTTCAAAACCTTTCTGAATAGCAGGGATGAATTCTTTAGGGATCGATCCACCGAAGATATCATTCACGAATTGGAAATGCTTTCCTTCATTTTCTTTCAGCCATTCTTCATCAGCAGGGCCGATTGAGAATTGGATATCCGCGAACTTACCACGACCACCCGACTGCTTCTTCAGCACTTCACGGTGTTCGATGGTGGTTCCGAATGCTTCTTTATAAGCAACCTGAGGCGCACCCTGGTTTACTTCTACTTTGAATTCACGACGCATACGATCTACGATGATCTCAAGGTGTAATTCACCCATACCACGAAGGATGGTTTGACCTGTATCTTCATCCGTATTTACACGCAGTGTTGGATCTTCTTCTACCAGCTTAGCGATAGCCATACCCATTTTATCAACGTCAGCCTGTGTTTTAGGCTCAACAGCGATAGCGATTACAGGCTCAGGGATGAACATGTTCTCAAGGGTAATTGGATGGTTCTCATCACAAAGGGTATCACCGGTTTTAATTTCTTTGAAACCTACAGCTGCTGCAATATCACCCGCTTCGATGAAGTCGATTGGGTTTTGTTTGTTGGCAAACATCTTCATGATACGGCTGATACGCTCTTTCTTTCCACTTCTTACGTTCAAAACATAAGAACCGGCATCAAGGTGACCGCTATAACAACGGAAGAAAGCCAGACGACCTACGAAAGGATCTGTCATGATCTTAAATGCCAGTGCAGCAAATGGTTCTTTTGCACTAGGTTTACGAGTGATGGTTTCACCTGTATCAGGATCAGTACCTACGGTATCTTCGATATCAACAGGAGAAGGCAGGTAGCGACAAACAGCATCCAGTGCAGTTTGTACACCCTTATTCTTGAATGAAGATCCACACATCATAGGAACGATGCTCAAATCGATACAAGCTTTACGGATTGCTTCGTGAACTTCGTCTTCAGAAATGCTGTTTGGATCATCGAAGAATTTCTCCATCAATGTATCATCATATTCAGCTACTGCTTCAATCAAATTCTGTCTCCAGAATTCTACATCTTCTTTCATATCAGCAGGAACATCGATCTCATCGAAAGTCATTCCTTCTGTTTCCATGTGCCAGATGATCCCTTTCATTTTGATCAGGTCAACAACCCCTTTGAAGTTATCTTCAGCACCGATCGGTAATTGTAGAGGTACAGCTTTTGCACCCAACATTTCTTTTACCTGATTGACTACATTCAGGAAGTCGGCACCGGAACGGTCCATTTTATTAACGAAACCGATACGAGGAACTTTATAACGGTTTGCCTGACGCCATACAGTCTCAGATTGAGGTTCAACACCATCCACAGCAGAGAAAAGGGCAATCAAGCCATCCAGTACACGCATAGAACGTTCTACCTCTACAGTAAAATCCACGTGACCCGGAGTATCAATGATATTAAAGTAATAGCTCTTTGTATTCGCATCAGCTTTCCCTTTTACAGTTGGGAAATTCCACTGACAGCTAACAGCAGCAGAAGTAATGGTGATACCTCTTTCTTTTTCCTGCTCCATCCAGTCAGTAGTAGCGGCACCATCATGTACCTCACCAATTTTGTGAATCATACCGGTGTAGCGCAGGATACGCTCGGTAGTAGTGGTTTTACCGGCATCAATGTGTGCGGCAATACCAAAGTTGCGTTGAAATTTCAAGTCAGCCATAAAAGTGCTTGTTTAAATATTTTTTTGCAGGAAGCATACGCTCCCATTTTCAAGGCGGCAAAGGTAGGAATAATACCAATTCCCTAATAATAGCGATCAGATTAAATTATCCCCGAAAAAAAAGCCTTGGATAAAATCCAAAGGCTTTTCGTAAAAATTTGATAATCAAACAATTAGATACATTATCATCATCATTTGAATGGATGATGGCTTATTTGGCTTTGGCCGGACGTACAGAAACCAACCCAATATCATATACCAATGGCATATAAGGAGGAACCGTAGAACCATTGCCGGATGCACCAAAACCCAGTGTTGCGGGAATAAATACACGCCATACAGAACCTTCTTTCATTCTCAGTACTGCATCCTGTAATCCTAGCACTAGGTCTTTCACCAAAATTAGAAAGGATTCTTTGTTTTTATCTGAATCGATAAATACGGTTCCGTCGGGTAATTTACCAACGATATTGATGACAACTGTGTCTTCCGGCTCCGGATTTCTTCCTGTCCCCTTTGTTATCACTGCATAGTTCACACCACTGGGCATGCGAACAACACCTGATTGTTTATTGAGTTCTGCAAAGAGCTTTTGTTCCATCATCAATCCTTTTTCAGAATTGATGGCATTCTGAAAATTATTGATTCTAGACTCAGCACTTGCTTCACTGATCATGAGTTTTTTCTTGGTCAATACATCATCTACTGCTTTTTGGAATATGGCCGGGTTGTTAATAATAACCCCATTTTTTTGCAAAGACTTTACCATATAGACACCTAATGCATATTGAAGTGTATCAGCGTCTGCTTTTTCTTTAGCGATTTGTGCAGGGGTTTTGGTTTGAGCAAGTAGACTTACACTCATTCCGGCGGAAAGAACAAAGAGGAATAAAGTTTTCATGTTTAGTAGTTTATTAAGCAATAAGACATTATAAATATACAGAATGTATATTACTGGAACAATGTTGAATTAGTCTTTTTTGGGACTGGTGATATTCAATAATTCTATTTCCACTACCAATGCACTGTTTGGGGGAATTACAGACGTTCCTTTATCAGCATAAGCCAACATGGCGGGTACATAAATCTGCCATTTAGATCCCACCGGCATCATCTGTAATGCTTCACTTACACCTGGAACCATTTCAGCGGGTGTTATTTTGAATGGAGACTTTTTATATGTGTCCTCAAAAACAGTTCCATCTGCCAGTGTTCCCCTGAGATGGATGGTAACCGTATCGTTAAACTGAGGTCTTATTCCCTGCGCAGATTTCAGAATAAAATAATGAACACCATTCGGCAGAATACCTAAACCAGGTCTTTGTTTGATATTAGTAAACAGTTGTTGCTCCAGTTTGATGGAACGATCTTTTTGTGTTACCTGTTGGTAGGCAGTAATGATAACCGGTATTACAGAATCGGGTATCATTCGAGGTTTACTTTGAAAAACATCATCAATCCCTTTGATAAAAAGAGCCGGATTGCTGATCAGAAATCCGTTGTTATTGATCCATTGGGCTACAAAGGCACCTATGGCATATTGGATGGAATCGTTGATGGAAACCAATTTAATGGTATTATTTGTGTTAGGTGCAGGCGTTTTTGTGGTTACTTTTTGTCCAAAACAAATAGTGGGTGTAAAAAAAACAAGTAGTATAATGGGTAACTTTTTCATCTCTTAAAAATAGGCTAAAGTAAACGCTTCATTTTAAAAAAATGTCAATCGGTTTGCATTGTTAGCAACCGATCGACATTTGAATTTAATATTATCATAGAACATGAAATACAAAATCATTTTATTATCTGAACTCATGAATAATAATAACACCAGCAAGACCAGCACCACCGGATTGCGCCCCAGGCGTACCACTTGAACGGTTAAAATATGCACCACTACCGCCTGCTCCAAAGCCCTCTCCTACAAGTCCGGCAATAGAGGTATTGCTTGCAATTACAGATTGGCCCCCAGAACCAAGTCTTGAATTGGCACCTCTTCCAGAGAAGCCTATAGCTGTTGTAAACCTCATACCAGGATCGCCATCACCTCCCTGAATATTAACATCTCCGCCACTAGATGTTCCACCTGTTCCACCTACGTTTCTAAGTACTGTTGTACCAACTGCCATAGTAGTTCCACCGGAACCACCATTAGCTGTCAATGCGCCAAATGTTGTATTTCCACCGGCACCACCATTAGCACCACTTGCAGCAGCACCTGCCGCACCAACTGAATAACTAATACTTTGTCCGGGTGTAACAGCGATAATGGAACGTGCATAACCACCTGAACCTCCTCCACTAGCCGCTTGAACACCACTTGTACCACTACTAGTTGTTCCACCACCAGCGCCTCCACCCCCTACGATTTCTACTACAATGGAATATACTCCTGCCGGGACTATATAGTTACCCGAACCTGATGTAAAAATTTGTATACCCTGCGCTGCTGTAACACCATTAAAAGTAGTTGCACTGACTGTTCCAAATGAACCGGTACCTGACACATTCAAACTTCCTAATGTACCCACCGATGTCAATGAAGAGTTTACAACTCCAGAAGCTAAAGTAGTGCCTGTTAGTGTACCCGCCGGAGCTACCACTGCATTGGTTGTAACGCCTGTTACCAAGCCTTTACCATTGACTGTGATAGTTGGTATAGCAGTAGATGATCCAAATGTACCCACATTGCTGTTCACTGTTGCCAATGTGGTAGCAAGGCCTCCGGCTGTAGTAGTCACATCACCCGTTAATGCAGGAAATTGTGCTGCTGCCAATGTTCCTGTTAAAGATGATGTAGCGATATTGGTCAATGTATTTGAAGCTCCACTGATGGTTTTATTGGTCAATGTTTCCGTACCCGTTAAAGTGGCTAGTGTACCTGCTGTTGGCAAGGTAACATTGGTTGCACCGGAAACGTTGAGTGTGGTATTGAATGCACCAACAGTTGTTAGATTACCACCTAGGGTAATGGTTCTGGTACCATTATTCACACCTGTACCACCATAAGTTGGACTAATTACTGATGCATTCCAAGTACCGGTTGTAATGGTTCCTAATGTGGTAAGATTGGTGCTACCTGCCCATGTAGACAATGCTGTATTTTCTACGTTTCCTAAACCAACATCAGTGCTCGTTAATGCCAACATGGTTTTCACAACAGCCGGACTCAATTGTTCTACCACACCAGTTCCGGATGTATTTCTTCCAAGGATGGTTGCAGTGGAGATATCCTGGATTTTAGCCAAGGTAACATTAGAGTTCAGAATCTTAGTTGTTGTCACAGCATCGTTCGCCAATGTTGTTGCTAGTGAACCGGCTGATGTAGTAATGGCTCCTGTTAATGCCGGGAACCTAGCTTCTGCAAGCGTTCCGGTTACATTAGTTCCGCCCAAGTTAACAGCGTTTGCGGTGATTTGCTGACCAGATATTGTTAAATAGTTCTGTCCGGTTAACGTTACGTCTCCTGTGTTTGTTCCGGTAAGGTTTGAGCCTGCAATAGTTCCACTTGCAGTTACAGAGCTAGGTGTAATTGCACCCAATGAAAGTGTAATAGTACCGCTGGTAGTAATTGGAGAACCAGATACGCCGATTCCGTTTGAACCACTTACTGAAATGGATGTAACCGTACCGCCGCCGCCACCGCCACCCGTAGCACTCAACTCTCCTCCTACTAATTGTAAACCAGTGCCAATGGTGATCTGCTCCACGTCTCCAGTACCTGCCGTACTTCTACCCAGTAATCTGGCAGTACTAATCTGTTGAATATTACCTAACGCTACCGTATTCGACAATAATGAAGTACCTGCAATATTGGTCAATGTATTGGATGCACCACTGATGGTTTTATTCGTAAGTGTTGCTGTACCTGTAAGCGTTGCTACCGTTCCGGATGTCGGTAATGTAACATCTGTTGGTCCTGTTGCCCTAAAGGTTATATTGTTCCCTATCGTAGTCAAATTACCTGCTGTATTGATATTACCACCTAATGTAATAGTACTCGATCCATTATCGACACCCGTACCACCATATATCGGATCAATGATCGTAGCATTCCAGGTTCCGGTTGTGACGGTACCCAGTGTTACCAAATCGGTATTACCTTCCCTCGGTCGTGTTGCTAAAGCATTTCGAATACTTGGGAAAGAATCCTGCTCCATGAAATTAATCCTAAGTCGATACGGGGTTAACATATCAGCAGTATCCACATACCTCAGGAAGTTATCATCTACAAGGCTGTTTAATTCAAAATATTTCACCACATCATCAAAACGCGCATAACCGGTTCTTGGCGGACTAGGTCCGGCAAATCCAGGGTAATAGATAGATCCACCCAACATCATCGCAGTATCGGATACTTTGATTCTAGATGTAAAGGCTACGGTATCGATTATATTGAACTTAGTATCAGAAAGGAAATTTGCAAATGCTTTCGTAGACATGGCAATTGTATCCGCTCTGAATGTCACAGGTTGACCACCATTATAAGTTGTAGATGTAAGGTTGTTGGCTAATAACCCAAATCCTACTGACAATGGATTGGCAAGTGAACCACTGAATGTATTCGCAGTAATGGTGCCGGTTGTATTGATACTATTAAAGTTGCCTGTACCAGCATTTACAGTAGTAGCGCTTACAGTATTTGCAGTAGCTGTACCTGTAATAGCTGCATTAGATAAATTGGCTGTTGTAGCACTTATGGTAGTACCTTGAATAGTACCGTTTACAGTAAGTGCAGTTAATCCGTTGATAACACTTGTATTAATGGTACTTGCACTTAATGTTCCTGCCTGTACTGTGCCTGTCACACTTAAGTTCGTTAGTCCTGTCAGGTTGGTAATATTGGCATTGGTAATACTTGCCGATGTTACCGTTATAGAAGATAAGTTAGCAAGACTCGTGATACTATTCAGTGTGCTTGCACTTAAAGTTCCACTAAAAGTGCCACCAGTGATGGTGCCTGTTGCATTGATGTTCGTGAAGTTACCTGTTGTAGCACTTACCGTTGCTGATTGAATCGTGTTGGTTACACTTAAATTAGTCAGTCCTGCGAGGTTGCTGATGTTCGCTGTGGTTGCACTGATCGTTCCAGCATCTACTGTTCCGGTTACACTCAAGTTCGTCAGACCAGTCAGGTTCGTAATGTTCGCATTCGTGATGCTTGCATTCGTTGCTGTCAGACTTGTTATGTTCGCCAGATTATTGATGCTATTCTGTGCACTTGCACTTAAAGTACCACTAAAGGTTCCGCCTGTGATTGTTCCTGTTGCATTGATATTCGTGAAGTTACCGGTAGTTGCACTTACTGTTGCTGATTGAACTGTTCCAGTTACACTTAAATTAGTCAGTCCAGCGAGGTTGCTGATGTTCGCTGTTGTCGCACTGATCGTTCCAGCATCTACTGTTCCGGTTACACTTAAATTCGTTAGACCAGTCAAGTTCGTAATGTTCGCATTCGTTGCTGTTAATGTTCCACTTACTGTAGCATTACTAATATTAGCTGTAGTAATATTAGCTGTGGTAGCTGTTAAGCTAGTCAGGTTTGCAAGACTTGTAATACTATTCAAAGTACTTGCACTTAAGGTACCACTGAAGGTTCCACCTGTGATGGTACCAGTTGCATTGATATTTGTGAAGTTACCAGTAGTAGCACTTACAGTTGCTGACTGAATCGTGTTGGTTACACTTAAGTTCGTCAGTCCAGCGAGGTTGCTGATGTTCGCTGTCGTTGCACTGATCGTGCCTGCATCTACTGTTCCAGTTACACTTAAATTATTCAGTCCTGTCAGGTTCGTGATGTTCGCATTCGTTGCTGTTAAGGTTCCACTCACTGTAGCATTACTAATATTGGCTGTAGTAATATTAGCTGTGGTAGCAGTTAAGCTAGTCAGGTTTGCAAGACTTGTAATACTATTCAAAGTACTTGCACTTAAGGTACCACTGAAGGTTCCACCAGTGATTGTGCCAGTTGCATTGATATTTGTGAAGTTTCCGGTAGTTGCACTTACTGTTGCTGACTGAATTGTTCCAGTTACACTTAAGTTAGTCAGTCCTGCAAGGTTGCTGATGTTCGCTGTGGTTGCACTGATCGTTCCAGCATCTACTGTTCCAGTTACACTTAAATTCGTTAGACCAGTCAGGTTCGTAATGTTCGCATTCGTGATGCTTGCATTCGTCGCTGTCAGACTGGTTACGTTCGCCAGATTATTAATGCTGTTCTGAGCACTTGCACTTAAGGTTCCACTGAAGGTTCCACCAGTGATTGTTCCAGTTGCATTGATGTTCGTGAAGTTACCTGTTGTAGCACTTACTGTTGCTCCCTGGATGGTTCCCGTTACACTTAAGTTAGTCAGTCCAGCGAGGTTGCTGATGTTCGCTGTGGTTGCACTGATTGTACCAGCATCTACTGTTCCGGTTACACTCAAGTTCGTCAGTCCTGTCAGGTTCGTAATGTTCGCATTCGTGATGCTTGCATTCGTTGCTGTCAGACTCGTTACGTTCGCCAGATTATTGATACTGTTCTGTGCACTTGCACTTAAAGTACCACTAAAGGTTCCACCTGTGATTGTTCCAGTTGCATTGATGTTCGTGAAGTTACCGGTAGTTGCACTTACAGTTGCTGACTGAATCGTGTTTGTTACACTCAAGTTTGTCAGTCCTGCGAGGTTGCTGATATTCGCCGTTGTTGCACTGATTGTTCCTGCATCTACTGTTCCGGTTACACTTAAATTAGTTAATCCTGTCAGGTTACTGATGTTCGCATTCGTAATACTTGCATTAGTAGCTGTCAGACTCGTTACGTTTGCCAGATTATTGATACTGTTCTGTGCACTTGCACTTAAGGTTCCACTGAAGGTTCCGCCTGTGATTGTTCCAGTTGCATTGATGTTCGTGAAGTTACCCGTTGTTGCACTTACAGTTGCTGACTGGATCGTGTTCGTTACACTCAAATTAGTCAGCCCTGCGAGGTTGCTGATGTTCGCTGTGGTTGCACTGATTGTACCAGCATCTACTGTTCCGGTTACACTCAAGTTTGTAAGACCAGTCAGGTTTGTAATGTTCGCATTCGTGATGCTTGCATTCGTTGCTGTTAGACTCGTTACGTTTGCCAGATTATTGATGCTGTTCTGTGCACTTGCACTTAAGGTTCCACTGAAAGTTCCACCTGTGATGGTGCCGGTTGCATTGATGTTCGTGAAGTTACCTGTTGTAGCACTCACTGTTGCTGACTGAATTGTTCCAGTTACACTTAAGTTAGTCAGTCCTGCGAGGTTGCTGATATTCGCCGTTGTCGCACTGATCGTTCCAGCATCTACTGTTCCGGTTACACTCAAATTTGTAAGACCTGTCAGGTTACTGATGTTCGCATTCGTTGCTGTAAAGGTTCCACTCACTGTAGCATTACTAATATTGGCTGTAGTAATATTAGCTGTGGTAGCAGTTAAGCTAGTCAGATTTGCAAGACTTGTAATACTATTCAAAGTACTTGCACTTAAAGTACCACTGAAGGTTCCACCAGTGATTGTTCCAGTTGCATTGATATTTGTGAAGTTACCTGTGGTTGCACTTACTGTTGCTGATTGAACTGTTCCAGTTACACTTAAATTAGTCAGTCCAGCGAGGTTGCTGATGTTCGCAGTTGTTGCACTCAAAGTTCCTGCATCTACCGTTCCGGTTACACTCAGGTTCGTTAAACCTGTCAGGTTTGTAATGTTTGCATTCGTGATGCTTGCATTTGTGGCTGTCAGAGCTGTTACGTTCGCCAGATTATTGATGCTGTTCTGGGCACTTGCACTTAAAGTACCACTGAAGGTTCCACCAGTGATTGTTCCAGTTGCATTGATATTTGTGAAGTTACCTGTGGTTGCACTTACTGTTGCTGATTGAACTGTTCCAGTTACACTTAAATTAGTCAGTCCAGCGAGGTTGCTGATGTTCGCAGTTGTCGCACTGATCGTGCCTGCATCTACTGTTCCAGTTACACTTAAGTTCGTAAGACCAGTGAGGTTCGTAATGTTCGCATTCGTAATGCTTGCATTCGTTGCTGTCAATGCGGTTACGTTCGCCAGATTATTGATACTGTTCTGTGCACTTGCACTTAAAGTACCACTAAAGGTTCCTCCAGTGATGGTGCCTGTTGCATTAATGTTCGTGAAGTTACCTGTTGTAGCACTCACTGTTGCTGACTGAATTGTTCCAGTTACACTTAAGTTAGTCAGACCAGCCAAGTTGCTAATATTCGCTGTTGTGAAGTTACCTGTTGTAGCACTCATCGTTGCTGCATCAATAGTTCCTGTCACACTTAAGTTCGTCAGTCCTGTCAGGTTCGTAATGTTCGCATTCGTGATGCTTGCATTCGTTGCTGTCAGACTTATTACGTTCGCCAGATTATTGATGCTGTTCTGTGCACTTGCACTTAATGTTCCACTGAAAGTTCCACCAGTGATCGTGCCGGTTGCATTGATATTGGTGAAGTTACCGGTAGTTGCAC
>CAYMQQ010000057.1:0-14532 GCA_964392685.1 uncultured Sediminibacterium sp.
GGCCCTGAATGGTAAAATACCAGGTGTAAAAAAAGCAAGCTGGTAATGCCCTGTCCCTAAAGGGAATTTGGTACAAAATTTTGAACACGAATAATTCTAATAAAAATGGTAACTGATCCAATAGCAGACTTCTTAACCAGGATTCGTAATGCACAGATGGCTGGTCACAGACTGGTAGAAATTCCTGCTTCTAATCTGAAAAAGCGTATGACAGAGATCCTGTACGAACAGGGTTATATCCTGAAATACAAATTTGAAGATGATAACAAACAAGGTCTGATCAAGATCGCGTTGAAATACGATCCTTCTACTAAACAACCTGCGATCCGCTCTCTGGAAAGAGTAAGCCGTCCGGGTCTGCGTCAATATGCTAAACCTGCTGAAATCAAAAGAGTAATCAATGGTTTGGGCGTGGCTATCTTAAGTACTTCTAAAGGTGTACTGACTGATAAGCAAGCAAAAGCGCAGAATGTAGGTGGTGAAGTTCTTTGCTACATCTCTTAATTAAGTTATTGTCCTGTCTGACAATTAAGCTTTTAGTCGGAGCTGAACACGGTCAGGATTTTAGTTGAACAATAAAAAAGAAACGACTATGTCTCGTATTGGAAAAAAACCGGTAACCATCCCAGCAGGTGTAACCATCACTGTTAGCAAGGAGAATGAAATTACTGTAAAAGGCCCTAAGGGTGAATTGAAGCAGCAGATCGATAGAGATATCACTGTTACTATCAAAGACAATGAAGTAGTATTTGAACGTCCTACTGATCAGATCCGTCATCGCGCTATGCATGGTTTGTATCGTGCATTGGTAAGTAACATGGTAAAAGGTGTTACTGAAGGTATCAAGAGAGAATTGGAATTGGTGGGTGTGGGTTTCAAAGCCGCTAATACCGGAAACATTTTGGATCTGGCATTGGGTTATTCTCACAATATCATTTTCGAAGTACCTAAAGAATTGAAAGTTGCTACAGTAACTGAAAAAGGTCAGAACCCAAAGATCCTTTTAGAAGGTATCGATAAGCAACTGATCGGTCAGGTAGCTGCTAAATTGAGAAGCTTACGTAAGCCTGAACCATACAAAGGTAAGGGTGTGAAATACGCTGGTGAGATCCTGAGAAGAAAAGCAGGTAAAGCAGCAGGTAAATAATAAATAGTCGATGGTCTATGGACCATGGTCTATGGACTGAAACAAGATGTTAAACATGCTTCCGGCCGAATCGGAAGTAACAAATACAATAAAATGGGTAAATTAATTCAAAGGCAAAAAATCAGATACCGCATTCGTAAGAAAGTGGCTGGTACAGCTGTTAAGCCACGCTTATCTGTATTCAGAAGTAATGCTGATATTTATGCACAGTTGATCGATGATGATAATGGTCAAACACTGGCAGCAGCTTCATCTCGCGATAAAGACATCGCTGCTCAGAAAGTAACCAAGATCGAAAAAGCGAAACTGGTAGGTGCGGCAATCGCACGTAAAGCCACTGAACTGGGATTGAATACTGTAGTATTCGATCGTGGTGGTAACCTGTACCACGGCCGTGTTAAATCCGTAGCCGACGGTGCAAGAGAAGGTGGTCTGCAATTCTAATCTGCTAACAACAATTAATCGTTAGATAAATGTCTAAAGTAAACGTAAATAAGGTAAAAGCCGGTGGCGACATGGAACTGAAAGAGAAAGTAGTTGCCATTAACCGTGTGGTGAAAACCACTAAAGGTGGACGTACCTTCAGCTTCTCAGCACTGGTAGTAGTGGGTAATGAAAGTGGTGTGGTTGGACAAGGCCTGGGTAAAGCAAAAGAAGTTCAGGAAGCTATCACAAAAGGTATCGAAGATGCCAAGAAGAACCTGGTAAAAGTACCTGTAATGCATGGAACCGTTCCTCACGAGCAGTGGGCGAAAGATGGTGCTGCTAAAGTCCTGATCAAACCGGCCGCTCATGGTGCGGGTGTGATCGCGGGAGGTAGCATGCGTGCCGTTCTGGAAAGCGCAGGTGTAACAGACGTATTGGCAAAAAGCCTAGGCTCTGCAAACCCTCACAACGTGGTAAAAGCTACCATCAAGGCGTTAAGCCTGTTGCGTGAACCCGTTCAGGTTGCTAAAACCCGTACGATTAAGCTGAGCAAAGTATTTAATGGATAATCATTGGTTGTTAGTCCATAGTCCATGGTCCATGGTCTATGGACTATAGACTAACTCAATAAAGTAGTTATGAAAAAGATCAAGATCACACAGATTAAAAGCGGTATCGACAGATCTGAGCGTCAAAAACAAACTTTGATCGCTTTAGGTTTGAAGAAGTTAAATGCTTCAAGAGAAGTAGAAGCTACTCCTCAGATCCTGGGTATGGTGAATAAAGTAAGCCACCTGGTGAAGGTTGAAGAAATCGCTTAATCAAATCAGATAAGATAGAATTTGTTCCGTATCATGCGGAATGAAAATGAGTCAATTTACTTGATTCATTTTCTGTTTATAAAAAATCAGAGTTCTATCGATCACTGACAACACATTTTCAAATCATTTGCGAGGGGTGATTCCCCGAAAGTTCAAAATCAATACAACATGAAACTACACAATCTGAAACCTGCAGAAGGTTCTACACACAAGCAAAAACGTTTAGGTCGTGGTGAAGCATCCGGTAAGGGTGGTACATCTACAAAAGGTAACAAGGGTGGACAAAGCCGCGCCGGTTATAAGAGCAAAATGGCTCACGAAGGTGGTCAGATGCCTATCCAGCGTCGTATCCCTAAGCGTGGATTCAAGAACAACAACCGTGTTGAATTCGTCGTATTTAACCTGGGTCAAATCGACCAATTGGTAGAGAAATATGGCTTCACTGAATTCAGCCTTGAAAATTTATACATCAATGGCTTGATCAGCCGTACCGATAAAGTAAAAGTATTGGCCAACGGTGAACTGAAAGCTAAAGTATCTTTCAAAGTGAATGCAGCCAGCGAAAAAGCAAAAAATGCTATCGAAGCTGCAGGTGGTAGCGTTGAAATTATCAAGTAATTTTATCGTAACTTGCCAGACGCACAACGTGCGTCTTTTTTTGGTTTAAGACTATTAACGCTTACAATTGCATTCAAGTGAAAAAACTAGTTCAGACATTAAGGAATATTTGGACGATAGAGGAGCTTCGTAACAAGATCATTATTACACTTGCACTGGTTCTTACGTATCGTTTTGGTACCCACATCGTATTACCGGGTATCGATCCTAATAAAATTGAAGAAGCACAGAAATCTGCCCAAAGTGGTGGAGGTCTGTTAGGCATCTTTGATATGTTCGCAGGTGGAGCCTTTTCTCAGGCTTCTATCCTTGCATTGGGTATCATGCCCTATATCTCTGCTTCTATCTTTATGCAGCTGATGACCATCTTGGTTCCTCAGTTACAGAAAGTTCAAAAAGAAGGAGATAGCGGACGTAAAAAAATCAATCAGTGGACACGTTACCTCACCGTAATAGTTACCGCATTTCAGGCGGGTGCTTATGTTGCCTACCTGAACAGTCCGGGTTACGCTGAAGCGATCATGCCTGCTTATGCACCTTACTTCTGGTTCTCTACTGTTATTACATTAACAGCAGGTACCATGTTTGTAATGTGGTTGGGTGAAAAGATCCAAGACAAAGGATTGGGTAATGGTACATCCATCATCATCATGGTAGGTATCCTTGCACGTCTTCCACAATCATTGATCCAGGAATTTAGTGCGAAAGGTGAAAGAGCCGGTGGTGGTTTATTGATCTTCTTGATCGAGATAGCTATACTGATTGCAATCATCCTTGGATTGATCGTACTGGTACAAGGTGTTCGTAAAATACCTGTTAACTACGCAAAGCAGATCATTGGCAACCGTCAGTTCGGTGGTGCTCGTCAGTTCCTGCCTATCAAAGTAAACAGCGCCGGTGTAATGCCGATCATCTTCGCTCAAGCGATCATGTTCCTGCCTACACTCGTATCATTTACCAATCTTGATTCTGCTCAGGGTATCGTGAAGATCTTCAACGATCATAGCAATACCTGGTATATGGTGATTTATTCAATCATGGTAATCGGATTTACTTTCCTTTACACTGCATTGATATTTAACCCTAAACAAATTGCAGAAGACCTGAAACGTAACAACGGTTTTATTCCAGGTGTGAAGCCCGGACAACCAACTGCTGATTATATTGGATCTGTAATGGACAGAATTACTTTACCGGGTGCTATCTTCTTAGCATTGGTAGGTATTATGCCAGGATTCGCTCAGCGCTTGGGTGTTACGCAAGGATTCAGCACTTTCTTTGGTGGTACTTCATTACTCATCATGGTAGGTGTGGTATTGGATACACTACAGCAAATTGAAACATACCTATTGATGCGTCAATACGATGGACTGATGAAAGGTGGTCGTATACAAGGCAGACAGACTGTTTCTACAACAACGATCTAGTTTTTAGACCATGGTCCATGGACCATAGACCATGGACAAAAAGTACGATATTTGCAAACCTGTCGTCTCGCTGATAGCGACGACAGGTTTGTTTTTTTATCATGTCGAGAAGAAATCATATGATCATTTATAAAACAGAAGCGGAAATAGCCCTGATGAAAGAAGCGGCACTGTTGGTAAGTAAAACACTTACTGAAGTGGCCAAAGTGTTGAAGCCTGGTATGACGACGATGCAGATCGATAAACTTTGTGGTGATTTTGTGAAAGACCATAAAGCAGTTCCTTCTTTTTATAATTACAGAGGATATCCTTTCAACGTATGTGCTTCGGTGAATGATGTAGTTGTACACGGATTTCCCAATGATATTCCTCTCAAAGATGGTGATGTGGTTTCTGTTGATATGGGAGTAATTCTAAATGGATGGCATGGTGATCATGCTTATACATTTATGATAGGTGAAACCGACCCTGAGATTATTCAATTGGTAAAAGTTACAAAAGAGTCTTTGTACAAAGGCATTGAGAAAGCTATAGTAAATAATAGAGTCGGAGATATCTCTTTTGCCATTCAGGAGCATGCTGAAAAAAAACATGGCTATGGAGTGGTGAGAGAGCTGGTTGGGCATGGGTTAGGCCGCAGCTTACATGAAGACCCGCAGGTTCCCAATTACGGTAAACGTGGAAATGGTCCGAAGATGAAAGAAAACTTGGTGTTAGCTATTGAACCCATGATCAATTTGGGTACAAAAGAAGTATATACCGATGATGATGGATGGACAGTGCGTACACAAGACGGAAAAGCAGCTTGTCACTTTGAACATGATGTATGTGTGAAGCGTGGACAAGCATTGATACTTTCTGATTATAGCATTATTGAGGCAGCGGAGAAAGCGAACGCAAACCTCAATACCTCTTATTATTAGACAATTCAGTCTACTATAAAACTGCTGTCGATGAAAACATTGTTGTTGCTTCTTGCACTGTGTATCCAGCCTTTTTTGTTGCTATCACAGGTAACTGATATCGAAAAAGTAAGAACGCTCAGACAGCAAAAAGAACATGCATGGTTACAAGAATTCATGCAGTTATTATCCATTCCCAATGTAGCTTCCGATACCTACAATATTCAGCGTAATGCATCCATGATTATGGAGCTGATGCGTAAGCGTAATATCCAAGATGTAAAATTACTCACACCCCAAACAAAAGATGCACCACCGGCTATTTATGGAGAGATCAAAGTGCCCGGTGCTGTTAAAACCATCATCTTTTATGCGCATTATGATGGACAACCCGTTGATCCTTCCAAATGGGCGACAGGTTTTCAGCCCTTTACACCTAAACTTGTGAATGGAACAACTGCTGATGCAGAAAAAATCATTCCGCTTCCTTCACAAGGAAATAAGATCAACGAAGATTGGAGAATTTTTGCTAGAGGTGCTTCTGATGATAAGGGTGGTGTAATGGCTATTCTATGGGCTTATGAAGCTATTATTCAGTCAGGACAGTTACCCAATTGTAACATCAAATTCTTTTTCGAAGGTGAAGAAGAAGCGGGTTCACCACACTTGCAGGAAATTTTATTCAAGTATCCAACGGAATTACAATCTGATATCTGGGTTATCTGTGATGGCCCTGTTCATCAGTCGGGAAATAAACTGGTTTGTTTCGGCGTAAGAGGCGATGCAAATATGGATGTAACGGTATATGGTCCTTTGAGACCATTACACAGCGGTCATTATGGTAACTGGGTACCGAATCCCGCATTGATGATGGCTAAGTTATTGGCATCGATGAAAGATGAAAGTGGTAAAGTAACCATCAAAGGTTTTTATGATGATGTAACACCTTTATCACCCACAGAGAAAGCCGCTATTGCCGGTATACCTATGGCAGATGAACAAATGAAAAAAGAATTGGGATTCATCAAGCCGGAAATGGATGGATATACTTTACAGGAGTCGTTGATGTTGCCATCGCTCAATATCAATGGTATACAAAGTGCCAATGCCGGTAAACTGGCTGCCAACGTAATTCCTACTACTGCCATTGCAACACTGGATCTTCGTTTAGTGAAAGGAAATGATTATCAGCTTCAGCAGCAACGTGTGGTAGATCATATCAAAACTCAGGGTTATTATGTAATTGATAGAGATCCTACCATTGAAGAGAGAAATCAATATCAAAAAATAGCTAAAGTCATAAAACACGATGGTTACAATGCGCAACGTACACCTATGGATTTGCCTATTGCGCAGGAAATAGTAGCCGCTGTTAAAAAAACGACCAATGGAACGTTAGTGATTGTTCCTTCTTTAGGAGGCAGTTTACCACTGTATAAGTTTGAGAAATTTCTGAAAGCCAATACTATTAGTGTGCCTATTGCCAATCATGATAATAACCAACACGCAGAAAATGAAAATATCCGTATCCGTAATTTATGGAATGGGGTAGAAACAATGGCTGCGATTATGTTGATGAAATAAGTGTATGCAAAAAACACTCGTTGTAATAGGAGGTGGGGCTGCCGGATTTTTCTGCGCAGTGAATGCAGCAAGAATGTACCCTTCATTAAAGGTATTGTTGCTCGAGAAGTCCAATAAACTACTTTCAAAAGTAAAAGTCAGCGGTGGTGGAAGATGCAATACAACACATGCATGTTTTGAGATTCCGGAGTTGGTGAAAAAATATCCACGCGGACAAAACTTCTTAAAAAAATCATTTCATCAGTTTTATACGCAGGATACGATTCAATGGTTTGAAGAAAGAGGGGTGCAGTTGAAAACAGAAGAAGATGGTAGAATGTTTCCGGTTACAGATAATTCTCAAACCATCATTGATTGTTTATTAAAAGAAGCCGACAAATATAAAGTAGCAGTACAATTACAAACAGGTGTTACTTCCATTCAGAAAAAAGAAAACAAATTTGAACTTCAATTAAGCAATGCTGATATTATTTCAGCAGACTTTGTATGCGTTGCTACAGGAGGTTTCCCCAAAGCCAGTATGTTTGATTGGTTGACTACCACAGGACATACCATTGCCACACCGGTACCATCACTTTTCACATTCAATATGCCGGGTAATCCTATCACTTCTTTGATGGGGGTTAGTGTGGAACGTGCTATCGTTAAAGTAGCAGGTACCAAACTGCAAGAAGAAGGTCCATTACTGATTACGCATTGGGGTATGAGTGGTCCGGTGATTCTAAGAAATTCTGCATGGGGGGCTAGAGAATTGGCAGATAAAAATTATCATTTCACCATTCTTGTGAACTGGGTACCCAATTATACCGAACAGATGTTGAGAGATGAGTGGCAAGAGATCCGAGAACGATCAGGCGCTCAAAAAATAAGCAATAAAAATCCGTTTGCATTACCCAATCGTTTGTGGTTGTATCTTCTACAAGTATCAGAGATCGATCCGGAATGCAGGTGGTCAGATCTCCCCGCAAAACAACAGAACAAGCTTATCAAACATTTGACTGCACAGGAGTTTGTTGTACAAGGTAAAACAACATTCAAAGAGGAGTTTGTAACAGCAGGCGGTATTCTGCTCAGTGAAATTGACCCCCAAACCATGCAAAGCAGAAAGCTGCCCGGATTGTTCTTTGCGGGGGAGGTTATGGATGTGGATGGTATTACCGGTGGGTTTAATTTTCAGCATGCTTGGACCAGTGGGTTTATTGCTGCGAAAGCCATTGCCGCCATCGCATAAAGATGAGGTTTGTGCCATCTATTTTATCGCTATGTCCAGACCGGTTGTTAAAAAATTGCCACTTATCCATTCTGCTGTAAAATCCTGACACAGATTTACTATTTTAATAGTCAACTAAATGAAACGCTCTATGAGAAGACTCTTGCTTGCCGCATCTGCGTGTGCGGTATTTATGGGCTCAACCCTGTATGCCCAACAACCTCCGGCCGGAATGCCAGCCGGTACCCGTCCACCGGGCGATACCTCTAAAACGCCTGCAGCACCCAAAAAACCGACAGTTGCTGAAAAAACAAAAGGCAATAAAAAGATCGAAGGCTTATTTACCCTGTATCAGGATACTGCTACCGGTAGTCTTCAGATGTATATCAGAAAAGACCAGCTTGATAAAGAATTCATTTATCAGAGTTTTTCCATCAATGGACCTACTTCATTGTTCTTACATCAAAGTATGCACCGTGCAACGGCCGTGTTTAAAATGAAAAGAGCATTTGATAAAATCGAATTCTCTCAAGTGAATACCGGCTTTTTCTATGATAAGAATAACCCTGTGAGTAAGACCGCAGATGTAGATAAACCCGAGGCGGTTTTTTACAACGATAAATTCAGTATCGAAGATTCATTGGGTTATTTGGTGAGTGTTGATCAGTTATTCCTGAGTGAAAAACTGGATCCTGTAAAGCCCATCATACCACCAAGCCCATTGGCAATGTTCACGTTTAATTTGGGTGGATTGAATCCTACCAAATCTAAGTATGCCAATATCCGTTCCTTCCCGAATAATACGGATGTAGTAGTGGATCTGTCTTATGATAATCCAAGTACACTTGCAAGCGGAGGTCCTGATGTAACGGATCCTCGTTATGTGCGTGTGCGTATGCAACATAGCTTTATTGAAATGCCTAAGAACGATTTTCGTTCACGCCGAGATGATCAGCGTGTGGGATATTTCTTGGATCAGCGCAATAACCAAACCAGTACCAGTCCTGTTCCATATAAGGATATGATCAATCGCTGGAATTTGGTGAAGAAAGATCCATCTGCAGCCATCAGCGAACCTGTTGAGCCAATTGTATTCTGGGTAGAAAATACCACTCCACATGAGTATCGTCAAACCATTATCGACGCCGGATTAAAATGGAATGAAGCATTTGAAAAAGCAGGATTTAGAAATGCTGTTCAAATGAAAATCATGCCCGATGATGCAACCTGGGATCCCGCAGACATTCGTTACAATGTAATTCGTTGGGTATCGTCTGCAAACCCTCCTTATGGAGCCATTGGACCCAGCTTTACCAATCCACGTACCGGACAAATACTCGGAGCTGATATCACTGTAGAATGGTTCTCAGGAAGTGCTACGCCACTTTTTGATGAGTTGTATAACGGCCCGTCTATGCAAAATGCAGCGGACTTACAGTTCCCCGGCATGCAAATGAAAAACCATACGGCTTGTACATTGGCAGGAGAGTTGAAAGCACAGTTCATGACCGGACATACCACCCTCGAAGCCATGGATGCACCGGAAGGAGAGATCAAAGAAATGCATAAGCAATTCCTGATTTATTTGATCATGCATGAAATGGGTCATACACTCGGACTGAATCACAACATGAAAGCCAGTCAGATGTTATCACCTGCAGAGATCAATAATACTTCTATTACACGTTCTATCGGATTGATTGGTTCTGTAATGGATTACCCTGCAATCAATGTGTCATTAGACAGAAGTAAGCAGGGTGATTATTATACTACTAAAGCAGGTCCTTATGATTTGTGGGCTATTGAATACGGGTATACACCATTCTCTGAGTCACAGGAAGAAGCAGGACTTACCAAAATATTGTCACGCAGTACTGATCCTAAATTGGCATTTGGTAATGATGGTGATGATATGAGAGCTCCCGGTAAAGCCATCGATCCACGTGTGAATGTGAATGACCTTACCAATGATGCTGTGGCATATGCGGAAGATCGTTTCAAACTGGTGAACAATCTCATGGGTAAACTGGTACAGAAATATACCAAGCCCGGACAATCATACGTAGAAGTACGAGCACGTTATGGTGTGTTGAATGGGCAGCGTAACAGCATGATCAATGCGGTGAGCCGTTATGTAGGCGGTGTGTATATCGACAGAAGCAATCCTGAGCAAAACTCAGGTAACAAGCCTTATACACCGGTACCATTGGCTACTCAAAAGAAGGCAATGGATGTGTTGAGTAAATATGTATTTGCACCGAACGCTTTTGATGCAGATGCACAAGTATATCCATATCTCGCATTCCAGCGCAGAGGATTTAATCAGCCGGGTAATGGTGAAGATTTCAAAATCACGAATAATGTATTAGGCTTGCAGGCTGGTGGTGCTTTAGCGCATATCCTGAGTCCTATCACTTTGCAGCGTATTACCAATACTCGTTTATATGGTAATCAGTACAGTGTAGCCGATGTAATGGGTGATTTGGTGAAAGGTATTTTTGATGCTGATATCAACGGTAATGTGAATGTTCACAGACAATACCTGCAAACTACCTTTGTAAAGGGTGCTGCGAATTTGTTGAACCCACAAGCACCGATTGATGATGTATCTAAAGCTGCAGCGTTGTACACCATCAAGAAATTGAAAACCAAATTGGCAGCTGCCGTTTCAACCAACGAAGAAACCAAAGCACATAGAGCCAATCTGATTTTCCTGATTGATAAGGCGCTGAAAACAGACTAAGGAACAGAGGAATTTTGAATAATGAATGTCCAATCTCGAAGTTATAAGCTTCGGGGTTGGACATTTTTTATGGAACCATGTCAATATAAAAATATCTTTTTTCACCTTTCACTTTTCACCTTTCACAATCCACCACTTGCACAATTCAAATCCATTGACTATATTAAGGAACTAAAACGCTTGTCATGAGAAAAGTAAGTAATGTATTGCAACGCAAAGGAAACAGAGTAGCTACCGTTCCACCTGAGATGACGGTGATCGATGCATTGAAACTGATGGCTGAACAGAATATTGGTTCAGTAGTGGTGATGAAAGATGAAAAATTTGCCGGTATTATGACAGAGCGCGATTATTCGCGAAAAGTGATATTGAAAGGACGCCATTCGAGTGAAACAAAAGTGGGGGAGATCATGACCACAGATTTTCCTTATGTATCGATGAATGACACCGTAGAATCTTGCATGCAATTAATGACTTCTCATCGTTTAAGATATTTACCGGTGATAGAAAATGAACAATTGGTGGGTATTATTTCCATCAATGATTTGGTAACGGAAACCATTTTAACGCAAGCGGAAACCATTAGTCAGTTGCAGAGTTATATACAATCTTAATTATTTTATCTTTTACTAGTGGGTTTTCACTTTCATTAGAATGTATTCAAATCGATCTACTTTGTTTAAAACAATCGGTAGTAATTGATGCAACCAAAAAAGGAGCAATCTTATTTCTTGATAAACAGATGCTAGATAGTTGAAGTCGCGAAAGATGGGTTCGTAATGGTACACTCGGTTACGAATGTTTCGAATGCGATGGAGAGATTCATCGATATTTTTTCTTTGTTTTTCTTGTTTTGGAAGATGTACAAAAATTGTACGCAAAGGTTTCCAAAGTAATTTGGCATGGTACCGATTAAAGAGTCGATTCCAAAAACCAAAGTTTAATTCTGCTATAATACCATCTGCAGTAACAGTTTTTTTCTGAAACTGAATTTTTCGTTCAGCTCTTTGTATGGCAGTTTGAAATTCTCCGGGTAATTGATTCTTAAACCAAAAATCATCATTGAAATATTCCTTTAGCTTTTGATGAATAGCATTTCTCAATGAAATTTCTAACAAAGACAAAGCCGGATACAACGCTTCGGATAGCTCGATGTTTATCAGATATAATTGATAGGCTGCGTTTGTATTATAATTGGCTTCTTCTAAATAAATATTGAATCGGGGATGTGAAATAAACGACTTAATTTCTTCCGTAATCATTTTTTTTGTTTTAGTTGAATAAATAATTTTATCTTTACACCATGATGCCAGTTACTCCTCTCCCGGCTCTTATACCGGTGATGAAACTGGTTTTTTTATTTTCAGGACAATCCCATCTCTCTTTTCTTTAGCAAGTGTTGATCCTAAAATTGCACAGTTCTACAATCGTATTTCCCGCAAATTTGGTGTGCGTATTATAAATGTTACTGGAGTGCTTTCGTGGCTTTCCTGTTTAATAAAGTTTGCATTTGCTGAATCGCCGCTTTATTTAATAATAGTAGTCTCTCGCTGAATGAGATTCCTTGATGTATAAGAACGGCATTCAAGCTTTCTAAATTGGAAAGAATGACCAGTTGCTCTAGTGTGGCATAGTCTCTGATATTGCCGGTAGTATTTGGGTTTTCTTTTCTCCATTGTGTTGCTGTTTTGCCGAACAATGCCATATTCAATAAGTCGTCTTCTGTTGCATATAGTCTAACACTTTCAGTAGCGGATAATAATTTGGGTATCAGAGTTTCTTTAATGGCATCTGTAAGAATATGGTAATTGATTTTTGATAAAGTCCGTTGTAGACCCCATCCGGATTGTAAATGTTTTTCTTCGGCTGACTTTAGTCGCTGAAATTCTTTGATAAGGTACACTTTGAACTCCGGTGAAATCCACATGCCAAATTCAAGAGCTATATCCACATGTGCAAAAGTGCCGCCATATCGACCTGCTCTAGATCTGATACCAATTGCAGTGGTTTTTTTTATCCATTCTTTGGCACTCAGTTTATAGCTATTTAAACCTGCCTGTGTTTTAATTATGGCGAATTCGCCATAATTAAAATGGGGGTTATTAACGGTTTCCCAAATGCCAAGAAACTCAATGGTATTTCTGTTTCTTAACCAATCGGAAATAAAGAAATCACCGTCTTTTGCTTTGAGCATATCTGTTAATGAGATATAGTCAGCCTCTTGTTCTTTGAACATGGAAATGGCAACGCCCTTTACCTCGATACTTGTATTCTTTTTCATGCAAGCAACATCGTAAAGAATACAAGCGTATTTTCCGCAAATATGATGAACAGCTGTTTGACTTCGTTTCAAGTGAAGTGAGAGAAAAGTGAACCGTCTTATCACCTCCTTCGTCGGAATGCTTCCTTCATACATTCAGGATAAACCTCAGAATGACGGAGCAAGTCGACAAAAAAGCAGTGTTGGCAAAGCCAACACTGCTTGAACACCCCACCACGATAATGTCATCCTGAGGAGCATTGATCACGCAAGTGATCATCTGCGACGAAGGATCTGACAATTATGAGTGTTTTTATTGCATAGGAGAGAAGTAAAATTAAATGTTACATATTAGCTGTGTAATACGAGAGTCCCCATCTCTCGCCCTAGGCGAGATCGGGAGACATCTGCGAAGTACTTTTTTATTTGTAAGGCTCTGTGGAGAAGGAAGTTTTACAGATCCAAAACGATCATTAAATTCTTTTTCAGCAATTGGATTTGATCTTGGTTGAGTTTGCCAATTCTTTGTATCAGTCTTTTATTATCAATAGCCCTAATTTGGTCAATGAGAATGTCACTCAGTTGATCCAGTTGTGATTTTTTTAAATGCACACGAAGAATATTCATGTCAGGTTGAATATTGGTGGTAAGCGGACAAACAATCGTTGACAAATGTGTATCATTCAATAGATCCGTTTGTACAATAACAACAGGTCTGGTTTTACCCGGCTCTGTTCCTTTGCCCGGATTTAGATTGGCTAGCCATATATCATATTGCTTAATCTTCATCAACTAGTTTTTCAAACTCACGTAAAACGTTCATGGACTCTTTTCTGGTAAGTGCAGATTCTTTTGCCAATGTATGCTTCAATAACTTTCTCTGATGATAACGATTGTAGAGATCTACCGCTTCATTGATATAGCGATTACGGGCTATGTTTAATTGAGCTGTTATAGACTCAGCCTCTTCAAATGTATGATCATCCAGTTTGAGTGATAAAGTTTTCATACCATTACTTTTTGTAAAGGTATATACTTTTGGTGTATACTTTAAAAATGATAGTTGTTGCATGGTATTAATTGTAAAGCGAAACAATCAGTAGAACCGAAAATAATGATACACCCCATCGTATTTCCCGCAAATTTGATGAACTGCTGGTTGACTTCGTTTCAAGTGAATTGATAAGAAAGATCGCCCGGCTGTGTTGGCGAAGCCAACACAGCGTTAACACATAACACTGAACCGTCATCCTGAGGAGCATTGATCACGCAAGTGATCATCTGCGACGAAGGATCTGACTATTATAAGTTTTTTTATGGCATAGGAGAGAAGTAAAATTAAATGTTACATCTTAGCTGTGTAACACGCAGAGTCCCCTCGTGCCTCGGGAGAC
>CAYMQQ010000058.1:0-14441 GCA_964392685.1 uncultured Sediminibacterium sp.
TTTTTGAATGTATTGTTTTAAAGCTATCATCGCTCCATGTTCATGAGTACCCCCTTCATACTCAGTAACAGCAAAATGAACTTCAAGATATTCAAAAGTTGCTTGAATTAATGAGTTACGAACATTATTCCAACTGGCCCATCAATATTTCAGGAAAATTATTTGTATTCAAAAATTAAAAAAAGCCTCGCAAATTTTCAAAGTTTCCCAGAAAACAGCAAAGTCATTAAACAGGAAGTATGTGCTTGTCCACTTGGTACCAGCATCAGCATGAAAAACCTGTTCTTCAATGTTCCTGCCCGCAGAAACTTTCTCAAGAGCAATGCAGCAGAACTTCGCCATATCATGGATGAATTCATTCGTGTAGCCATGGCTTTTCCTGAGATCTTTTTTTCACTCACCAGTAATGGACAAGAAGTATTTCATTTAGAACCCGGAACACTTAAACAAAGAATTGTACAAATACTCGGTAATACTTACAATGCCAAACTTGTTAGCGTTGGAGAGAAAACCGATTACATGAATATTTATGGTTTTGTAGGTAAACCGGAAACAGCCCGCAAAACAAGAGGTGATCAGTATTTTTTTGTGAATAACAGATTCATCAAAAGCGCTTATCTCAATCATGCTGTGAATACGGCTTTTGATGAAATGATTGCCAAAGACAGTTTCCCGGGTTATGTTCTTTTCATTGATCTGGATCCTTCACAAGTGGATATCAATGTGCACCCTACCAAACAAGAGATCAAATTTGAAGATGAGAAAATCATCTATGCATTTGTACAAGCTGCTGTAAAACATGCTTTGGCACAATTCAGTATTGCACCTTCACTTGATTTCACACTCAATCCGGATATTCAGGGACTAGATGCAGTCAACAAACCTTTCACTGACGATAAAAAACAAGCAGTTGCCTCTTCTAATCTATACCAGACTTTCACACAAAAAAATCAGGCACATTTTATTGAGCGAGAAAAAACATCCGGTGAGCTAAAACATTGGAAAAGTTTTTTCGAGAGTCCGGGAACCAGCTCTGAAGAAAAAAAGACAGGTCATTTTTCCGGTTCTCTTTTACAAAGCATCACACCTAAGATGCCAGGCATTCAGGTTTTACCGGATACCCCTTTGCTTCAACTGCATCAAACCTATATTATCGCATCCACCAATAGTGGTTTTATACTGGTTCATCAGCAATTGGCACATGAAAGAATATTGTATGATAAATACAGTGTAGCTGCTCATGGACAACAAATGGCCACACAGAAAAGTCTCTTTCCGGCTACTTTGGAACTGGCTGCTGCCGATGCCGCATTATTACAAGACTTATTGACGGATCTTACCAGCATTGGCTATCAGGTAGAGTCTTTTGGACAAAATAGTTTTGTAATTCAAGGTATTCCGGCTGATATACTTCCCGGTAATGAGAAACATGCCATTGAATTACTCATCGAACAATTCAAACATTTTAGTTCGGATATCAAATTCAGCAAACGTGAAAAATTGATCCGCTGTATGGCTCGTCAACAAGCCATTAAAAGCGGACAAACACTGTCGCAAAAAGAAATGCTGGTGTTGGTGGAAGAATTGTTTGCTTGCACGAGCCCGAATGTAACACCTACCGGCTCTCCTACTTATCTTGAATTCAAAGAAGATTATTTAGACCGCATGTTTGGCAAGTAACTACATCCAATTTTGCTGTGTAGACTCTGTCTTATACAAGGCATAGTTACTAATTTGTAATCCTTGCTCATACTGAATAAAAGGCAATTCAAACCTACCGCCTGCTGTATGAAGAAATAAAGTAGCCAATCCTTTCTTTTTTTGAAAGAGTGATTGCCTGAGTTGCACATATTGAATATTGTTCCAGTTCAATAACATTTCATTTTTCCCGAAAGTGCTGGCGTATCGTTGAACACCTGTATCGGCAATCCAAAAGCGAAAATTATTCCAATACCACCAGTTTTTCAAAATGCTTATGGGCCACCATAACAAAATCATTAGCGCATTCCATTTCCATATAAAATAAGCTCCTATCGTGAGTACCAGTAAGAAAGGAAGTGTGATGAAAAAAGCTCTTTGAAGAATATAAGTAGGATGTATTTGATAGCCCCTACTATCTTCTTGTGCCGGTAATGATGATTGATAGGTTTGAATAATGGCGGCAACTTGTTGGGGAGAAGTGATCGGTAATTCCAATCGCAGCTTTACTTTTTCTTCTTTTTGCCCGGCTATTTTGAGATGTAGCAAACCCAACCCTATCAATCTGCGTACGAAGTTACTTCTCCAGCTGACCATTTGTATTTTATTGAAAGGGATCATTTTTTGTTTGATCTGCAACAATCCCCAACGTATATGAAATCCTTTTCCATCTTTTCTCACAGTGTAATCATAAAACCGAAGGAAGGTTCTAACAATCGAAATCAACATGGTGATTATCAGACTTATGATCGCTAAACTCGCAATAACTGTCCATGTAAATTGAACCGTATCACTGTAAGACTCTAACTCTTTTAAAAATGGGATTTTATGAATGAGCGGTTTGATGTCTTCATATTTACCGATTACAAAAGCGGCAATAATACCCATGGTTTCCAAATGGTTGGCAGATAAACTGAGCTTTAGTAACCCGACAATATTCAACTTACTAATGGTTTGATACTTATCGCCGGTCGTAGTTATGTTGCTTGTCTCAGCATCCCCTGCCGGCTGCATGGCATTGAGCAGTATATGCCTTAATGCAGTGGCATCTTCAGCCGCAATCGCATAAATCTTTAATTCTTCTTCATCGGTTCCGGCTGTATCGATCAACACTTTGTATGTTCTTGTCAGCGTATGTAATAAGCTCTGTTCTAGATGTACCGCTTGTATTCTTTCTAATGGAATAGTCACTGTCTTTTTAGTGAACAAACCCTTTCGCACCAGCAATTGTCCTTGATGAATACTGAATTTCATGAACCAGTAGTCCAACAATGTTTTGATCAAAATAAACAGTACAAGTCCCCCTCCAATGATCAGGAACTTCATTCCAATATTTTCTTTCTTTCCAAAAAATAAACCGATTGCAGCAGGCCATACCTGTCCTATCACCACACGAAAAATGTGAAAGAACATCATGAACACTGCAAATGGTGATTGTCTTTGTGGCTGATCAAATGTTTTCATGTAACTGCAGCGGTTGAATTTGTTGCATGATCAGGTCTTTAAGTTGTTCAGCTTCATCTTGTGGTAGGCCATGTATGGTAATATCTCTCCCTTCTGATGCAGCTGTATATAAACTAACAGATGCCAATCCGAATTTTCTTTCAATGGGACCTGAGTTTACTACACAATGTTGCATTCGATTGAAGGGTACCATATGTGTATTTTGAAAAAGCCAACCGGTGCTATACAAAATATCTCTTTCTCGCACTGCATACTTCTTTCTTTTAAAAGAACGCGTACCGGATACTACCGTAACCGTAGTTACAATCAAATACAAACCAACCCCTATTGATATAAGCCATGTAGTCTGCAACTTTGTCACGAATACAAAAAGTACAATCAGACCCGCTAAAATAATTCCAAACGTAATTAACCATGTGATCCGTAGTACTTTCAGATAGTCTGCGTGAATATTTTTAAAAGGAACAGACTGCACCTGCGGTAAAGATGTATCCGTTATGGGTAAATTGGAAAATGACATATATGAAAATACAGGATTTAACTGTATGTCGATGCGGTAAGAGAAACATTACACATCAATATATTCTATACACATTCATTAGAAATGCTTCCACCGCTCTTCTTACTGATACAGCAGAGGTTTGGTGATTATTGACCAATACAGAAAAGATCAGTGTACGATTTTTTCGGGTAATCAGGTAACCGCTCAGCGCCACTTGTCCACTTAAGGTTCCTGTTTTAGCATAAATTTTATGCTGGAGTGGTTTATAAAAATTATTTAAAGTACCTGTACCGCCTGTTGGTAAGATGGTTGTAATTCTATCCCAGTTAAATTCCGCTTTCATTTTTTGTAACAGACTTATAAAATGCAGGGGTGTAAATAAATTATACCTACTCAGTCCGCTCCCATCCACCCAGTTAGGCTTTTGAGTGAGTTCTGAAAAATTCATTTTTAATAAAGTGTCAATCACTTTACGATCATTCATCACGTTTAATAACTCATCACTTACCATCAATAAGCATTGTTCTGCAAAAAAGTTATCACTTTGGTGCATCATAGGGCGGAGCAAAGAATCAGTGTGCTGCGAATACAATACACGAATAGTTTCTTTAGAGGAGGGGAGTAAAGAATTTAATTGAGATGCGGAATTATTTGTCCATTTCAACCCTTTGATCTCAGATTGTAATATTTTCCAGGATAAGGTATCAGATGTTAGAAAAGGAATCTGCTGTTGTCTGAATGGACTTTTACCGGGTGTAAACAATAAGCTGTTCTCATATTGTTTTCTGCGAAAACTATACAAGTTGGATCTACGATTCATGCTTGTGACCTCATCACTTTTATCACCATCTTCGGCTTCAATCATGGAGGGCTGCCATTGCATGCTGCTATCTTTATAGCGTATCCAGATCAAATTTCCATACACTGGAAAAGCACTTCGCTCTGCCATATAGTTTTGCTGATAATCATTCCATGACCAACCGCTACCCAATGCTGTGGTTTGAAAAGGAAGTTCAATGTTTGCATATAGTCGATTGGTATCGGCTCGAAAAAAATCCATTACAGGCTGATGTTGGAAATCCGGATGTAATAATGTAGGGTCACCGGTAGATCTTACCAGTACAATATCCGATGATGGATCTTTAAAATACCGTATGCCTTTAATACTATCCCCCAAATACTTCATAGCAGCATAACAGGTAAAGAGTTTGGTATTACTGGCCGGAAGAAAAAATTTATCCGCCTGATAGTTATACAGGTATTCGTTTTTCTCCGGATCAAAAATGCTAATACCGATATGTGCACTATTCAGATCAGATTGTTTGAAAATAGCATGGTCAGCCTGTTTCTGAATGGTTCGCTGAACCGAACAAGCCGATAGTATGTACAGAGAAAAAAGGAGTATCCGTAATTTAAAAGGCAGCATTCAAAATGATTTTATATACCCTAAAGTACAGACTCTTTGTGAAAGACATTATATTCTTTCAGCTGCCCTCAACCATCTTTCCGGAATATCATTATTGGAGGCTGTGAGATAATCCCTATAACTGCAGGCAATATATTTACCATCATGTAACTGCATCCACCAGCGACCTGTTTTTTTGCTTTGCAGAAATACGGTTTCTACTTCTGCAAAAGCCAGTGTGAATTCATTGAAAGAGTTCCTGTCTTCCATAGATGCTTCTTGCTTTCCTCTTTGAATGCCATCCATGGTGTACCAGATCAGATGGGAGATTTGTTTGGCAGTCATTTGATGAATATCCTGTGCAGGTATATATCCATAAATACCAATGGTCCTGCAAGTGTGGCTCATCCCTGCATATTGCATCAATGTACAGGCTTCTTCTCCATTAAACCCATTGGGAGTAACATGATTAGCAGGTGCATGTGCATGTTGAATGGCCGCAATATCGAAACTAAAAAGATCACTATTTCTGATAGCAGGTTCCATTTCTGAAATATCTTCTTTCACTTTTCCTACACGATAACAGTCAAAGCGAAGTTTATCAATGGTTTCCAGCATTTGTGGATGCATGAAATAACTTTGGAAGCCAATATGATTATAGTGTCGCAAATAATTTGGCATACCTGTGAATAAGTCGACCAGAAAATTGTCTGCAGGCGTCATGCTCTCCATATCCATATCAATCCTGGCATCTACACAAGCCGCATCAATGATTTTTCCTTCTCCGGTTTGTGCTTGGTATTGAGCAGTGGTAATATCGTGTGAGCCGCCTAGAATCAATACTTTCTTTCCGAGCGACAATAATTCCTGCAACACCATACGAAGTGCTGCATAACTGTCTTGCAGTGTTGCACCACATTTCACATTACCCAAGTCTGCAACATTTACTTCCGTATGCCAATGATAGAGACGATAGAATTCACTTCTGATGGCATCCGGACTATCTGTATGTGTGAACTGAATGCCCGCACCTCGCATTTCACCACATCCTACGATTACCAGATCTGCATGATCAATATCGGGAAACCCATCATCATAAACAGCGATATGCTTACCCAACTGCGTGTCTTTATAGCCCTCATCATTGGATAGCTGTGCAATATTCACCGGCTCTAAAAAATCTATAATCGTATCTAGGGACATGCGTAATTTTTTCAGAAAGATAACGCTCAGTCACAGCAAAAATTGTGTAGAAAGAACAAAAGATAAGCTTAAGTGTGTTTAAAATATACTTCTATTGTTAGCTATGAGCCACGAGCTGTGAGCTACGAGCTAATACACATTTTATTAGCAATCATTTGAACTAGAAAACTCCGCAAAGCTCGAGGCTCACAGCTAAAAATCAGATTAGGAATTTTAATACCCGCTAAGAGATTAACTAATCCATGTATTTATACCCCACTCCTCTCACAGAATGAAAATAACGTGGGTGTCTGCTGTCTTCTTCAAAATACTTACGGAAACTGAGGATGAAATTATCGATGGTACGGGTGGTAGGATACACATTATAACCCCAAACCACTTGCAGAATTTTTTCTCTTGTTACGACCTCTCCTTTATTCTCAATGAGTAATTTTAAGAGCATGGCTTCTTTTTTACTCAACTCAATATGTTGTCCATTCCAGGTAATAGCGTCTTGTGCTTTAAAATCTACTTTGTTATTACCAAATTCATAAGTATCACCTACGGTTTCTTTTTCTTGTAGCTTTTTATTTTTATTAATAAGCTTTTCTACCCTTAATAACAATTCCTCTAGGTTAAAGGGTTTGGTGAGATAATCATCTGCTCCTTTTTTTAACCCTAATACACGATCACTACCTGCATTTTTTGCACTGAGCATTAAAATGGGTACTTCATTGTTATTCACACGAACACTTTCTGTGACTGCTATACCATCTACTTCCGGCAACATGATATCCATGATGATGAGATCGAAGTATTCATTGGCTATTTTTTTTAACGCCTCGGTTCCATTGAATGCGGAACTCACTTCATAGCCTTCCATCTCTAAGTTCAACTTGAGTGTTTCATGAAGATTCTCTTCATCTTCTACCAGTAATATATTCGATTTTGATGCCATCATGCCTGTTGTAAGGTTACCACAAAATTACTCCCCTGCGGCTGATTATCTGTCACAGAAATGTAGCCATTATGACTTTTAACGATTCGGCTGCATAAATAAAGCCCCAAACCTGTTCCTTTGGTAGTGCGCGTGTTTTCATTACCTACGCGATAGAACTTATCAAATACTTTCTTTTTTTCTTCATCGGGTATACCTACTCCCTGATCTGAAATACTTAGTATCAATTCATTTTTCTCTGCATGAAGGGATATTTGAATTGGAGATTCTTTGGGGGAGTATTTCATGGCATTTTCAAGTAAGTTATTGACCAACATCTGTAGCAATAAGGTTTCACCTTGAATGTATAAGCCTTCTGTAATCAGCTCTCTTACTTCCCTTTGCGGAAAGCGTGTTGTAAAATCATCAATGCAACCTTCTACCAAATCTGAAAAATTGATTTCTTCTTTATTGGAGGTGTAAGCACCGGCATCTAACTGTGCTGCCAGTAAAATATTATTACAAAGTATATTTAGTCGATTGGCTTCCTGTAAGGTATTACTGATCAACTTTTGTTGCTTCTCTTCTTCCAATTTTCGTTTCTGAAGGGTTTCAAGATTCAACCTCGTGATGGCTATGGGTGTTTTTAATTCATGAGTGACTGCCATCATGAAGTTTTGTTGTTGTTGAGACAGTCTTAATTGACGACGAGTAGCCCTGAAAACAAATACGGCACCTACTAAAATCAATGCTAAGAAAGTAACGCCTTCACCAATATATTGAGCTGTTTTTCTCTTCTTGGCATCTTCTATCACAGTTACTTTTTCGATATAATCGGGATCATCTTTTGTAAGCTCAGCCAATCGAATTTGAGTAATGCTGGTATTTTGTCGCTCTAACGCAATAAACCACCAGATCAATGCTGCCACCATATAACTGAGTAATACCCAGTAAACGACAATTACAACTGTTAATCCTTTGGTCTTGCTGAGACTCATGGTTGTACTTTTTCTACCCTTATACCTGCACTCATTACATACGCAAGCGGGTCTTCACGCATCGCTTGTTTCAATTTGAAAGTATATAAACCTTTTTTGAGTGCAATAGGTTCACGGGTTATGCGGGCTCTTCTATCGTAAATATCATCCATACCACTTCCCAACCAGCCTTTGGTATTGTCTGCCAAGGCAATGTTTAGCAATTGGGTTTTAGGCGAGTCATTGGGTGATTGAGTAATTACATTGATCCAGATATTGTTATAACGATAAGCATCTGTATGTCTCAATACCACATAAATATGGTACAATGAGGAAGTATCCTGTATATCAAAAGAAGCGGTTGGCTCTACCGCAGCAGACCACTCTTGTTGAGGAAATCTTTCTGTTCTTTCGAAAAAGTTGACTTTACCACATGCAGATAATAGCAGGGCACAAACACTGGCTATGTAAATACTATTTTTCACAATGCTAAATTAATAACAAGAAAACTTTCACCTATTCAAGAATATTATAAAACATTCAGAATTTGCTCTTTGGCTTTTTCTAATTCATCTTTCATCAGTATCACACATTGCTGGATCTGCGAATCATATGCTTTGGAACCCATGGTATTAATTTCTCTACCAAATTCCTGAAGTATAAAAGATAATTTTTTGCCTTTACTTGTTTCTTTTTCCGCTAAAATCGAACGGAAATAGTCACAATGATTTTTCAGCCTTACCTGTTCTTCACTGATATCAATCTTTTCAATATAGTAGATCAATTCCTGTTCCATTCTATTGGGATCATAATTCTCCTTGCCTACATTTTCTTCCAACACCTTAATGATACCTTCTTTGATTTTTCCTCTTCTCAAAGGTTCTAATAAGGTAATAGTGGCCTGATGTGTTTCAATATTAGCGAGTCGTTGATTGAGATCTGCTTCCAATGATTTCCCTTCGTCTTTGCGATGTTCATTGAGTTGAGCTATGGCTTCTTTCAACACTTTTTCGAATGATTTCCATTCATCATCTGTGATCATTTCTGTAGAAGGAGTAATCACATCAGGAAGTTTTAGAATGGTACTAAGGATGTCGCCTTTTTGCAATTGCAACTCATCCGCCAATTCAGCCACCGGTTGATAATAGGCTTTTGCCAATTCCTTATTGATACTTACCGGCTTACTCGCCCCGTTTTGTTTGATGGTAATACTACACTCTACACTGCCACGTTGTAATCCTTCATTTAAAATATTTCTGACCTCAAACTCAAAAGGTTTGAGCAAAGAAGGAATGGTCAAGCGCAGGTCAAATTGTTTGCCATTGAGAGAGCGAACTTCTACCAGATAGGTTTTATCTGCCAATGTTTGTTCTGCTCTTCCATAACCGGTCATTGAATATAACATAGCTGTTCCGTTAGCAAGTAAAAGTACTTGAAATGATCCAAACCTGAACAAGTATATCTATGAAGGATTACTTATATAACTAGAGATGATAGTGAATAAGATAAAAGGATTAAAATAGAGATTTTTTTAAAAATCAATACCTACCCATTTGCGTTTATTCTTAGCATATTTCTCAAAATTGAACTTATAGAGTTTACCGGGTCGATGTGGCACATCCTGTTCCATTTCATTGATATCGATCAGTAAATCCATGGAAGCGAATTTTTTTCTAAAATTTCTTCTATCCAAACTTACCCCTAGAATCGCTTCATATAAATTTTGCAGTTCACGTAAAGAAAATTTCTCCGGTAAAAGATTAAACCCAAGTGGATGTTCCTGAATTCTTTTTTGTAACCATTTGTGACAAACATCTACAATATCCATGTGATCGAAAGCCATTGTTTTAATACCGTTCACACTGTACCAGTCTAAATCATTATCATGGATTTTTAACTCATGATGATTAATATTCAACAATGAACAATAAGCGATCGTGATCACTCGTCCGCCGGGATGTCTATCCGGATTACCGAACACTTTTACCTGTTCCAGAAACACATCATTCATCCCTGTTCTTTTTTTTAATATACGATACGATGCATCATCCAAGTCTTCGTTTTCCTGAACGATATCTCACAATATAGATTATTGAACTTTATATACTTCCAAATCACTTTTGATCAATAATACTTTCAACTTATTTTCTTAAAAACAAAAAATGACACAGTCAACTGTAATGGCAGCGGAAGGGTATGATTGTACCAGTTTTACAGCATCTTTCACCTGGTGAGGCTCATGGGTGTTTTTTCCGGAATGTTTCTTCATCGGGGGTATCCGTTTTAAGCAATCTTGCAGTCTCAGGGTGCGGCAAGATACAAAGATTAACCATAGCCTGTATCTTGCTTTTAGATGTTTTCACTAAAACAATTAGCCACTAACTTTATCGCGTAAACTATACTTATGTATTCGACCGGACTTACCCAGCAATTACAGTCTGCAACCAGTGATTGGTTATCAAAAATAACCCAGGAAACTTTCATGAATACTGCTGAAGAATGTCAACAACTCAGAAAGCTCTTACAGTTTCATGAGTACAGATATTATGTTTTGAATGAGCCAT
Source organism: uncultured Sediminibacterium sp. (assembly GCA_964392685.1). Classification (GTDB taxonomy): domain Bacteria; phylum Bacteroidota; class Bacteroidia; order Chitinophagales; family Chitinophagaceae; genus Sediminibacterium. The sequence goes on from CAYMQQ010000058.1 coordinate 10,730, forward strand.
TGATCTCAGATTATGAATACGATCAGTTATATAAACTACTTCAACGATCTGAGGAAAAAAATCCTTCCCTCATTACTTCAGATTCTCCAACACAAAGAGTGGGGAGCAGTTTGAATAGTCAGTTTACTACTGTCAGTCATCTGGTTCCGATGTTGAGTTTAGATAATAGTTATAATGCAGATGATCTAACTGATTTTGATCGCAAAGCAAGGGAACTAACGGGATTGGATGAAATTGAGTATTGTATCGAACCCAAGTTTGATGGCGCCAGTATTTCTCTTATTTATGAACATGATCAGTTGGTAAGGGCCGCTACGCGCGGTGATGGTGTAGAAGGTGAAGAGATCACCAATAATATCAAACAGATCAGATCCATTCCCCTCTCTGCATCTTTTTCTTCCTTCGGTATTCAGCAAGTGGAGATCAGAGGAGAAGTGATCATGAGTAAATCATCTTTTGACCAATACAATCAATTACAAGCCGGCAGAAATCTCCCCCCCCTAGCCAATCCAAGAAATGCTGCTTCCGGAAGTTTACGTATGAAGGATCCGAAAGATGTTGCAGAGCGTGGACTGGATGCTTTCTTATATCATATTAGTTTTTATACCAAGGAAACCAATAATTCAGCAGCGCATTCCTCATTACTTGATACCCATGGAGGTAATCTTTCTTTATTATGGCAACTTGGATTTCGTTCACCGGAAAAAGAAAAGAAAGTAGTTAAGGGAATTCAAGCTGTGATCGATTACTGTTTGGCTTTTGAAGCAGGTCGTGATGACCTGCCCTATGAAATTGATGGAATGGTGGTAAAGGTGAATGACTTGCAACTACAGGAAAAAATGGGTATGACTTCTCATCATCCCAGATGGGCTATTGCTTTTAAGTTTAAAGCCAGACAAGCCACTACCCAACTCAGAGGTATTGAATTTCAAGTTGGGAGAACAGGCGCTGTAACTCCGGTTGCTAAATTAGACCCGGTATATCTAGGCGGCGTAACGGTTAGTAGTATTTCCGTTCATAATGAAGAATACATCAAAGAAAAAGATTTGAAGATTGGCGATACTGTTTTAATAGAAAGAGCAGGTGATGTAATCCCTCAGATTGTTAAGTCAATGCCCGAACTGCGTACAGGGAATGAAGAAAATATTTTATTTCCGAAAAACTGTCCGGTTTGTCATTCCATCTTGTTCAAAGAAGAAACAGAAGCGGTTTGGAGATGTATCAACATAGAATGTGAAGCACAGGTAGTGGAAAGAATCATTCACTTTGTGAGTAAAGATGCCATGGACATTAAAAGCTTTGGCGAAGCCAACGTGCGTAAATTTTATGAATTGGGATTATTAAAAGATATTCCGGGTATTTATACACTTGATTTTGAGAAGATTGGTCAGTTGGAGGGATTTGGTAAAAAGAGTCTGGAAAATTTACGCACCGCTATTGAAGCGTCTAAACAACAACCTTTGTACCGATTGATATACGGACTCGGTATTCGTTTTGTAGGAGAAACCACAGCAAAAACACTTGCTAACGCGGTAGAGCATTTACTGGATTATCAGAGAAAAACAGAAGAGGAATTGCAGCAATTGGAAGATGTAGGTATCAAAGTAGCCAAAAGTATTTTGCAGTTCTTTAGCAATGAACAGAATATTCAAATGCTGCAGCAGCTAGAATTATTAGGCTTACAACTGAAAAATACAAAAAAAGAAACCGGAGGAAGCGGTAGTTTACAAGGCCAAACATTCCTATTTACCGGTACGCTTACCCAATTAAAAAGAAGTGAAGCTGAAGCTATGGCAGAAGCACATGGCGGACAAATTTTGAGTGGAGTAAGCAACAAACTGAACTACTTGGTTGTTGGGGAAGATGCAGGCAGCAAATTGGAGAAAGCAAAAAAGATCAACAGTATTAAAATCATCAGCGAAGCTGAGTTTTTAGAATTAGTGGCTGCACAATAAATCATTTATGCTACAAAAAACAACATTGAGTTTTTTGAAAGAGCTCAAAAAGAACAACACCAAAGAATGGTTTGATACCAACAGAAAAAAATATGAAGCGGCTAAAGCTGATTTTGCTGCATTGACCAATTCAGTCATTGAAGCATTAGGAAAAAAAGATCCGTTTATTGCATCACTACAAGCAAAAGACTGCACTTTTCGTATCAATAGAGATGTTCGCTTTAGTAAGAATAAAGATCCTTATAAAACGAATATGGGTATGTATTTGAGCAGAGGAGGGAAAAAGTCTGTATTCTCAGGATACTATTTTCATGTAGAGCCGGGAGGGAACAGTTTCATGGGTGGTGGATTGTATATGCCTGAACCGGATGTAATCAAGAAAGTAAGACAGGAGATTGATTACAACTGGGAAGAGTTCGATAAAATCATCAGTCAAAAAAAGTTCAAAGCTACTTACGGAACTTTGCAAAGAGAAGAAGGGATGGTATTGAGTCGTGAGCCGAAAGGATATGAAAAAGACAACCCGGCTATTGAATATATCAAGTTGAAAAGTTGGGTTGCGACCACTCCGGTAACTGATCAGTTATTAACATCGGATCAATTGGTAAAAGAAATCGTAGACAGTTTTACCACACTGCATCCTATGATTACATTTTTAAACCATGCTTTGGAAGAATAAAGCAACAGATTCATCCGCCCGAGGTGGATGAATCTGTTGCTAAAAAGCTATACCAATTTGTTCTCCATCAAATACTCAGCGATCTGAACTGCATTAGTCGCAGCCCCTTTGCGTAGATTATCACTAACGATCCACATATTCAATGTATTCGGCTGTGTTTCGTCTCGTCTTAATCGACCAACAAACACTTCATCTTTTTCATGTGCCCATAATGGCATCGGATATTGTTGATTGGCAAGATCGTCTTGAACAATCACACCGGGTGCTTTTTCTAGTATTGAACGAACCTCCTGCAATGCGAAGTCATTTTCAAATTCAACATTCACACTCTCACTGTGCCCGCCAATTACAGGAATACGAACAGTGGTAGCAGTTACGCGAATACTATCATCTTTCATGATCTTTTTGGTTTCGTTGACCATTTTCATTTCTTCTTTGGTGTAACCATTATCAGTAAACACATCAATTTGAGGAATCACATTCAAATCGATTGGATACTTATAGGCCATTTCACCTTCTACGCCTTTTCTTTCATTGAACAGTTGGTCCACTGCTTTTTTCCCTGTACCGGTCACACTCTGATAAGTACTAACCACTACACGCTTGATCTTATAACGAAGATGCAAAGGCTGTAATGCCACCACCATCTGGATAGTAGAACAGTTAGGATTGGCGATGATGAAATCATCTTTGGTAAGCACATCAGCATTTACTTCAGGAACAACTAATTTTTTTGTGGGATCCATTCTCCAAGCAGAAGAGTTATCGATCACGCGAATACCCGCTTCCGCAAATTTGGGTGCCCACTCCAGTGAAGTACTTCCACCGGCAGAGAAAATAGCAATGGCAGGTTTAGCAGCAATACCATCATTCATGCTCACCACTTTATAAGGTTTCCCTTTAAAGAACACTTCTTTCCCAACGGATCTTTCTGAAGCTACCGGAATGAGTTCCGTTACGGGGAAGTTACGCTCTGCCAGCACTTCCAACATTTTGGTACCTACAAGTCCTGTGGCACCCACAACTGCTACTTTCATGGTTTTTGTTTGTTTTGTTTATGGTTGTTGTTAAATGATTC
>CAYMQQ010000059.1:0-14323 GCA_964392685.1 uncultured Sediminibacterium sp.
GCGATTTTTACAACTGCTAACATAGCTATCCAAAATTAGGACGGCAAAGGTAGGGATTTGAAGGGGAATTTTGCAAAGATTTTTGAAATAATTCTATTCACGGGCGTGGAAAAACGAAAATACATCTCTTTTGTCTAATAGATTATATAGTTCCGCTATTACAATCACTCCTAATTTTTTGCATTTGGTTGATTTTTAATTATTTAGAATATTAGCATCCTTTATCCCCATAAACCCCAACTTCTGTCTATTTTTGCCTCTACCGGTCTTCAAGACCGCTCATTTGATATGAACCTGAAATCCTTATTGGCAAAACCTTTTGCCCAATACATCCATAAACAGATACGTAGAAACAGCAGTAACGCCCTTTCAGACCAGGACGCAATGCTCAAACAACTCCTTAAAATTGGGAAGGGTACTGTTTTCGGGAAAGACCATCATTTGGAGGCCGTACATACTTATGACGAGTTTCATCAGGCCATTCCTATACGAGACTATGAATTGCTGAAACCCTATATCAACCAGGTAAAAGAGGGTAAGGAAAATGTACTTTGGAAAGGGAAACCCATCTATTTTGCTAAAACCAGCGGTACTACCAGTGGGGTGAAATACATTCCCATCACCAAAGATTCGATTCCCAATCATATCAATACAGCCCGTAATGCGCTGCTATGTTATATGGCCGAGACAGGCAATAGTGCATTTGCCGGTGGGAAGATGATCTTTTTGAGCGGTTCTCCTGAACTGGAAAGAGTAGGCGGTATACCAACCGGTCGATTAAGCGGTATCGTCAACCATCATATACCCAGTTATCTGCGCACCAACCAATTACCCAGCTATGAAACCAATTGTATTGAAGACTGGGAAACCAAATTGGATAAAATCGTTGAAGAAACCATTCGAAAAGACATGAGTCTGATCAGTGGTATTCCACCCTGGATGCAGATGTATTTCGATCGGCTCATCGAGAAAAGTGGTAAGAAAGTGGGAGACTTGTTCCCGAATTTTAGCGTGATGGTACAAGGAGGGGTCAATTTTGAACCCTACCGGGCGAAGCTTTTTGAAAGTATTGGACGAAAAGTGGATTCTATTGAACTGTTCCCGGCCAGTGAGGGATTTTTTGCTTTTCAGGATAGTCAGGAGGCAGAAGGACTTTTGCTGAATACCAATAGCGGTATTTTTTTCGAGTTCATTCCGGCAGGCGAAATATTTTCAGAAAACCCTACTCGTTTGAGTCTGAAAGACGTAAAAGTTGGACAGAATTATGCGCTGATCATCAATAGCAATGCAGGGTTATGGGGATATAATATTGGAGATACCGTGAAATTCGTGAGTACCGATCCTTATCGTTTGGTGGTGACGGGAAGAATCAAGCATTTTATATCTGCTTTTGGTGAGCATGTGATTGGAGAAGAAGTAGAAGCGGCTTTACTGAAAGCAGCGACAGCAACAGGTGCTAGCATTGTTGAATTTACCGTGGCCCCCATGATTGCCCAAGGAGAAGGAAAAAGCTATCATGAATGGTTCATTGAATTTGAAAAAGAACCGGACGACATGAACGCTTTCATTGAGCAGACGGATAATAACCTGCGAGAGAAGAATGTCTATTACGATGATTTGATCAGGGGGAATATTTTACAACGACTGCAAATTAACAGGATCAGGAAGAATGGGTTTATTGATTATATGCGATCGATTGGAAAGTTAGGTGGTCAGAATAAAGTACCCAGATTGAGTAATGATCGTGTATTGGCAGATGGATTGAATTCTTTTGTTCAGAACTAGTGCAAGTATCCAAACTTTTCTAAGCAATCATCGTAAGTCTATTTTACATGGGATGAAAATTAGCAGATCATTATACACGATAAGTTTCATCGCATGATGCCAACTCTTTTTTTTGGCATATATTGTGTAACTATGCCCGCAAATTGCGGAACATTCCTATGAATCAGAAAAGAATCGCCATATTCGGGTCTACAGGATCTATCGGTACACAAGCGTTGGATGTAATTGCGGCTAATCCTGATTTGTTTTCTGCAGAGATCCTCACAGCTCAAAGCAATGATGAATTGCTGATTAAACAAGCCTTACAGTTCAATCCCAATTTGGTCGTTATAGGCGACGAGAGAAAGTACCAAAACGTTAAAGACGCACTATCTTCTACTGATATCAAAGTGTTTGCAGGAGAGAAAGCATTGGTAGAAGCTGCAGCCATGGATTGTTATGATATGATGTTGGCCGCTATAGTAGGTTATGCCGGATTGAAACCAACACTGATGGCCATTTCCAATGGAAAGGCAATCGGACTTGCCAATAAAGAAACATTGGTAGTGGCTGGTGATATCGTGATGCGCATGGCATTGGAAAAAAATGTTCCCGTTATACCGGTAGATAGTGAGCACTCGGCGATCTTTCAATGTTTGGTGGGTGAGGGAAGAAACAAGATCGAAAAAATAGTATTAACAGCGAGTGGTGGTCCTTTTCTTGGTAAGAAGCCCAATTTCTTAGTGAATGTCAAAAGAGATCATGCACTGCAACATCCCAACTGGAGCATGGGGGCAAAGATCAGTATCGACTCTGCAACCCTGATGAATAAGGGATTAGAAATGATCGAGGCTCGATGGTTGTTCAATCTAAGACCTGATCAAATAGAAGTGGTGGTACATCCACAAAGTATTATACACAGTTTGGTTCAGTTTGAAGATGGAAGTATCAAAGCACAAATGGGTTTGCCGGATATGAAATTACCCATTCAGTATGCCATGGCTTTTCCTCAAAGGATACCCAATGCTTTTCCGAGGTATGATTTTAAAAAACCTAACATCCTTACATTCGAAGAACCCGATACCAAAACCTTTCGCAATTTAGCATTGGCTACTGAAGCTTTGTACAAGGGAGGAAATATGCCCTGTATCCTCAATGCAGCCAATGAGATTGCCGTTTTTGCATTTTTGCGCAACCGGATCGGCTTTTTGGATATGACAGAAGTGGTGGAACAAACCATGCGTAAAACCCCTTTTATTGAGCAACCTACGCTGGAAGAATACTTTGAAACTGATGGGGAAGCCCGAAATTTCGCCGCTACTTTAATTCACCTGTAATCTTTTTCCTATTTTCACCACCAATTCTTTATCACTGCACAAGAGAAAGATTGTAGACATTTAAAACACAGCAGTAACCTGTATGACATTATTAGCAATTGATTGGAGTAGTGTAGCGGTCAAGGCCGGACAATTCATTTTATCTTTTTCAATACTCGTAGTTCTTCATGAACTGGGACATTTTTTACCGGCACGCTGGTTCAAATGTAGAGTAGAGAAATTCTATCTGTTCTTCAATCCATGGTTCAGTCTTTGGAAAACCAAAAAAGGAGAAACTGAATATGGATTGGGTTGGGTACCCTTTGGCGGTTATGTAAAGATCGCCGGTATGATTGACGAAAGCATGGACAAAGAGCAAATGAAATTGCCTCCACAGCCCTGGGAGTTTCGTGCAAAACCGGCTTGGCAACGTTTGATCATTATGATTGGCGGTGTAGTAGTGAATGTGATCTTAGCCATTGTTATTTTTATCGGAATCACTTGGAAATGGGGAGAGGAATATTTGCCGGTTCAAAATTTGAAATATGGTATTCATGCTGATTCGTTAGCAAGGTCTATTGGTATTCAAGATGGTGACAAAATCGTTGGCATCAACCAAAAAACCGTTGAAAATTTTGGTACACTTGAATCAGAGCTGATGCTCAATGATGCACAGAGCATCAAAGTAGAAAGAAATGGTACTACACAAGAACTTAAGATACCGGAAGGATTCATCAAGCAGCTGGTGAAAAACAGAAGAACGGGGGGGATGATTGTTCCGCAATATCCTGCTATTGTAGATTCTGTTTCTTCGAAAGATGCTGTATTTACCAAGAACGAACTGCGTAAAGGAGATACCTTGATTGGATTGAATGGGACTGCTTTTCAATTCTATCATCAATACCAGCAATTGATCAAAGGATATGAAGATTCTATCGTTACAATTTCTGTATTACGTGGAGCAGATACTGTTGATGTGAGGGCTCGTGTGAATGATAAAGGTAAACTCGGCTTTTTTGCAGTGTCTCCTTTGATCATGTTTGGTACAGTAACGAAAGAATTTACCTTCATGGAAGCGATCCCTGTTGGCTTTAATAGTTGTTGGGAAACTTTAGATCGTTATATCACCGGTATCAAGCAAATATTTACCGGCAAGGTGGATGCAAGTGATTCATTAGGTAGTGTAATCAGTATTGGTAATACATTCCCCGGTGTATGGGATTGGGAACGCTTCTGGAAATTAACCGGCATCTTCTCTATTGTACTAGCATTCATGAATATTTTACCTATTCCTGCTTTGGATGGTGGACATGCGCTTTTCACACTCATTGAAATGATCACCGGACGTAAACCCGGAGATAAATTCATGGAATATGCGCAGATGGTGGGTATGATTTTATTGTTAGGATTGATGGCATATGCCTTAGGATTAGACTTCTGGCGATTGTTCAAATAAGAGATAATCTAAAATTAGTAGCGCTCAACTATATCAATGGTTGAGCGCTTTTGTATTTCTAAAATGGCTAACAAAGATTTACTTTCTTCTTCTTTTTTGCCAGATAAGATTTTCGAGTAATAACAGGTTATTATAAGCAGGACAGTAATAATAAAAAGTACCTACTCCCATATTGGTGACCCTTTTTTTCCATGGATCGGGCAACATAGAAGCCATACTGGCAATAAAGAAATAGAACTGTTCATCTTCTATTAGGTCAATCAAGCTTTTGCTTTCATCAATAATTATTTCAGGAGGCTCAACACCCCAGCGAAGTAAGGAAGTGCTCAATAATATCTTATCCATGAAAGTGGTAGCAGAAGTCAACGCCTTTTTCGTATCCTCAATCAGTTGAGGTTTTAGTTGCTCCAATGATGGGATTGGTTTTAATGACATCAGTCTTGAAACATGGTATAAGATATTTGGCAGCGTTGCATAATGTGGAGAAACATAATTGGCAAACTGAACATGTTTGTTAGTCTTAATCATGTCTTCAATCAAATACAAACTGGCAGAGTCGGCGGCGGTCCATTCTAAGTTATACAACTGAACGAAGTATAAAACATTCGACAATACACTGATATCAAAATCAACCGGCATTTTTTCGCCAAACCAGGTTGAATAAGCGCCTACCTTTTGATATTCAGGAAAAGTATTGGTTACTTTTTTATTTTCATTATTGGTATAACCCTGCATCAATTGATGAATCGTTTTTGCTATTGAATCATGGCTTCTTTGCGCCAATAATATGATTACCGTGTCATCAAGATCATCGGGTAAGGACCTGCTTTTATTAAACAAGTTGAGCCAACCGGAGTGGGGAAATATCTGCGGGTGATCAGTAGGCCAAAAATTATAAGTGTCTCTTTTGTTTTTCCTGTTTTGGAATATTGGGTAAACAGATTGAGTATTATGGATGATCGTACTAGCTTGTATTTGTTGTGTAGGAGACAAGTCCTTCTTTATGTCCTCTAGCGTGAAAGCGACGAGACCTGTAAAAAATGGATTGATATCTGCTTTATACCGTGTTTTATTGAGCGCATACATGCGGTATGAGGGAATACTTCCTTTCGGAAATACTGCATTGTCCTTTGCCTGTAAATAGTCAATGCGTTGTAATAGCCTTGAAATGAGAAGACTGTCATTGGCGATAAGACTGACAGATAGTAAGAGTAGAAAAAACGTTACACAATATTTCATCTATCGTAAAAATACATTCTTTTGTTTTTCTTGTTTGAGTAACATTTTTGGATAAATAGCGGTATGCCTATCTATTAACCCGATGTCTTATATAAAAAAAGCAGGAAAACAATTTGATTTCCTGCTTTAGTGGAGTCGAGGGGAGTCGAACCCCTGTCCAAACATCGCTACCATTAGCTTTCTACATGCTTATTTCATGATTATTTGTCGGTGTACTGCCGGACATGAACAAACCAACAATACACTTAGCTGGATGGTCTTAAGCAACAGTCACAGCCTTCTGTTGCAGCAACCTGTGTTTATTTTAAGTCGGCGGCGGCACCTGGTAACAGATCAACCTGTGCGGCGGCCCAAATGACTAACTAATCACTGATTAGGCAGCCATGGCATACTGTGTATTGCCATTTGAAGTTTGAATATTCAGATTTAAGTGCTAATTATCCAACGCACTGCATGCTTACACCAACCGTACCATATGCTGTCAAAACCAGTACGACCCCGTGCGTCTGCAAAGTTACGATTATTTGCTATGCACTTGTTGGAGGTTCTGTTAAAGCTGCAGACATAAAAAAAAGTCATCCACCTAAGGCGGATGACTTTTTATGATAGAAGGTTTAGTTATTAGGATTGATCCGGTTCAATTACTTCACTATTATCTGAACTTCCTGAAGAAGGCGGATTTGGCGCTACATAAATCGTTTGATGGTAAAACTTATTGGAAGGCTTTACCTGCGACATTTTTTCTTGGAAAATATTCAGGTAGTTATTGTCTTTATTGTTTTTACCAAATACCTCTTTCAAATGCGTATATAAATCCAATGAACTGGCTTCAAAAGCATTGGTTTCAAGACTGATCAATTTGATATTGGCATCCACATACTGATTCATTTCAGTATTGATAATGGTACAATGAATGCTTCCTTTCAATACGGAATCTTTACAAAGATTTACTCGTAAGCCATACAAGGATCCTTCAAACTCGCCTTCCACTTTTATATCGTTACAGATAATTACACCTGTCATTACGCCGGAAGGAGTGATATGTACTGTTTTTTTACTGTACAATACACCATTGAAATTACCATCCAGTACAATATCGTTTTCTGAATCAAGTACCCCCGATACATTGGTAGACTTCGTAATCACCAGTTTTTCTTCTGAAAAAGATTGGTTTCCAAAATTGGTATTGGGGTCATGCAGTAATTGCTCCCTGAACTTATTCATGGTTTGAGGTTTATAAACAGTCAATAAATAACATAAATCTACGTGTAGCTAAATGTTTGTGCTTCAAGATACACAAATTATTTATTTGTGAACATGGATGATTATGGCTTTTTAGCCATCACTATCCGGTTTTTTTGGTTATCTTGAATGTCCCATATCAATAAAATTGGGTTTATCCTATGTTTTTTCTCAAAAAAAGTAAAACCGAGCCTATGCTTCCGGCAGTTCAGGTAGTTTCCGGAGGTTTCTATTTTGGGATCATTCGTACCATCTCACCCATCCGTATTGAGGGTGATTTTAAAGGCATTATTTTCTGTAATAACAAAGTGATCATCGACAGTAAAGCCACTGTCAACGGTGATATTCTTTGCCATGAGATTGTAATAGGAGGGCTTGTAGAAGGAAATGTAATCTGTAAAAACAAATGTCTGCTGAAGGAAAATGCGGTAGTGAGCGGTGTTGTTCGAACAGTTCAATTTGAAAATGAAACGGATAGTTCTGTATCCGGACCAGTGTACGTGAATAAAGAAAACAAGCACATCGATATTGATGAGTATTATGATCTTTTCAATAAAAAAGAGAATCTCGAAAAAATCAAAGCTGAATATTTTTCATTACCACAAAAGTTGATACTCATCACCTGATATTTGTACATGCATCCAACAGTAGCAACATTGGTTCAACGGTTTGATCTGAAGCCTCATCCGGAAGGTGGTTTTTATAGCGAAACCTATCGAAGTATCGAATCCATTCCTGGAACTGCCTTACCTGATCGTTTCACAGGTGATAGGTATTTTTCATCAGCAATCTATTTTTTACTCGAAAAAGGAAATTTTTCTGCTTTTCATCGAATTAAAAGTGATGAGTGCTGGCATTTTTATAGTGGTGATCCTTTATGGATACATGTGCTTTATGAAGATGGGAGAGCCGAAACCATCATCCTTGGAAATACTGAAGATGCCGTGTATCAATATGTAGTCCCTGCCGGCTGTTGGTTTGCATCCGAGACTGCGCCGACAGGTATTTTTTCATTAGTAGGCTGTACCGTAGCGCCGGCTTTTGATTTTGCGGATTTTGAATTGGCAAAAGCTGAAGAACTGATCCGGAATTTTCCGGCGCATCAAAATCTGATTCAGCGATTGTGTAGACAATAAAGATTATCTGTTAGCATAAAACATCCTAATCACCTGATAAGCAAGGATACAAAGCAGAAGAATGGTAACAATACTAATCAATACCCAATTTTGATCTTTAATGCCTCTTTTGAGTTTTCGTTTTTTTTCTTTTGCTGTTTGTTTGCGTAGTTGAATATTGAGTTGTGCGGCGTATTGTTGTAATTTCTTTTTATCCTGAAAATCCTGAAGTCCTTCTACTGCATCATTCAAAAAATCTGAATCGGCCATCTGTTTTTCGATAGCAAATCGCTCTTCAGGAGTGGCATTGCCTTCCAGATAGCGAAGAAGCTCTTCCTGATTCATTTCTTCATCCTGGTGTAATATGTCTTTCAGATCGGTCATTCAGCGTTGTTTCATTTTCTTTTCAACAGATATCCTGAGATTTCTTTTCCCATTTTGGATATGACTTTTCACTTGTAAAAGCGTATATCCGGTTTGATCCACTATTTCCTGATAACTCATTTTACGCAGGTAGAATAAAGTTACGCATGTTTTCTGCTCTTCATTCAATTCTTGTAAAGACTGTTCCAGTAAGCCCAGGCTATGTTCTTTATCGAGTAGGCTTTGTTTATCTATTTCTGTAGAAGTGAGCTCTTCATGTGCTTCTGCCGATACAAAAATATGCTTATCGCGCAGTTTCATCAGACAGTGATTTTTGGCTACCATATAAAGCCAGCTTTTGATATAAGCTACTTTATACTTGCCCAGTTCGGTGATGACTTTCAGAAAGATCTGTTGTACGGCATCTTTAGATTCTTCTTCATTCTTGAGGTATTTCATGCATACACCCAATAAAAGAAAAGTATATCGTTCAAGTAGAATTCCCAGCCATTCATTATTCCCGTCAATATAAAAACGTTCCAGTAATTCTGTATCGCTGATATGGGAATACTTCTCAGAATGCACAATTCAAAATAGGTATTTATTATTAGATGCCCAACTTGCAAATTTCCATATCTTGATCATAAATTCCTTTCAATGAGTTATGTGATTCCAATCGTAGCTGTTTGTCCGATGCGACTTCAACCTTCACATCGAAGTGAAATGGTGAATCAGTTATTAATGGGAGAGCCCGCAGTTATTTTGGAAACCGATGCCGATTTTTTAAAAGTACAATCAATGTATGACCGGTATGAAGGGTGGTGTCAAAAAAGTCAACTTGCAGTACTGGAAGAACTGCCATCAAATGGTCAGGCATCATTACTCAGTGAAGATCATAGTAGTGTTGTAATGGTAGATGATTCACCTTTGTATGTTGGTGCCGGCACTCCATTACAATTTCTTACAGATCATACATGGGGTGGATATACGTTTCGTTATGCCGGAAGTATATGGGATGCTAAAAATGCTGTTTTTAATGAGAAGACACTCCTTGAGAGAACTGAGTTATACCTTAACACACCCTATTTATGGGGTGGTCGATCAACCATGGGTATAGATTGTAGTGGCTTCTCTCAACAGATTTATCGTTTTTTTGGTAGAATATTACCCAGAGATGCTTATCAGCAAGCTGCATTGGGTGATTCCGTGGGTTTCTTACAGGAAACACACTGTGGCGATCTCGCTTTTTTTGATAATGCAGAAGGAAAGATCACACATGTAGGGATTTTACTTTCTCCGGATAAAATTATACATGCTTCAGGGCAAGTGAGAATCGATCCCATTGATAATATGGGGATCATACATAGCAAAACAGGTATGCGTACACATAGTTTGAGGATCATTAGACGATATACATGAGAAGAGGGGCTTATGGCTTATGGTCCATAGTCCATGGTTGATAGTCCATGGTGAAAGAAAGATGAGGGGAAAAAATGAGAATTTTGCGATTTGGTTGAGGGCTTATAGTCCATAGTCCATGGTCGATAGTCCATAGGAAAAGAAAGATGAGGGATAAGAAAATAAGCGTTTTGCGATTGGGGGATGGCTGATAGTTGATGACCGATAAACCATGGTCTATGGACTATGGACCATGGACCATGGTAAAAGAAAGAGGCTGCATCAATGGTGTGATACAGCCTCTTTCTTTTATTATGGTGATGGATTACATGATATCCATTGCTTTTGCGAAATAGGTAACAGTGCCGGGTAGTGCCAGCCAGAAAAATTCACGATATACAAATAACAAAGTGATCATAGCGGCTAACCAGAAAAAGCAGAGAGCCCAGTATTTAGCAGTGGATTGTTTTGCTTCCATTTGTTATAAATTTTGGCAAAGATAAGGGCAGAATCATTCCGATTTAGCCTTTATGATTGTTTTTTTCCGTAACAGTTGTGGGGTGACCGGATATGCTCGTTTTCTTATCAGGGGTCTTATCAAAAAACAGCATTTTCAGCGAGATAAGAAAGAGAATGACAGCAAATACTTTTTTCATTTTCTCATCGCTCAAGGATAAAGCGAGTTTGCTTCCCAAAAAACCGCCCACTACAAAAGCGCTAGCCACGATCAGTACATAATTGACATTTAGATAGCCTTGTTTATAGTATTGAATAACGGCTAAAATACCGATGGGAAGAAGCATAATGCCCAATGAAGTGCCTTGGGCTTGTTTCTGGGTAAAGCCTAATAATAAAACCAATGCAGGCACAATAATGATTCCCCCACCGATTCCCACCAGCCCACTTAAAAAACCGGCAGCAAGTCCAATCAGGATGAGTAGAATAATGGTGGTTGTGTTCATATTTATTTATTTCGAACCGAAGTTCTTTTTATAAAAATCGATGGCTTCTTCTACGATACTCAATGCTTTTGCTTTATCTCCGAAATCTTCCACAACAACAGATTTATTCTCCAATTTTTTGTATTCTTCAAAAAAATGTCTGAGTTCGTCAAAGAAGTGTTTAGGGAGTTCTTCGATATTGTTATAATGATTTACTCCAGGGTCGGTAGCTGCTACAGCAATGATTTTATCATCCGGGTCGCCGCCATCGATCATTTGCATTACGCCAATTACCTTGGCATCCATTAAGGTTAAAGGTTGTACAGATAAAGATGTAATGACAAGAATATCTAATGGATCTTTATCGCCACCATATGATTGTGGAATGAAACCATAATTGATGGGATAGTAGAAAGATGAAAAAATGACCCGATCCAGTTTTAGTAATCCTGTTTCCTTATCAATCTCATATTTACAGCGAGATCCTTGCGGAATCTCAATGACAGCATTTACGACTCTAGGCGCATTTTCACCATAGTGAACGCCGTGCCAAGGGTGAAGAACATTTTGTTGCATGATTGATTGCTTTATTGTGGTGTCTTATCTCAAAGATTTGGATTGAAGGTATACTTAAAATCAACCAGCCATTCTTCTTTTTGTTTGATGACTTTGATCTTTAATGGCTGCTGATCGAAAGAATTACTATAATAAATAATGGTTTGAACCGTATCAATATCACTTACCTCACTGATATTGATGGATGCAGTTCTCAACTGTTGTCTGCCTTCTTTGTCTAACCCCCTGAACTTTGTTTCGGCCCTATTCAGATGACCTATATTGGTGCTATCATCCAGCATATAGAATTTGGCTTTTGAAAAATCACCTTTCAAACAGGCGTCGATAAACTCTCTACCGGCATCTAGGGCATTTTCTGCGGGTAAAAAGGTTTGCTCTTTGGTAGAACAGGCGCTGAGCCAGATCGCTGCGATCAAAAAAAGATATTTCAACTTATTTTTTGTGTAAAGGTAAGTCGGTGCTGTGAATCCTATGCATAATTCATCAAATCTGTGTTTTTGCAAACAACAACATATAGATGAACAATTTATTGGTTTATAACGATTTAGCCCTATATTGGCGAATGACTGCTACCAAAACCAACTTTGTCTATTCGCAGACACCGGAGCCCCATCGTGGCCGTACCAAAACCATTCTTAAAGAGCATCCTGAGATCAGAAACCTAATCGGAAAGAACCCATATACCATCTTTGCTATTGTAGGATTGGTGCTGTTTCAATTGGTTGGAGCGTTTTTCTTATCGGGTCTACCTTGGTGGGCCGTGATTGCCGCGGCATACTTATTAGGTGCTTTTGCAGATCATGCTTTATTTGTGATGATCCATGAATGCTCGCACAGATTGATCTTCAAATCACCGGTTGCAAACAGGTTATCCGGCATATTTGCCAATATTCCTTTGATCTTTCCCAGTTCAGTATCTTTTGAACGTTATCATATCAAACACCATTCTTTTCAAGGCGTACATGAATTAGATGGTGATCTGCCCAATCATTGGGAAGCCAAGCTCATCAATCATTATTTTATTGGTAAAGTGATTTGGTTATTGTTCTATCCTTTTTTTCAGTTGTTCAGAATATCCAGATTAAAAGAGATCAAACCCTTTGATGGATGGATTGCTTTGAATTGGATAGTACAGGTTGTTTTTGTTGGAGGGATCACTTTGTTATGGGGTCCTAAAGCCCTGGTATTTCTGGTTCTCAGTTTTTTCTTTTCGGTAGGTCTGCATCCATTAGGTGCCAGATGGATTCAGGAACACTATTTAACCCATGGAGAGCAGGAAACCTATAGTTACTATGGTGTATTGAATCATGTAGCGTTTAATGTAGGATATCATAATGAACATCATGATTTTCCTTCTATTCCTTGGAATCGCTTGCCTGCGATTAGAGAAACAGCTCCGGGATTTTATAATTCACTGGCTTATCATACTTCTTGGACCAAACTGTTTTTTCGTTTTCTTTTTGATAAAGAAATCAGTTTGTTTTCAAGGATTGTACGCAAAAACAGAGGTGCCGTGCCTCTTTGTGACCAATCAACACCGGATATCGCCACTCAACACGCGTAGAAGCCGAATTAACAACTAATTGACAGTTTTATTTTTCTATGAAAATAAAACGCTGTACTTTTGCACCCTGAAAATGAGCAGGTAATAACATCTCGCGGGTTTGCTTTGATTACTGCACCAACGATTGACTACATTTCCCCCTGATTCTGCTCAACGAAATTTATTGTAAAGAATAAAACGAAATATTATGAAGAGTAATGTCATGCCTTCTATTGTACAATTAGAAGCAGAAGAACTGAAAGAACTGGTAAGAGAGGTAAAAGAAACCGTAGCTGTTGATGTGATCAACACCAAAAAAGCAACTGTAAGTGCTCCATTCGGAGCCATTGACCTCTGGAAAGTGCGCAGAAATGTAAAAACTGCACGTGCTTCTTTCCATTGGGAGTATTAATCTCTTAACTAATTCATCCTATTAAAGTCTTGGCGCAACGGCGTGCAGGACTTTTTTTATTTTCAAAAAGAAGGTACATTGGTAGTAGAAAATGGTACCTATGAAAATTCTTTGCAGTATTCTATGCTTCCTGAGCGTAATAGTGCTCTCAGCTCAGTCCTCAGTAACCAATGTAAGATTGAATGAAAGCTCCATTGTAAAAGATTCCTCCGGTTTGGTTTATCCGTATGCAATTTGGCAAAAACTCATTCAATCTGGCGATTATAGTGTTCGGTTAATGAACCCCAAAGCAAACCCTCTTGAATTTCTGTTAGTGAGATTGAGTGAGACGGAAAAAATGGCCCGTGATGAAAGAATGCCCAAACCCAATGAAAGCAAGTTTTTCAAAACGGGTAATCCTATTTCCAATGCGAAGTTGGTAACCATGGATGGAAAGAAATATGTGTTGAAAGACATGAAGGGTAAGGTTGTTGTACTAAATTTCTGGTTTATTAATTGTCCGCCTTGCCGGATGGAGATTCCTCATCTGAACAACATGGTGGAGGGTTATAAAGAAAGAGAGGATGTTGTTTTTTTAGCTGTAGCATTGGATCAATCCTATGACCTCAAAAATTTTTTAAAGGAAATGCCATTTCAATATGGAATTGTGGATGGAGGTTCTTATGTAGCATCCCAGTACGGCATTAATTTATTCCCCACACATGTTGTGATCGATAAAGAAGGGAAAATCATATTCCATACATCAGGATATGGGATGGGCACAGTGCCTTGGTTAAAGAAAGCCATCAATGAGGCATTGACACCTAAAATCTGATTGCATTATTTGCCCTCTATCCAAACAAAATCAACGCTCTTGGGTATGGTATCGAATATTGCTCTGAAAGAATCAGGCGGTATGGCAAGTTTGCGTTTGTGCGTATCCAACCATGCACCGTCAATATGTAGGATGGCGCTAAGG
>CAYMQQ010000060.1:0-12756 GCA_964392685.1 uncultured Sediminibacterium sp.
CAAAATTGAAAACGCTGTTGGCAGTCCAACCATGTTCATCATCACCAATCAGTTTGCGATTAGGGTACGCACTCAAAGTTGTTTTTCCGGTTCCACTCAAACCAAAGAAAATAGCCACATCACCATCCTTACCCATATTGGCACTACAATGCATGCTCAATACATTTTTCTGTTGTGGTAATACATAATTCAAGATGGTAAAAATTCCCTTCTTCATTTCACCGGTGTAGCCAGTGCCACCAATCAGAATGGTTTTGTGTGTAAATGAAACAACCGCAAAATTATGCTGACGTGTTCCATCCACCGCAGGATCAGCTTTGAAGCCAGGCGCCTGAATGATATGCCATTCAGGTTGGAAATTGTCCAATTCCTGTTCTGTTGGACGAAGGAACATGTTATAAGCGAATAAATTACTCCATGGATTTTCATTGATCACACGGATATTCATGCGATAGGCAGGATCAGCACAAGCATAAGCATCACGAACCCATAATTCTTCTTTCCCATTGAGGTATTGCATCATTTTTTCTTTCAACTGGAAAAAATATTTTTCTTCAATGGCAATGTTGAAATTATTCCAATGAACAGTGTTTTCAGTGATACTGTCCTTCACAATAAATTTGTCCTGAGGAGAACGACCGGTAAACTCTCCGGTATTGATACAAAGAGCACCTGTGTCGTTCAGTGTTCCTTGGTTTCTCAATACGGCCTGCTCAGTCAATACTTCCGGACTTAATTGATAATGAAGCTGATGGGTACCGGTTAAACCTAATGCTGTAATTTGTTGCAGATTCAATTGGGTCATAGATTCAGTCATATACGAACAATCGTTAGTTAGTTCGGCAAAATTAACCGTTTAATCATTTCACCAATTCTTTTATGTAATATCTACACGTTATAGTTCATCAATCGTTTGCGGAAATTCTTATACGATATTTAAAAAATCCAACAGACTCTGGCGAATTTTATGACTTGATCATGAAAAAATTGAAGTTTTTATAAAAAATTCAGCGCAAAAGCGCAGATTCCTGCATACTTGTGCCTGACAGGAATTATTTTTACCAAAATTATTCAGATATGGGGGTTATAGCCGGAAAGGGAGTGATTACAAGCGCGCATGTAGAAAAATTCAAATCTATTGTTGGGGAAGCCTATGTGTTAGTAGATGAAGAAAATTTGAATCATTATGGGCACGATGAAACGGAACAATTGCTATATCTACCGGAAGTCGTATTGAAGCCTAGAACGGCTGAAGAAATTGCCGCCATCATGTCTATCTGTAACCAAGACCGTATTCCCGTTACCCCAAGAGGTGCAGGCACGGGTTTAAGTGGTGGTGCTTTGCCACATTTAGGTGGCGTATTATTATCGACAGAAAGAATGAACAGTATTCTATCTATCGATGAAAGAAACCTACAAGTCATTACTGAACCGGGTGTGATTACAGAAGTATTACAAAATGCTGTAAAAGAAAAGGGTTTATTCTACCCTCCAGATCCCAGTAGCAGAGGGAGTTGTTTCATTGGTGGAAATATCGCAGAAAATAGTGGTGGACCGAAAGCTGTAAAATATGGTGTAGTAAAAGATTATGTATTGAATCTTGAAGTGGTTTTACCCAACGGAGAAATCATTTGGACAGGTGCGAATGTTTTAAAAAATTCAACAGGCTATAATCTAACCCAGTTAATGGTAGGTAGTGAAGGCACGTTGGGAATTGTCACCAAAATTGTGTTGAAACTGATCCCTTTCCCAAAATATGATCTGCTGATGTTGGTGCCATTCGCTTCTTTGGAAAAAGCAAGTGAAGCCGTAAGTGCCATATTCCGTGCGGGTTTTGTACCAAGTGCATTGGAATTGGTAGAGATTGATGCATTGAAGATTGTGAGTCAAATGGTAGACAGTACAGCTGTTCCTGTTGATGATTCAATTGCAGCACATCTCATCATAGAAGTAGATGGCAACAATATGGATGTATTAATGAGTGAGATGGAATCTATTGCAGAACTCTTGACACAATTTGATGCCGGAGAAATATTCTTTGCAGATGACGCACAACAAAAAGCTGAACTCTGGAAACTACGTCGCCGTGTGGCAGAAGCGGTGAAAACCAGTGGTTATACGATTGAAGAAGATACGGTAGTACCTCGTGCCGAATTACCCGCACTGATCAAAGGAGTAAAAGAATTGGGTAAACAATATGGTTTCCATGCTGTTTGTTATGGACATGCCGGTGATGGTAATCTGCATATCAGGATCAATCACCCTACCATTAAGAATAGTCATGGCAATGAAGAAATGACGCAAGCATTACGGGCTTTATTCGAACTGGTACAAAAATTAGGCGGAACGATTAGCGGTGAGCATGGCATTGGTTTGATCCAGAAACCGTATTTATCTACTGTTTTCCGTGATGCAAACATGTATTTGATGAGAGAAATCAAAAAAGCATTTGATCCTAACAATATTTTAAATGCCGGAAAGATTTTTGACCTGAACTAGTAACGTATTTTTGATGAAACACCTGCAACTATGAAAAACAGTATACTGTTAACCTCTCTTTGTTTGTTGGTTTGCTTGTCTTCAATGGCACAAAACAATGAGGCAGATGAAAAGAAAGGAAAGTTTAAAAGAGAAAATACTTTTTTAGGTGCCGCAGTCAATCTTTCTTTGGGCAATCGCTTTTTTAATGTAGGTGTCAACCCGGAAATTGGATACAGTTTCAATAACTGGTTAGATGCAGGAGTAGCACTGAACGTGAATTATTTTTCACAAAATGCTTCTGATTTCAGCAATACACGTTTTCGGAATTTTAATTATGGGGCAGGTACGTTTCTACGTATTTGGCCGGTTAATTTTTTACATGTCCAAGTACAACCGGAATATAACTGGATTAATTCCTCACAAAAGAATGTGATATCAGGACAAACTTTTAAATACAACTACAGCGCAGAAAGTTTATTGGTAGGAATTGGCTATGGTTCCAGAATGGTTGGCTCTCAATATTCTTATGTAACATTAATGATTGATGTTTTACAGAATATCAATTCCCCTTATCGTGATCAGTTCAATGATCCATTACCGGTTTTCAGAGCAGGATTTGGTATGTATCTCAATCGAAAGAAGTAAGTGCTTCATCAACACTGTCGGCCACAATCAAACGCTTTCGCCAGTCTTCATACAGAAACCCTTCTGCAGTCATTTTTTCAATATGATCAATCAACGATTCATAATATCCTGCTGAATTTAGCAGGATAATTTTTTTATTGTGGATATTCAATGTATTCCAAGTAAGCATTTCAAACAATTCATCCAATGTACCGTTACCACCCGGCAATACAATCGCAGCATCGCATAATTCATACATCATTTTTTTTCGAATATGCATATCCTTCACCACATGTAATTCTGTAATACCCTCATGTTGATGTTCCCATTCCAATAATACTTCCGGTATCACACCAATGGCCTTTCCGCCATGTTGCATCACTGCATTGGCAATAGCACCCATCAATCCTTTATTACCACCGCCATAGATTAGTGTTATTTTCTTTTCAGCCATTAACCTACCCAATCTCGAAGCATCTGCCACGAAAAGAGGGTTATTCCCATTTTTTGAACCGCAAAAAACTGCAACATGCTTTACCTGCATCGATTTGAATTTACGTCGCAATGTAAGCAGGAATATGCTTGCAGAATATTAGACGATGTATTTTATTTATGAATTTTAAAAACCAAAACCTGCAATAAAACGCAAACAACCCCTATCTTTATCGAGAACGATCGTATTAACGCCATAAACCCTTTGGATATGTCTCCACTCCTGTTGTTCTCCTTTGTGATCATCTACTTTTTAATCTTGTTGGTAGTTGCCTGGTATACCGGAAGAAACAGTAACAACGATTCTTTCTTTATCGGTAACAGAAATAGTAACTGGATGCTGGTGGCATTTGGTATGATCGGCACTTCATTGAGTGGTGTCACTTTTGTAAGTGTACCGGGAGCTGTTGCCAAAGAATCATTTGCGTACATGCAAATTACATTGGGGTACCTGATTGGTTATATGGTAATTGCATTTGTATTATTACCACTGTATTATAAACTCAATCTCACTTCCATCTATAACTATTTAAGCTCTCGCTTGGGAGTGAACTCTTATAAAACCGGGGCATCTTTTTTTATCTTATCCCGAACACTGGGTGCCACTGCACGTTTGTATTTGGTGGTACGCATTTTACAAGATGCCATTCTGGAAAGTTTTCATGTGCCTTTCTGGGTAACAACGCTCATCATTCTTGCGATGATTTTATTGTACACTTATGAAGGGGGTGTTAAAACCATTGTATGGACCGATACTTTACAAACTTCGTGCATGCTGATTGGATTAGTGATTTGTGTGGTATATATTTTAAGTCAGCTGGATATGGGTATCTCTGAAAGCTTTGCTGCCATGGGCGATAAGGGCTATTCAAAAATATTCTTCACCGAACCTGAAAGCCGTTTCTTTTTCTTGAAACAAATTCTTGCAGGTGCTTTTGTAACCATTACCATGACAGGAATGGACCAGGAGATGATGCAAAAAAACATTTCTGTGAAGACTTTGAAAGACTCACAAAAGAATGTAGTGACTTTAGGATTTATCATGTTGGCGGTAATCGGCTTGTTCTTATTCCTAGGTGGACTCTTACACTTGTATGCCGACGCACAAGGAATAGCTGCAACAGGAGATAAACTCTTCCCTACGATTGCACTCAACCATATGCCAAGTTTGGTATCAGTGATATTCATCATCGCCCTGATCTCCGCATTATTCCCCAGTGCCGATGGGGCCATTACAGCATTAACCTCATCATTTTGTATTGATATCATTGGTTTACAAAGAAGAGATGACTGGACAGATGCACAAAAGAAAAAAATCAGACAAAGAGTACACCTTGTATTTGCCGGAATATTCTTGTTATTTGTGATGGTGTATAAATGGATCGATAGCAGCAGTATGATCGGTGTCATCTTGAAAGTGGCAGCTTATACTTATGGACCATTATTAGGTCTCTTTACTTTTGGTATTTTATTGAAACGTTCAGTGAATGATAAACTGGTTCCCATCGTTTGTATTGCCTCGCCATTGATATGTTTGATGTTGGATAAATTCCAAAAACAAATATTCGGCTCCTTCGAAATCGGTCTCGAACTCCTGATCATCAATGGAGCCATTACTTTCTTAGGATTGATGCTGATTTCGAAGAAAGGTAATGAGTAGTCCATAGACCATGGACCATGGTCTATGGACTATTGACCATGGTCTATCCCTATCTTTGCCCCATGTCTACCCCCCTGATCGTTTCCCCGGAGGCAGAAGCCTATGCACAGCTATTTACCTCGGCTGATGATGCGCTGTTGACTGAGATTGAGGAGTATACAAAAGCCCATCATCCCCATGCCCATATGCTCAGCGGACGGGTTCAGGGAAAATTCCTTGCTTTCCTAAGTACTATTCTACGTCCAAAATACGTTTTAGAAATAGGAACTTTTACCGGATACAGTGCGCTTTGTCTGGCAGAAGGTCTACGGAACGATGGAGAACTCCATACCATCGAATGCAGGGAGGAAGATGCTCAAACAGCCCGGAACTATTTTAGCAAAAGCTACAGAAAGGATCAAATACATTTGCACATCGGAAACGCGGGGGAAATCATTCCTACGCTGAATCATCCATGGGATCTGGTTTTTATTGATGCGGATAAGACAGGATATATAGGTTACTATGAACAATTGATTCCACATATAGCTGAAAATGGTATCATTCTTGCAGACAATGTGCTGTTTCACGGACAGGTATTGGAAGACCCGATTAGTGGAAAGAATGCCAAAGCCATACATGCATTCAATGAACATGTGAAACAGGACCCTAGAACTGAACAGGTTTTACTCACCATCAGAGACGGATTACTGATGGTAAAAAAGAAAACGTCATGAAAAAAATCTTCTTATTAATCGCACTACTAAATGTTGCACTGCTAACCACTGTTGCACAGACTACCAGTGTGAAAGAAAGAACAGAAACGTATATCAATAGCTATAAAGATCTTGCCATTCAGGAAATGATACGTACAGGTGTTCCTGCTTCCATCAAGCTGGCGCAAGGTATTCTGGAATCACAGTTTGGTGAAAGTACACTGGCTAAAAATGCCAATAACCATTTTGGCATAAAATGTAAAACCGAATGGACCGGTGAAAAGATATTCCAAGATGATGATGCCAAAGGGGAATGTTTCCGTGTATACAAATCAGCGGAAGAATCTTACCGCGATCATTCTGATTTTTTAAAGACACGTCCTCACTATTCTTTTCTCTTTAAATTGGAACTAACCGATATTACCGGTTGGGCATACGGATTGAAAAGAGCTGGTTATGCCACCAATAAAACCTATCCTGAAAAATTATTACGCGTCATTGAAGACTATCAATTGAATCAATATACGATTCAGGGCATTGCTATGATGGAAAATAAAACTGCCCCCATTGTAGCAACGGTACAAAACACAACAGCCCCCAATGTGGCTACAGATCCAACATCTGCACCTGCCATCAAAAATGAACCTATCATTAAAAATGATACCCAAAAAACAGCTGTAGTAAAAGAGGAAACAGATGCCCCGCAAACAGAGTTTCAGACAGCTAATACAACTGTTGAAAAAATTAAACCGACAGAAGAGACGGATAAAAAAATAATCACAGTTGCTGAAGAGAAGAAAACAGTTGCATATCCGGAACGAGTGTTTACCATCAATCATACAAAAGCTGTATATGCCAAAGAGGGTACTTCTTTGTTAGCATTGGCACATCAATATGATATTAGCTTAAGCAAACTTTTTGAGTTCAATGAATTGGCAGAGATCGACATACTTGATATGGATCGGGTACTCTTTATTGAGAAAAAACAAAAAAGAGGTGCTTCTGATTTTCATGAAGTAACCGCGGGTGAAAACTTACATGATGTTTGTCAGAAAGAAGGTATTAGAATGGAGAGTTTATTAGAGTATAATAAGTTAAAGAAAGACAGTCAGCTTTCTGCCGGACAAAAATTATTTTTACGCTCCCCTACTGAGATCAATAAAGGAACAAAAAAGAAATCTACAAAATAATAGATCCATGCAGGTAATCAAAGTTCATGACAAAGAATTCATTCCCTATTTACCGGAAACATTGATCCATGAAAAGATCAAAGAACTGGCAGCTCAATTAGATAAAGATTATCAGGGTAAAAAACCTTTGTTCATTTCTATCTTGAATGGATCTTTCATGTTTTCTGCTGATTTGTTCAAAGAGCTATCAATTGAAGCTGAAATTTGCTTTATTAAATTGGCTTCTTACAAGGGTACCAAATCTACCGGACATGTTATTACTGCCATTGGATTAGATACAGAGATCAATAACCGACATGTTGTAATATTGGAAGACATTATTGATACCGGTAAAACACTCAGTGAATTTCTGCCGCAACTTGTCAATCAACAACCACTCTCTTTAAAAGTGGCGGTACTACTACATAAGCCCGATGCCATGAAGTATCCGGTACAGATTGATTATTGCTGTTTTACCATCCCCAACCGTTTTGTACTTGGTTATGGACTGGATTATGATGGGTTGGGCAGGAATATTCGCGAAATCTATCAGCTCAAAGACGAAGCATAACAAGGCTTTAACGCCTTATACATACCGAGTAGCAGCATTTTTACGTTAACTTGTTATGTAAACCCCTGCCAAATGCGCTCATTCATTTGGATACTGCTAT
Organism: uncultured Sediminibacterium sp.; assembly: GCA_964392685.1. GTDB lineage: Bacteria > Bacteroidota > Bacteroidia > Chitinophagales > Chitinophagaceae > Sediminibacterium. The sequence continues at coordinate 7,793 of CAYMQQ010000060.1, forward strand.
TGCTATCGGTGACCCATGCTGCACACGCTCAATATTATTTACGCGGTGAGATCAGAAATGAGCAAGGCGTTTTATTGAGTGGCGTCAAAATAAAAATCAGTTCAAAACCCAGTCTCATTTTTTATTCGGGAACAAGTGGATCCTTTGGTATCCCGATACCTTTTGTAAAAGATAGCATCCACTTAAGCTTTGAAGGCTATGATCTATTAAGTATACATGTGGACAGTCGACAGTTTCAACTACTACAGATGAAATCAAGTTCGGGCACTTCGAAATTGTATAAAAACTATAAATCTTCTGTTGTAAAAAATTTCTCTACAGGCTCTGTTATCAATAGTCTGGGCTTGGGAGAAAGTTATACCGGCATCATCGAGAATGAGTTGATGAAAACGAATGTATTTCCTGAAACAGGATTTTCTTTGAATATCGATAATGCCTCTTACAGCAATATCAGAAGATTCATCAATAATGGAATGATGATTCCACAAGATGCAGTACGTATTGAAGAAATGCTGAACTATTTCAGCTTACCACTTCCACCCAATAGCCTACAAACAGAAAAAGGGTTTTCATATGCGTATGAACATAGTAGTTGTCCATGGAATCCTAAACATCAACTATTATTCTTACAATTACAAGCACCTACCATTCCACTTCATGAAGTCCCGGCTTCCAATCTGGTTTTCTTGATTGATGTTTCCGGCTCGATGGATAAGCCCAATCGATTGCCTTTATTACAATCCGGGTTTCGTTTACTCATCAATAATTTAAGACCTATCGACACTGTTTCTGTCATTACATATGGCGGTGGAGTGGCGATGGTATTGGCACCGACTGGTGGACAACATAAAGACCTGATCAAAAAAGCCATTGATTCTTTATCTGCCGGAGGTGACACACCCGGCTCTGGAGCTATTCAGTTGGCTTATGAAACCGCAAAGAAAAATTTTATCAAAGGAGGCAACAATCGGGTGATACTGGCCACTGATGGAGATTTCAATGTTGGACAATCATCGGAAAAAGAGCTGGAGGAACTTATCACGCGTTATCAAATGAGTGGTATATATCTTACTTGCTTGGGTGTAGGAATGGGTAATTATAAAGACAGCAAATTGGAAACCCTATCTAAAAAAGGAAATGGCAATTTTGCATATATCGATCAAATCAGAGAGGCAGAAAAAGTATTGGTAACAGAGTTTACCAAAAATATTTTTACTGTTGCCAATGATGCATCCATTACTCTGCAATTCAATCCGGAAACAGTTGCTGCATATCGGCTGATTGGATTTGACAATAAAAAAACTGCATTAGAAGATAGCAGTAGCACATTAGAGGGGGGAGAAATAGGCAGTGGACATGCCATCATGGCGATTGCTGAAATCATTCCTGAGAAAGACAGCAGTAATTCCGCGAATTCACCTTTAGCGGAAGTAATACTCCGTTATAAAGACCCTTTGAGCGGCAATCAAAAAGAACAAAAATTGATGGCCAATTATCGCGGACGAAAAATTGAACAAACAGATAGTATCTATCGTTTTGCCGCCGCAATTGCCATGTTTGGAAATATCTTACGAAAATCAAAGTTCACGCAAGGATTTCAGTTGGAAGATGTGGCTTTGTTCAGTAAACATACTGTCTCACCCAATAATATTCTCCAACAGGAATTTCAACATCTGCTGGAGAAAGCCATCCAACTTTACAACCCATCAAAGAAGAAAAGAAAATCAGACTAACTGAATGCTTCTTTTACACGATCAAAGAAACTCTTATCGCTTTTGGTAGGTTGAGGTTTAAAGTTGGGACTATGACTTAGCTTCTCCAATATCTGTTTCTCTTCATCGCTCACTTGCTGTGGTGTCCAAACATTTACATAAATCAATTGATCTCCTTTATTGTACCCTTGTACTTCCGGAAATCCTTTGCCTTTGAGTCTGAATATTTTACCACTCTGTGTACCGGCCGGAATTTTAATTTTTGCTCTCCCATCAATGGTAGGCACTTCTACTTGTGTTCCGAAAACAGCATCCGGAAAAGAGATATGAAGGTCATAAGCAACATTCAATCCGTCGCGCTGTAATTCAGGATGTGTTTCTTCTTCAATTTGAATGATTAAATCTCCTGCAAATCCACCACGCTCTCCTGCATTTCCTTTTCCACTCATGCTTAACTGCATTCCCTCAGAAACACCTGCCGGAATATCAATGCTAATGGTTTCTTCTCCATACACCCTACCCTCTCCTTTACAACCACCACATTTAGCAGTTACAGTAGACCCTTCGCCATTACAAGTTGGGCAGGTAGTTACGGTTTGCATTTGTCCAAGAAAAGTATTGGTCACTCTTCTCACTTGTCCGCTACCACCACAGGTTCCACAATTCTGAACACTATTTTTATCTTTTGCGCCATTACCGCCGCAGGTATTACACAAGACATGTTTCTTCACTTTTACATTCTTGGTGACACCTTTCGCAATTTCTTCAAAATTCAATTTCAGTTTGATGCGCAAGTTGCTTCCTCTTTGTCCACGGGCTCTTCCAGCACCACTACTTCTCCTTCCTCCACCACCAAAGAAACTTCCGAACATATCATCACCGAAAATATCTCCAAACTGGCTGAAGATATCATCCATATTACTGTAACCACCTGTACCACCGCCGGTACCCGGACCAAAAGCTGCATGTCCATATCGGTCATACTTAGCTTTCTTATCCGCATCACTCAGCACTTCATAGGCTTCGGCAGCTTCTTTGAATTTTTCTTCTGCTTCTTTATCATTCGGGTTACGATCAGGATGGTATTGCATAGCTACCTTACGATAAGCTTTTTTAATCTCATCGGCAGAAGCTGATTTGCCCACACCCAATATTTCGTAAAAATCTCTTTTAGCCATTTTGATCTTTGATTTTTTGATGTTTGATTTTTTGATTTATTTTCTTGACTAACTAATTGAATCGAAAAATCAAGAAATCAAAAAATCAAACATTATTTTCCTACCACCACTTTTGCAAAACGAATAATCTTATCATTGAGGTAGTATCCTTTCATGACTTCATCCAGTACTTTTCCTTTTAACTCTTCTTTTGGGGCCGGAATTTCTGTGATGGCTTCGTGTTTCTCTACATCAAACTCTGCATGGATACTTTCCATGGCTTTCACTCCTTTAGATTGAAGGTTAGAACGAAGTTTATTAAAGACCAATTGAATACCTTCTTTTTGCACGGCAATATCATCATTGGTTTGCAATTGTTTCTCTGCGCGATCACAATCATCCAACACATCCAGCAATGAAACAATCACATCTTTCCCCGCTGTTTGAATCAACTCAATACGCTCTTTGGCAGTACGACGTCTGAAATTATCGAACTCAGCCATGAGACGGAGGTATTTATCCTTCTGCTCTTGTAACTCAGCCTGCAGTTTTTCCAATTGATTTTCCTCTGCTACCGGCTCATTCAAATGAGAAGTACCTGCTGCATTCTCATCCGCATTGATATCAATATTGGCTTGTGTTTCTTCGTTCACGGGTGTCTGTGTTGTTGCCTGCTCTTCCATAATTATTTTGTTGAATACTTTTCGGGGCAAACCTGTCAAAAATTTTGCCGATGCAAAGAAACGGGAAAAATTGACAGTCTACCTGATAAATCAAGGCTTCCTGTCAGTCAAACGCCCTGTTTTTCAGGTTTTTAGCTGCCAAAGAACAGGGCTTGGAGGGTGTGAACTATCTTCGCGGCATGACGAAAGTATATCTTAGAAAAAAAATCGCCCAGCGTATTGCCAACGGGCACCCTTGGATATTTGGAAATGAGGTAGACAGGCTAACCGGACCCGTTGAAGCCGGAGATATTGTGGATGTATATTATGCAGATGGGAAATACGCCGGTAGAGGATATGCAAACCCGAAATCACAAATCATGGTCAGACTGCTCACCCGCAAACAGGAAGAGATCAATGACCAGTTTTTTCATGACCGTATTGCCAATGCCTGGCAGTACCGACAAAAAATCGGGTACACAGAAAATTGCCGTTTGATTTTTGGAGAAGCCGATCAAATGCCTGCACTCATCATCGATAAATTCAATGACTATTTTGTTTTACAAACCTTGTCTTATGGAATGGATCAATGGAAACCTGCCATTGTAAAAGCGCTGGAATCTATTTTCTCCCCAAAAGGCATCTATGAAAGAAATGATGTGCCCGTTCGCGAACTGGAGGGATTAACACAGCAAAAAGGATTTTTATCAGCACCATTCGATACTAATATCATCATCCGGGAAAATGGATTGAAGTTTCATGTAGATATTGAGAACGGACAAAAAACAGGTTACTTCTTAGATCAACAAGATAATAGAAAAGCCATTCAGCATATTGTAAAAGGTGCAGAAGTATTAGGAGCTTTCACCTATACCGGCACTTTTGAAATTCATGCTGCTCATTACGGAGCAAAATCTGTTTTAGGTTTGGATATCTCTGAAAATGCAGTGGCTCAAGCCAATAGAAATGCAGCACTCAACGGACTTGAAAACATTTGCAAGTTTGAAGCCATGAATGCATTTGATGTATTGAAACAATGGGGTAAGGATGGTAGACAATATGATGTGGTAATGTTAGACCCACCTGCCTTTACCAAGAGCAGAGAAAATATTCAAAAAGCCATTACAGGTTATAAAGAGATCAACCTTAGAGGTATGAAACTGATTCGCAATGGAGGATTTTTAGTGACTTCCAGTTGTACCAATCTCGTTCAACCCGAACTTTTTTTACAAACCATCGAAATGGCTGCTAAAGATGCGCGTAAAAAAATTAGACAGGTTACATTCCAAGCACAAGCAAGTGACCATCCGATTATTTGGGGGATGGAGAATACCAACTATTTGAAATTTTTGATTGTGGAGGTTACGGATAGATAGAGAGAATGTCGGATGTCTGATTTATATAAAAACGCTGTGCAACTCTGTGGTTTATTT
>CAYMQQ010000061.1:0-12707 GCA_964392685.1 uncultured Sediminibacterium sp.
TGTCGGGACGACTGGATTCGAACCAGCGACCTCTTGCACCCCATGCAAACGCGCTACCGGGCTGCGCTACGTCCCGTCAAACTAAATCAGAGATCTGAGATCAAAAAATCACAGATTTGATTGGGGCTGCAAATATAGGGGTAAAAGAAAATTTCAGGTTATATTGCACAAAATTTTATACCCGCTACATGAAGATCCTCATCAGGCAGGCAATGATTGCCGATCCACATGCTACATTCAATGGACAGGTAAAAGATATACTAGTTGAGGACGGAATCATTACTCAAATAGCTGATAAGATCACCGGAAAAGCAGATCACGAAATCATATCCGATCAAATCATCGTCTCTCCGGGTTGGGTAGACATTTTTGCACATGCCTGTGATCCGGGTTTTGAATACAAAGAAACATTGGCGACCATGTCCTCGGCAGCCGCTGCGGGTGGATTCACACAGGTATTTGCTTTGGCTGATAATAAACCCGTAACGGATAATAAGGCGCAGGTAGAATATATCCGATTAGGATCACAATGTTTACCTGCAAGTATTCATCCGATTGGTACCATCACAAAAGGTAAAGAAGGACAAACACTCGCTGAAATGTATGATATGCGTAACAGTGGTGCAGTGGCTTTTTCTGATGGATTGCAACCCGTTCAATCACCCGGATTGTTTTTAAAAGCACTGCAATATGTGAAAGCATTTGATGGTGTGTTGATCCAAATGCCCATCGATAAAAGTATTGGAGCCGGCGGATTGATGAATGAAGGAATTGTTTCTACCAAATTGGGCTTACCCGGTTTACCTGCATTAGCGGAAGAATTGATCATTAAAAGAGATATCGATCTCGTACGTTACACAGGATCCAAATTGCATATCACCGGAATCTCTACAGCAAAGAGTGTGGCATTGATCAACGACGCTAAAAAAGAAGGTTTACAGATTACTTGCAGTGTGACGCCGTATCATCTGTTCTTTTGTGATGAAGACTTACAAACCTATGATACGAACCTGAAAGTAAATCCTCCACTCAGAACACGTGATGATATGATGGCTTTGCGTGCGGCTGTGAAAAATGGGCAGATCGATTGTATCGCCTCACATCATATGCCACAAGATTGGGATCATAAAACCTGTGAGTTTGAATATGCCGCTTATGGAATGCTGGGCTTGCAAACTGTATTACCGGCTTTACTGGAATTGGTAGATGGATTGAGTCATGAGCAGATCATTGCATTATTATCCACCAATGCGCGTAATATTTTTGGATTGCCGCAGACACATATACAAGAAGGTGCTCAGGCTGAGCTTACTCTTTTCTCAACAGCTAAAAGCGGAAAACTCACCAAGGAAACATTGAAAAGCAAATCGAATAACAGTGCTTTTTTGGATAGAGAGATGAAAGGTGTAGTGATTGCCACCATCCACAAAGGACAGCTTCATCAACCATAAACCCACTCAACCATGAAACCAAATCTGAATCAAACTGCTATCACTTACGGTGTTATTACCGGATTGATCTATCTCGCATTAACATTCGGCGCTTGGGCCATAGGCAGTACCGATAGTTTTGTATCCATCACCGGTATTACCACTTTCATTCCTTATGTGATTGTAACGCTGATCATCGTAGGTATCAAACTTCGTAAAAGCAACGATAACCTTTTGAGTTTTCAGGAAGCACTCAAATTTACTTTCTTGGCTTATGTGATCTATGCATTAATAGAAGCGATTGGTAATTATGTATTGTATGCATTGGTTGATCCTGACCTCACAGCAAAAGTGATGGAGATCACCATGCAGAAAACCATGAAAATGATGGAAAAGTTTGGAGCCAGTGAGCAACAACTGGAAGAGGCCATGGCTAAAGTAAAAGAAGAACCTAAACACACTTCATTCAAACAAATATTCTTAGGTCTGGGTATCACTTTAATCTGGAACTTTTGTAAATCATTATTGATCAGCTTAGTGATTAGAAAAGAAGCTAAATTCGAAGACCAATTATAATCGTATTTATGGACCTGTCAATAGTCGTTCCCCTGCTCAATGAAGATGAATCGCTGCCCGAATTATGCGGGTGGATAGAATCTGTCATGAACAAACACGGCTATAGCTATGAAGTAATCTTGATTGATGATGGCAGTACAGATTGTAGTTGGTCTGTAATTCAGGAAATCGGTAGCAAAAATCCGTGTTTCAAAGGCATCAAATTTCAACGTAATTATGGCAAATCCGCAGCATTGAATGAGGGTTTCAAAGCAGCACAAGGTGATGTAATCATTACCATGGATGCTGATATGCAGGATTCTCCCGATGAAATTCCTGAATTGAGAAGCCTCATCCTTGAAGAAGGGTATGATATGGTGAGTGGTTGGAAGAAAAAGCGATATGATAATACCTTGACAAAAAATATCCCTTCCAAATTATTCAATGCTGTTGCCAGAAGCAGTTCCGGTATTCGCTTACATGATTTCAATTGCGGACTCAAAGCCTACCGTAAAAAAGTAGTGAAGAGTATTGAAGTCTATGGCGAAATGCATCGCTATATTCCTATTCTGGCGAAATGGAGTGGATTTAAAAGAATTGGTGAGAAAGTCGTAGAACATCGCCCACGTAAATATGGCACCAGTAAATTTGGATGGCAAAGATTTGTCAATGGATTTTTGGATCTCGCCACCATCATGTTCCTCGGAAAATTTGGGAAAAGACCCATGCAATTCTTTGGGCTGTTGGGTACTTTATCATTTCTGATTGGTTTAGGTGCCAGTATTTCATTGATCATTTCTAAATTTTTATCATCCGATTTTTCGCTGACCAATCGTCCATCTTTTTATATCGCACTTACTACCATGATCATGGGTATGCAATTGTTTCTTACCGGATTTGTTGCTGAACTGATTGCAAGAAATGCGTCTGAAAGAAATGTATACCTGATTGAAGAAACTTCCGGACTGGAATAACCTATCTTACCTTTTGATGCAACAAAAAGTGATCATCATAGGATCTGCCTGGCCACTGAGAGGTGGTGGTATTGCTACTTTCAATGAAAGACTGGCCAGACAATTTCAATCAGAAGGTGATGATGTTACGATCTATAGTTTCTCACTACAATATCCATCTTTACTATTTCCCGGAAAATCGCAATATGGAACTGAGCCTGCGCCAACCGATCTAACCATCAAAAGTGTAATCAACTCTATCAATCCATTCAATTGGATCAGGGTGGGAAAAAAGTTACGGCAAGAAAATGCAGACCTGATTGTTGTTCGTTATTGGTTGCCTTTTATGGGTCCTTGCTTAGGCACTATTCTGAGAAGTGTTCGAAAGAACCGACACACGAAGATTATTTGTATTGCTGATAACGTGTTACCACATGAGAAAAGACCGGGAGATCGTGCACTGACTCAATATTTTATTCCACCCATTCATGCTTTTATCACCCTGAGTGAAAAAGTATTCAGCGATCTGAGATTGTTTACCCCGAAACCTGCTGAAGTGGTGATTCATCCTTTGTACGATAATTTCGGAGAAGCGATATCCAAAGCAACTGCCAGAGCGTTATTAGGGCTTCCTAAAGACACTCCCATCATTTTATTTTTTGGCTTCATCAGAGCGTATAAAGGGTTGGATTTATTATTACGAGCACTTTCAATACTGAAACAAACGGCAGCTACCCCACCTCAATTACTGATTGCCGGTGAGTTTTACGAAGATCAAGCGAAATACGAATCACTGATCGATGAACTGAATATCAGGGATCTGCTGATTTTAAGAACTGATTTTATTCCGGATAGTGAGGTGAGAAATTATCTATGTGCTGCAGATTTTGTGATACAGCCTTACAAACATGCTACGCAATCGGGCATCACGCCTCTATCCTATCATTTTGAGAAACCCATGTTGGTCACCAATGTAGGGGCATTACCGGCAATGGTGCCACATGAAAAAGCGGGTATTGTTACGGAACCGGATGCAAATGCGATTGCAAAAGGCATTCAGCAACTGTACAGTTTAGGTGAAGACCATTTTTTATTTCATCTTCGCGAAGAGAAAAAGAAATACAGTTGGGAGGTACTTACGGGTGCTATCCGCAGACTGGCACAAGAATCCTAACCAAACATTTTGTTATGGCAACAAATATTCATTCGATCATCGCCGCTTCTATCGCTGTAAAACAGGAAATATTGGCTGACAGCGCTTTTCAGCAAAAGGTTCAGGATATCACTGATGCGGTGATCCATGCATTCCAGTCAGGTAAAAAAGTAATGTTCTGCGGCAATGGCGGAAGCGCTGCTGATGCACAACATTTGGCTGCAGAATTTTCGGGTAGATTTTATAAAAACAGAAGAGCATTACCATCAGATGCTTTGCATTGCAACACATCTTATTTAACTGCCGTTGCCAATGATTATAGTTATGATGATATTTATAGTCGCCTCGTAGATGGTACCATGGAAAAAGGAGATGTATTGATCGGTATCAGTACTTCCGGCAACTCCCCCAATATTGTAAAAGCATTTGAAACAGCTAGATCCAAAGGTATTGTTACTGTAGGTTTCACCGGTGCCGGCGGCGGTAAGATGAAAGACTTGTCTGATCATCTTTTAAATGTACCTTCTACTGTTACACCTCGCATTCAGGAAAGTCATATACTACTTGGACATATCATTTGCGAATTAACAGAAGCTGCCATTTTTAATGACTAAGGAAAGCCATATGTTGCAACTGGAAAACATTACGCCTGAATGGACTTTATTTCTTGATAGAGATGGTGTGATCAATCATGAGAAGAACAATGATTATATCTTACATAAAAGCGAATTTCATTTTTATGATGGAGTTACTAAGGCATTAGCCACTCTCCGACCTTTCTTTCGGTATATTGTAATTACGACCAATCAAAAAGGTGTTGGCAAAGGCTTGATGCGTCTGGAAGATTTGCAGGATATTCACCAATACATGATCACTGAAATTGAGCAAGCAGGTGGTAGTATTGATCAAATTTATTTCTGCGCTGATCTTTCGGATGATTCCCCAAATCGCAAACCCAATCCGGGTATGGCTTTTCAAGCAAAAGCAGATTTCCCGGATATCGATCTGTCTAAAAGTATTATGATCGGCAATAGACCCGGCGATATGAAATTTGGGAGAAATGCGGGTATGTATACGGTGTTTGTTGCCACTACCCATCCGGAAGTTCCTTTCCCGGATCCCGATATTGACCTTCGTTTTGAAGATCTGCCCGCTTTTGCAGAAGCCCTGATACAGATCAGTAAGCTGCAATAAAATCTTAAAACTGTAATGAACCGTTCTCTTTCAGTTATTTTTACAGTATGAAGCAAGTCCTGTTTCTTTTTTTAATGGTCATCACCTCTCTCTTTGTGCGTGCACAAGACAACCGTATGCAACTGCAGCAGATAGAAGATGAACTAAAGCCACTTGCTTATGCCATCTTGAATGAAGATCAGTTCTTGGATCGATTCAAGGCAGACAGTGCTTTCACACGTGGTTTGGTACGCGCTTTAAGAACGCCTCATTCCTTTCGTTATCGTTTCGACTCTTTGATCACCATCTCACAGCAGTATGCTCCGGATAGTAGTTTTAGAATCTTTACCTGGCAGATACAAATGGAAGACATGAACCATTTTCGTCAAAAGGGTGCAATACAAATGCGCACCAATGATGGTTCTTTGAAATTGATTCCTTTGTTCGATGCGTCTAAATTCACTGAAGCCCCTTTTGATTCTGTACGAACCAATCAAAATTGGATCGGTGCTGTGTATTATAATATCATACAAACCACCTATAACAACAGAAAATATTATACCCTCTTTGGTTACGATGAAAATGATGCCAGAAGTAGCAGGAAATGGATGGAAGTGATGACTTTTGATGCCAATGGCAATCCACAATTCGGTGGACGTTATTTTAATTATCGGGAAGATGATATCAAACCTAAACAACCCGCATTTCGTTTTTGTCTGGAATACAAAAAAGACGCCAATGCCAAACTCAACTATGATCCTGAATTAAACATGATCGTTATGGCGCATCTCGTGAGTGAAGAAGGTGATAACAAAAAGAAACACACCCTTGTACCCTATGGCACGTTTGAAGGCTTCAAATGGCTAGGCGGAAAATGGGTACACCAATCAGACATCACAGAAGTAAACCCCGATGGAAGGGTGAACCCGGATCAAACGAGGAAGAGAGGGAATCTTTGATTTTTTGATCTGTGATTTATTGAATTAAATCAAAAAATCACAGATCAAAAAATCAAAGATCAATCCAGTTTTAGCACCGCCAAAAACGCTTCCTGCGGCACTTCTACGTTTCCTATCTGGCGCATGCGTTTTTTACCTTCTTTCTGCTTTTCCAATAGCTTACGCTTACGGCTGATATCACCACCATAACATTTGGCAGTTACATCTTTACGCATCGCGCTGATATTTTCACGTGCAATTACTTTAGCACCAATAGCTGCTTGTATTGCAATCTGGAATTGTTGCTTAGGTAATAACTCTTTCAGTTTTTCGCAGAGTCTGCGGCCAAAGTCTTGTGCACGACTTCTGTGAATCAAAGCACTCAAAGCATCTACTTTATCGCTATTCAACAGAATATCCATCTTTACAATATCTGCTTCACGATAGCCGATCGGACTATAATCAAATGAAGCATATCCGCGGGTAGAGCTTTTCAGTTTATCATAGAAATCAAATACAATCTCCGTTAATGGCATTTCAAAGATGAGCTCAACACGTGATGGTGTGAGGTAACTTTGATTGATCAGAATACCACGCTTACCCAAACAGAGGGTCATGATATTACCGATATAATCAGGCAATGTGATGATCTGTGCTTTGATAAATGGCTCTTCGATACGATCGATCTTCACCACATCAGGCATTTCAGCCGGATTGTTGACAATGATCTTTTCACCACGGGTCGTATATGCATTGAAACTTACGTTCGGTACAGTAGTGATAACGGTCTGATTGAACTCTCGTTCCAATCGCTCTTGAATGATCTCCATGTGGAGTAATCCCAAGAATCCGCATCGGAAACCGAAACCAAGTGCTTGTGAAGTTTCCAGTTCAAAAGTCAGAGAAGCATCATTCAGTTGGAGCTTGTCCATACAATCACGCAGCTCTTCAAACTCATCTGTATTCACAGGGAAGATACCAGCGAATACCATGGGTTTTACTTCTTCAAAACCATGGATCATTTCGCCGGGATTGTTGGCCAGTGTAATGGTATCCCCCACTTTCACTTCTTTCGCATTTTTGATACCTGTGATGATATATCCTACATCTCCCGCACGCACTTCCTGTTTGGGTGTCATGCTGAGTTTCAATACACCCACCTCGTCTGCGAAATAATCATTGCCACTTGCTACAAAACGAATTTTATCTCCTTTTTTCAATACGCCATTCAGAATGCGGTAATAAACGATGATACCGCGAAAACTATTGAATACACTATCAAAGATCAATGCTTGTAGAGGAGCTTCTGTATCTCCGGATGGTGCAGGGATACGTTCTACAATGGCTTCCAGAATTTCTTCGATACCTATACCTGATTTACCACTTGCCAGCAGAATATCTTCCTGCTTACAACCAATTAAATCCACGATCTGATCCGTTACTTCGGGAATTTTGGCGCCATCCATATCGATCTTGTTGATCACCGGAATGATCTCCAGGTCATTTTCAATGGCGAGATACAAGTTACTGATCGTTTGGGCTTGAATACCCTGTGAAGCATCTACCAGCAACAAAGCCCCTTCACAGGCAGCCAAGGCACGGCTCACTTCATAGCTGAAATCTACGTGACCGGGAGTATCGATCAGGTTAAGCACATACTGCTCACCTTTATAAGTATAATTGATTTGAATAGCGTGACTCTTAATGGTAATCCCCTTTTCACGTTCCAGGTCCATATCATCCAGTACCTGGTCCATCATTTCCCGCTCGGTAATGGTCTTGGTATGCTCTAACAATCTGTCTGCCAGCGTACTTTTCCCATGGTCGATATGTGCGATAATGCAAAAATTCCTGATTTGCTTCATAAGGGCGCAAAGATAAGATGAAAAGGGACAAGACTGAAGAATCAAGGAACAAGCTTAGCCCGGATTATACACTGTTCTTCAACAAAATCGAATCAAGACCATATTTTGCTATATTAGGGGTACTAAGTACCTGATAACTATGTTCTTGAACAAGATCAACAAAAAAGCCCAGATCAACAATGAAACGGGGCTGGGTACCAATACTACCCTGAGTGGTGGCGGTCGTTTTTTCAATCGAGATGGTAATCCCAATATGGATGTGAGGGGAATGAATCTTTGAGAAAGACTCAATATTTATCACTCGCTTCTGACCATGTCCTGGTTCAACTTTCTGACCGTCGTGGTTATCTACTTTGTAACGACTAATTTATTGTTCACAGGTATCTATTTTCTAATTGGGATCGATCATTTAGGCGGACTGATGGAGGTAACCGGAATTGAATTGTTTGGTGAAGTATTTTTCTTTAGTGCGCAAACATTCACCACCGTTGGTTATGGACGTATCAATCCGATAGGTTTTGCCGCCAGTTTTACCGCTTCAATGGAAGCCTTAACCGGATTGATGACTTTTGCCATTGCCACAGGCATCATGTGGGGACGATTTTCAAAGCCTAAAGCTTATATCCGTTACAGCAGAAATGCCATCATCGCCCCTTTTAGAGATAGCATTGCATTGATGTTTCGAATGGTGCCTTATACCAGAAATTATCTGGTAAATGTAGAAGTGAGAGTAACATTGGCGATTCATGTGGAAGAAGATGGACAGCGTAAGAACAGATTCTACAATATGCCGCTTGATATTGCCAAAGCGAATACGATGACTGCTAACTGGACATTGGTGCATGTAATCAATGAAGAAAGTCCGATCTATGGTTTTACCAAAGATGACCTCACCAATGCACGTGCTGAAATATTGGTGTTTGTACAGGGGTTTGATGAGAGTGTATCTAATACAGTGGTATCACGCACTTCTTATACGTATGAAGAATTCATTTTCGGTGCGAAATTCTTACCGATGTATCATGCGAATGAAGATGGCACCAAAACAGTGTTGCATCTTGATCAGTTGGATGCTTATGAAGCAGCAGCTTTACCGGTGAAATGATTTCATGCGAAGGATGGGACGCAGATTTTTATGATTTGTTATGATCATAATCAATCATAAAAATCTGCGTTCCATCAAATACACCTGAGAATATTATTTAAGTGAGTCAATAATTACTTTGAACTCATCTGCAATCAAAGAAGCTCCTCCTACCAGTCCACCATCTACATCAGGTTGACTGAATAATTCTTGGGCATTGGATGCTTTCACACTGCCTCCGTATAAAATGGAAATTTCCTGTGCAACAGCATCACCATATTTAGCAGCCAGTTGTTGACGAATATAAGCATGCATTTCTTGCGCTTGTTCACTGGTAGCTGTTTTACCCGTACCAATTGCCCAAATGGGTTCGTATGCGATCACTACTTTTTTCAATTCATCTGCAGAGAGATGGTACAATGATTCTTCTAGTTGTTGTGCTACAAATTCATTTTGCTTGCCCGCCTCACGAATCTGTAAAGGTTCTCCACAACAAAAGATGGGCGTGATCTGATGTTCTAAAGCAATATTCACTTTCTCAGCTAAAAACTGATTGCTTTCCTGAAAATATTCACGACGCTCAGAGTGACCCAATACTACATGCGTAATACCTAATGAGTTCAACATCACAACTGATGTTTCTCCGGTATAAGCACCGCTTTTTTTGTTGTAACAGTTTTGAGCTGCAATGTATACTTGTGTTTTACCTGCAACTTTTGCTTGCGCCATCGACAAATAAGGAGCAGGTACTGCAAATACCACTTGTCTGTTCGCATTCAGATCATAGTTATGAGACAATAACTGATCAAGTAGTTGTTGTCCTTCTGTGATCGTGAGGTTCATTTTCCAGTTGGCGGCTGCTATCTGCTTTCTCATTATAGTTTTTTTTAGAGTCGCTAAAATACAGTTTTCTTCTGTGCCCTCTGTGTATTCAGTGGCAAATTAATGGATTGTAAGTGAAGGATGGGACGCAGATTTTTATGATTAATCATGATAAGATCATAACCAATCATAAAAATCTAAGTTCCATAATCAGAACTTAATGGATGACTGATAATGAAATGATTATTGCCACTGTCCGAAGGACTCCTTTGGAGAAGGCACAGAAAGACACAGAAATTATTGGGTTGAGATGGTGAGTAGGATTTGTTTTTCCTTTTCGCTGAGTGATTTTTGTTTGAGTTGCTTCCAGTTATCAATATCCATCAAAGCCTTATCCAATCTATATTTCACCCCCTTGCAACCCCAACTGAAATCAGAAATGATATTGGGCAATAAACCATCCCCAAATACATTGCAAGACACTCCGATCACCGAACCGGTATTGATGGATGAATTAATTGCCGTTCTCGAATAATCACCCATGATCACTCCGCATTTATAACCTGCCGGTAAATATTCCTGATCAGCTTCGCTCCATACTTGAACAATGCCTGCGGTATTTTTCAAATTACTATTACTGGTACCCGCTCCCCAATTACACCACTCACCTATTACAGCATCACCCATATAACCATCATGTGCTTTATTGGAATAGCCCATCATGATACTGTTCTTGATCTCACCTCCACCCATACAATAAGGTCCGAGTGTTGTAGCTCCATAAATACGGCTGTTCATTTTCAGCACTGAATGATCTCCTAATACAAAAGGTCCACGTATGGCAGAACCCTCCATCACAACTGCATTTTTGCCAATATAGATAGGTCCAGTTGATGCATTCAATAGTGCATGCTCTACAATTGCTCCTGACTCTATGAAAATATGTTCAGCATGTATGTATCGATTGGTAGATGAAATTGTTGCTGATGTTTTGCCTCGAGTCAATAGATCAAAATCAAAACGTACTATTTGATCGTTGATTTGCATTAGCTGCCATGGATAAACGATTCTTTGGGCTGACGGATAATCATGAACAACTTCAAAATATTGTACAGATTGAGATGGATCAAAGTCTTCGAATGCAATATCCGCTTTCCCTATAATTAAACCTCGTTCATCTGCCCAGCCATGATTTTTGGATATACTTTGAATGCCATCGATTAAAGATGGGCTGGGGATAACAGATGCGTCGACCCATATATGTTCACCGGCGGGTGGATATCCATACAGATTTTGTAAATAAGGACTAGTATGCACAAACACCTGCAAACCTGTAAGCTTTTCCCATCTTTCTGCGATGGTAAGAATACCCATTCGCAAAGAAGCAATGGCCTTGGTTTGGGTTAGAGGCCATAAACGTTTTCGTTGCGTATTATCGAATAGAATGATCGACATGATACAAACTTAAAGCTTTTGGAGGGAAAGAGGGTTGACAGATGACAGATGATAGTTGACAGAAGATCGTGACTCTTTTATATTGGTTTTTGTTTGGGAATGGATAGTCGCTTAATTTTAATTGTATGATGATCGTCGCTGCGTTACCGTCTGACTATAAAGAGATCACTGATCTATGGCAAGCTTCTGTGAAGGCAACTCATCATTTTTTGCCGGATGATTTTACCGAACAATGGAGAGATCAGGTAGAGACTGTTTTCTTATCAATGGTGCAATTGTATTGTGCTAAAGACGAAGCAGGAAAAATTGTTGGCTTTGTGGGAGTAGCAGAACAGAAGATTGAGATGTTGTTCTTAGATCCCAATACTCGCGGCAAAGGCATCGGAAAACAACTGACTGAATTTGCCATTCAAACTTTACAAGCCAATGCCGTTGATGTGAATGAACAAAATGAACAAGCTGTTGGATTTTATTTGAAAATGGGTTTCAAACAAATCGGTAGAAGTGAAAAAGATGGACAAGGGAATGATTACCCCATCCTGCATCTTTCAATATGAGCTATCGTCCATATCGATAATGTCCGATAATAGGATAAGCGAACAATATATCTTCCATCACTTGTCCTGCTCCGATATTATGAATCACCAATGGACGCTGTTGGTCTTTTGATTTTTGATGCACAATCATGCCAATATGTTTCATTCCTCTTGGTAATTGCCAGCAAACAATATCCCCTGCACGATAATCAGCTGCACTCCTCGAAATCGGCAGCATCATACCTTTACGCGAAAAGAAATACATCAGGTTGGGAACTCTTCGATGATCGATATTCCGATCTGTTGTTTTCAATCCCCAAAATTTAGGATAGAGCTGAAAATTCCGACGCATATCTTCATGTATTTCTCTTTGCAGATCGATACCCATTTTGCGATAAGCACGAATGACAACATCAGTACAAACACCTTTATTGGCGGGCACATCTCCCATGGGATATGGCATGCTATAATAAGTTAGATCGTATTCAACTTTGTTTTGAGATAACAGAGAGGCAGAGTCGGCCAATTGTTTAAAAAACTGAGTTTGAGCGAATGCAAACGAAAAAATCCCCAAAAAAAATACCAATACAAGAACGTGTACTGACCTCATAGTATGCAGTTTCTGTTGAAATGCATATCTGTAGATATTACATAGGAGACAATTGTTAAAAAAGGGCAAATTAACTACAGTAAATAACCC
Source organism: uncultured Sediminibacterium sp. (assembly GCA_964392685.1). Lineage (GTDB taxonomy): Bacteria > Bacteroidota > Bacteroidia > Chitinophagales > Chitinophagaceae > Sediminibacterium. Next base: position 12,665 of record CAYMQQ010000061.1, read on the forward strand.
CCACCAAAGGTGGGGGTATTAATTTGAATACAACCCCTTACAG
>CAYMQQ010000062.1:0-12609 GCA_964392685.1 uncultured Sediminibacterium sp.
AAAACAAGAAAGTGGAAGTTGTTGAACCGGTGAAACCAACTCCCGCTAATCAACCCATCGATAGAGAGAAACAGAAGGAGTTACAAAAGCAAAAAAAACGACTGAGTAATTTGGAGATAGAGTTGGACAAATTGAAACAGGAGAAAATAAAACTAGAGATGGCACTCGGAGAACCATCCAATTATTCTGACCCTACTAAATTTCAACAACTGGAAGCTTCTTACCAACAAGTTCAATCGAAGTGGACTACTTTGAATCAGGAATATGAGGAAGTGTTTGAAAAAGTGATGGAAGGGGAAGCGTAAAAAAGTCAAAAAACTCTGTACCCTCTGTGCCTAACGCTGTCAACTCTGTGGTAAAAAAATAAACACAGAGTTACACGGAGTACGGCACGGAGTAGCACAGAGTTTTTTATTGCTTACGGGAGCAACACTGCATCAATTACATGCACTACACCATTGCTGGCAACGATATCGGCACTTGTTATGTTTGAAGCGGACATATTGCCATTACCTCTTACCCTAGCGCCACCTGCCAATGTAATGGTTACGGTTCCACCATTCGCAGTTGTAGGTCTGGCTCCTTCTGTCAAATCAGAAGAGAATACCCTTGCAGCAATTACGTGGTAAGTTAGAATCGAAGCCAATGTATTGGGATCAGCTTGTTGAATAGATTCTATTGTGGGAAAACCTGCATTTTGAAAGGCAGTATTCGTAGGTGCAAATACAGTAAAAGGTCCGGCACCGGATAATACAGCTGCAACATTAGTAGTACCTTGACTAGCCCTTACCACTGCAGCAACCAGGAAAGAAAGGTTTGCATTGCCTTGAGCCAACTGTACAATGTTTCCGGGTGGCGGCATCAATACTTTATTGATGACATGAACAACCCCATTAGCAGCATCTACATCTGCAGTAGTTACAGCAACGCCATTTACAAAAACACCATTGGCATTTTTAGTAACATACACATTTGCTTGACCTGCACTTGCTAATTCAGTAGTAGCTGAAGGTATGGCACCGGAAGCATACTCTTGTCCAAGTACATGGTATAAAATAATCTGACGTAAAGTAGCTTCAGGAACCGCATTGATAGCTGCTTCAGTACCTAAACCAGCAGCAGCAAATGCATTATTATCCGGTGCAAACACCGTGAATGTTCCTTGCCCGGATAATGTTTCAGCCAACCCTGCTCTTACAACAGCAGTCCTCAGTAAAGAAAGATTTGCATTTTCTGTCACCAATGTTGCAATGGTTTTAGCGGGTGCTGCCTCATCTTTTTTGCATGATACCAACGCAAAAAGTGGTAGACATGCCAGCATCAGGATTTTAATGTGTTTCATCATACTTTGGTTTTTGTTGATTAATAATGGGATATGTAAAAGATGTTGGTTTGAACAATAGCATCATTCATTACCACATGTATCTTACCCTTTCCATGCATGAGTAAGTGGATGGCTTGCCAAGATTTCATTGTAGACATAACAGTATCGTTTGGATACATAGCTGTTCCATTGAAGTGTGAAATATTTGAGCAGGGGTCCGACAGTGTCGGCATTCAATATTGTTGTTACAGTATCAGAAGGAAACTGTGTACAACAATCTCAACAATTATGTTGGCATTAATAAGGGTTGCATCGATCGTGTTTTGTAGGAGAACATCGACCTGTATAATTTTTTCAAGAGGGGATGATAAAGAAACAACAGCACTAAGTTTTTGTTCTGAAAAAATGATAAAAAAATGTTAGAAGAATTTTTGTTCGAAAGATGATGATTAAAAAGCGGCAAAGATTATACAAACTAAAAATCAATTCACAACTTGCTGCGATCACAAATTGCAGATACAAAAAAGGTGAGCAAAGCTCACCTCCTATTTTGACTTTTAACTTTTGTCCGAAAGGACTCCTACGGAGAATTTTTACTTATTCAGAATACTCCTACTGATCACAATCCTCTGCACTTCACTGGTACCTTCATAAATCTGAGTGATTTTTGCATCACGCATCAGTCTTTCTACATGGTATTCTTTTACAAAACCATAACCACCATGTACCTGAACAGCTTCAGTTGAGATCCACATCGCTGCTTCACTGGCGTATACTTTCGCCATGGATGAACTGAGGGTATAGTCTAGCCCATTATCTTTTTCCCATGCCGCTTTTAAACAAAGTAAACGTGCTGCTTCAATTTTAGTAGCCATATCAGCCAACTTGAATTGAATTGCCTGGTGATGCATGATCTCTTTACCAAATGCCTTACGTTGCTTACTATAAGCCAATGCCAATTCATAAGCACCACTCGCAATACCCAATGCTTGAGATGCGATACCAATACGACCACCTGCTAATGTCTTCATGGCGAATTTGAAACCAAATCCATCTTCACCGATTCTGTTTTCCTTGGGCACTTTTACATCTGTTAATAAGATGCTGTGTGTATCACTACCTCTGATACCTAATTTATTTTCTTTTGCAGCCACAGTAACCCCCGGCCAGTTTTTTTCAACAATAAATGCATTGATCCCCTTACTTCCTTTTGCAGGATCTGTTTGTGCAATCACTAAATACACTGAAGCAGAGGAACCGTTGGTGATCCAGTTTTTGGTACCATTCAATAAATAATGATCTCCCATATCTTCAGCAGTGGTACGCTGACTGGTAGCATCACTACCCGCTTCAGGTTCACTTAACAAGAAAGCACCTATGTATAGTTCTCCATCCTTACGTCCCTGAGCCAATGGAGTCAGGTATTTTTGTTTTTGCTCTTCGGTACCAAATGTTTCCAATCCCCAACAAACCAAACTATTATTCACGCTCATACAAACACTGGTACTCGCATCTATTTTACTGATTTCTTCCATAGCGAGCACATAGCTAACGGTATCCATACCGGCACCACCATATTTAGGGTCTACCATCATACCCATGAAACCTAATTCAGCCAGTTTCAATATCTGCTCTTTGGGAAACTGTTGTTTTTCATCACGCTCAATGACACCTGGTAAACACTCATTTTGGGCAAAATCACGAGCCGCTTTCTGGATCATTACATGTTCTTCGCTAAGTTGAAATTGCATATGTTTTCTTTTTTGGCGCTGCAAAAATAAGCTAACAAACGTTAGGAAAGCAGATTTTTGATTTTTTTATCCCTGCCAGCCAATCGGTAACTGATTTTTTAATTTTTAAGGATTTTACCTTCTTGAATAGCTTTATTGACCGACTCAAACAGAAGATTGAGCCTGCAATCAAATATCATCGTAGAATTTGTTAAACAATTGGCTTTCATCATGCGTTTAGGAATCATCAAGTACTTTTGCACTTTATTACTCCCTGCGCAATTTGGTTATTTCTTATCAATGTTTCATAGACAAATCATGCATCATGTTGAAAAATCTACGTTTTTTATTGATTGGATTATTATTTACAGCCCGGGCTTTCGCACAAGATGAGAGAGATATGGATGTAGACAATCTCACTTTTAAAATTGCCAGCAATCGAATATTTGGAAAAATAACTGATGCAATTACCAATAAACCTTTGGAAGCTGTATCCGTTCAACTTTATGGCAAAGGAGTATATGGTAATGATAGTTTACTAAACGCTGTCTTGACACGCACCAACGGTGATTTTCGTTTTACCAACCTACCCAAAGCTGATAGCTTTAAGTTGGTCATCAGCAGTATCGCATATGCTTCTAAAACATTCTCTGTTTTATTTACACCCGGTAATGTTCGAAGTATTGCTGAAACAGGATTCGTAGAAAAAGACTTGGGTAATATTCCCCTCGAACAAGATGCTACCACACTTGCAGCAGTAGTGGTTCGCTCTACCGCCAAACCCGCACTAGAAATGGGAATTGATCGAAAAGTCTTCAACGTAGAGAAAAGTTTGACCGCTACCGGCGGTACTGCCATAGACGTAATGAAAAATATTCCTTCTGTTTCAGTTGATGTTGAAGGTAATGTACAGTTACGCAATAGCCAACCTCAGATTTTTGTAGATGGTCGCCCCACCATTCTCACATTGGATCAAATTCCATCAGATAATATTGAAACGATAGAACTCATTACCAATCCCTCCGCAAAATTTGATGCTGCGAGTACCGGTGGTATCATCAATATTATCCTGAAAAAAAATAAGAGAATCGGATTAAATGGTGTGGCAAGTATTGGTGGCGGCTATCCTGATATTTACAATGGTAATCTGGCGATCAATGCCCGTCAGGGTAAAGTGAACTTATTTGCCAGTGGAAGTATCAATCAATCAGGTGGTATTGCTCGCGGTGAGTCATTAAGAGAAAATCGTGTCAATGGTGTAGCGGATAATTTCTTTAACCAATATTCTTCCAATGCACGTTTGCGAAGATTTAATTCCATTCGTTTTGGTCTGGATTATTTTTTAGACAATCGAAATACCTTATCCTTTACACAAGGAATTGTAGATGGAAGATTCATTAGTAGAGAAGAACAAGATCAGTTTTATTTCAATAAAACAGGAGCATTGGAAAGAACGGGAGATCGTTTGGCGGAAAACAGATCCGGCTTCAATCGATACAACAGTCAGCTCAACTTTACACACAAGTTTCCTGAAACAGGGAAAGAACTGACTGCGAATATCAACCTTAACTATGGCAATGGAAACAATCTATCGAATATCACCAACTCGTTTTTCAATACTGATGGTACTCCTTTTTCACCAACAGCAAGAGTGAGAAATAATGGAACCAATAAAAACAATCAAGTTACCATACAAGTTGATTACAGCGATCCGAAAGGCGAGAATGGTAAGCTGGAAACAGGATTACGATCTTATATCAATGATGTGAGTAGTTCATTTTCTGCTTTTGCTTTTGCGAATGGAGTAGAAACCAAATTGCCTTTGAGTAATAATATTCGCTATAAAGAATCAGTACATGCGGGATATATTACGTATTCAAACAAGGTTAATTCCTTTTCTTATCAAGCCGGATTAAGAGCAGAATATTCTGAGTTCGAAGGTGAATTATTAGATAGCGCTCGCAAATTTGGATATACCTATCCAAATAGCTGGGATCGTTTACTAGATGGCTTCTTCCCTAGCTTGTTTCTTACCAAAACGATCAATGACAATACCGACATTCAACTGAATTATACTCGCAGAATACGTAGACCTAATTTCAGACAACTCAATCCATTTGTAGATATCACAGATCCTGTTAACCTAAATCAAGGGAATCCACAATTACAACCGGAGTTCACCAATTCTTTTGAATTCAATTACAATACAAAATATAAAAATGGCAGTTTTCTGGGTGTTCTATATTTTAGGAATAACCAACGAGACATTACTCGCTTTAGCGACACCATAACAACAGCGCAGTACCAGCAATTGAACAATGCAGCTGTTGATCCCAATGCGATTTTAAATACATTCATCAATGCACAATATACCAATCGATTGGGAGCAGAGCTTACACTTCAGCATAAAATAGGTACTGATTTTGATCTCACACCAAGTGTTAACATGCAATACCGAAAAGTGAAAGCTATTGTTGGTGGACTTGATCTCAGCAATCAAGGTTTTAACTGGGAAGGAAAATTAATTGCCAATTATCGCTTTCCGACTACTAGAACTTCCTTATTCAAAAATTTAAGTGTGCAAATGGTCGGAGAATATGAATCTATGGAAGTAACGGCACAAGGGAAAACCCTTGAACAATACAGCATCGATTTAGCCTTTAGAAAAGATTTCTTGAAAGATAAAAAAGCGTCTCTCACACTAGCCGTAAATGACGTCTTTAATACCAACAGAAACGGAAATATTTTTGATACAGAACTATTCTATCAAACAGGATATAACAGAAGAAATGTCAGAAACTTCCGTATTACTTTCTCTTACAAATTCGGAAGCGCTACATTCAAGCTGTTTAATAATAGAAATGGGAATAGAGATGATGAGGATTAATTTAATTTTTGATTTTTTGATCTATGATTTTTTGATTTGAATCAAGGAATCATAGATCAAAAAATCAAAGATCAATAATATTTCTTTTGAAGATTATACAAAACACTCTTATCTAAATCATTCATTCGCTTAGTGGTATCCTGCAAGAAATGGCGTTTAAAGGATTGTATGGCCGCACTGGTATCTTTTACATCATAACCTATGATACGTAATGCCTGGATATGATTAAAATTTGTAGGGACAGGTTCCCTGTTTTCATCATACCAAAGACCAAATCCTTTTTCTGCCAATAATTTCCAGGGGAACCGATAATTGGGATCATTTTTACGTGTTGGGGCAATATCACCATGACCAATAAAGTTGGCTGATGGAATAGCATATTGCTTTTTGAGTCTATCTAACAAGCTCAACAAACTATTGATCTGTAAACTATCAAATGGTTCAAATCCATTGTTGTCTAATTCAATCCCTATGGAGACAGAATTGATATCGGTTTGGTTACCCCACTTTCCTACCCCACCATGCCATGCACGCAGATAATCGTTCAACATATGATGCAATACCCCGCTTTTACATATCACATAATGTGCACTTACAGAAGTACGGGGCAGCGTGAATGTTTTGAGCGTTTGATCACAAGAATTCTGTGCGGTATGATGAATGATAACAAAAGTAGGCTTACGTAAATTGAAATTGGTTGTTCCCACCCAATACGGAGGCAATAACGCAGAGTCTGAAAATGGATTTTCTTTGGGCAATGCTGCTATCTCTTTGGCATAGGCTTTTATTTTTTGCTTGTATACCTTATTGGTAGACTTATATGGATGTGTTGAACAAGCAATGAAGATGAAGACAAAGAGGAATAAAACTGAATTTCTCATATATTGGGTTAAGGCTGAAAAATACAAAGAAATGATGATCGAGAATTGATCCCTATAAATATCCCCCATTTACCTATTTTTATTCAGTGTATTTCTGTGTCTTCAGTGGCAATTGATTTGCCACTGAGTTCACTGAGAAGCACAGAATAAATGATTCAATATGTCTTTACACTTAGGAAGAACAAGTTTTGGAGATCCTGTTAATAAAGGAAATGTACTATTAAGGGAAGAAGCAGAAGCCTTGTTTCACGAGTGGGTATTAAACCCCAGATTGAAATTACATATGCTTCAGGTTGGACACCTAATGAAATGCTGGGCAGCCGAAAAACTACAGGCTGATGCTGCCACGCAATGGCGTTGGGAAATGGCCGGACTTCTACACGACGCAGACTGGGATCAATGGCCGGAATTGCATTGTAAAAAAATCATTGAAGAGTTGGAACAACGCAATATCGATCCGGAAATCATCCGTGCTATTGCCTCTCACGGTCATCATTATTTTGGTGTGATACCCGAAACCGAAATGGATAAAATGCTCTATGCATTTGATGAACTATCCGGACTCATCCATGCGTATTCATTGATGCGTCCGGGAGGTTATGATGGTATGGATGTAAAAGGTGTCAACAAAAGACTCAAAGAAAAATCATTCGCCGCCAATGTTTCACGAGAAGATATCAAAGATGCCTGTGAAAGAGCAGGAATTGATTTGAATGAGCTGATTGCATTTATTATTCCGAGACAGAGGGAGGTGAAGGGTGAAAGGTGAAAAGAAAGTCAAAAGGCAAAAGTAAAAATTAAAAATCAGAAATCAGACATCCCACATCAGACATCTACCATCTGAGATAAACAACTCTTTATGAAAAAACTACTATTATTTGTTGCCATCACCACGTTTAGTGTACTCGTGGTTCGTGCGCAATATATTCTGTCTTTAAAAGAACAATCAAGGGTGATCGATGAATTATTGGCTGAACGTTTGAATCATGTATTGCCTAGTTTGATGAAAGAAGAAGGCATTGATATGTGGATCGTTATTTCCCGAGAGTACAATGAAGATCCGGTGATCAAAACCATGTTGCCTTCTACTTGGATTTCTGCCAGACGAAGAACCATATTGGCATTTTATAACAATCCAAACGGCACTATTGAAAAATATGCGATTGCTCGTTATAACGTAGGGAATGAGATCAAAGCGGCATGGGATATGATCAAATTTCCTGATCAATGGGACGCATTAACTGATTTGATCCAACAAAAGAATCCCCAAAAAATCGGGTTGAACTATTCTACACATTATGGGCACGCTGACGGGCTCACTTTTACAGAACAAAAAGAGTTGATGGCGAAATTACCGGCCTCGACTGCAGCAAAAGTAGTGAGTGCTGAAAAATTGGCTGTCCGTTGGTTGGAGACCAGAACAGAAAGAGAAATGCAATTATACCCTCAATTAATTCAAATCACACATGATATTATTAAAGAAGGTTTTTCTGAAAAAGTGATCATGCCCGGTGTAACCACTACTGATGATCTGGTATGGTGGTTTAGACAAAAGATCAGAGATCTTGGATTGGATACCTGGTTTCATCCTTCCGTATCTGTTCAAAGAAATGATCCGGAGAGTTTTGATCACCTGCGTTCATTTTCCAATCGTCCAAAAGATGAAGTCATTCGTACCGGTGATCTTTTACATGTTGATATTGGCATCACTTACCTAAGATTGAATACCGATATTCAACAGCATGCTTATGTATTACAGCCGGGAGAAAAAACGGCACCGGATTATTTGGTCAAAGCCTTTGAAAAAGGAAATCGTTTACAGGATATCCTCACATCACAATTCAAAACAGGAAAGACAGGTAATCAGATATTGGCAGATGCATTAGCGCAGGCTAAATCTGAAAATATCCAGGCAGTCATCTATACACATCCAATTGGATTTCATGGACATGCTGCAGGTCCAACCATTGGCTTATGGGATCAACAAGGAGGTGTACCCGGATCGGGAGACTTTCCCCTACATAAAAACACAGCCTATTCTATTGAATTGAATGCTGCATCAGAAATAACACAATGGAAAAAATCCATTCGCATCATGCTGGAGCAGGATGGATTTTGGGATGGTAAGCAATTCAGGTACATCAGTGGCAGACAAGTAAAACTACTGACCATACCATCACATGCATCACATATCGGCGATTGATTGTTATTGTATAGGAATCAATCAGCATTAAAAAGGATTCAATGAATCAATTTCTTTCTCAGGAATATTGGAACAACAGGTATTTACAACATCAAACAGGTTGGGATATTGGCACTGTTTCAACACCGCTCAAGGAATACATTGATCAATTGTCTGATAAGCAAATCAGCATTCTTATTCCCGGAGGCGGTAACAGTTACGAGGCATTGTATTTATTGGAACAAGGATTTACAGATGTTACTGTTATTGATTTAGCACCCGCCGTAACAGAAAAATTAAAAAAACAAACCGAATCCTATCAATCACATATAAAAATTCTCACCGGAGATTTTTTTGAATTAAACGGACAATACGATCTCATCCTTGAACAAACATTTTTCTGCGCTATTGATCCGGCATTAAGAGGAAAATACGTTACCAAAATGTCGGAACTACTAAAGCCCAAAGGCAAATTGGTTGGTGTATTGTTCAACAGGTCTTTTGAAGGTGGTCCACCTTTTGGCGGAAGTGAAGAGGAATACAGGACACTATTCGCTTCAACATTTCATCAAATTCACATGGAACCCTGCTACAACTCCATTAGTCCACGTTCAGGTAGTGAATTGTTTGTAGTGTTGAGGCCGTAGGCATTAGACTATGGTCCATAGTCCATGGCTAATGGTTGAAGGAATGGATGCTCGATTTACCATATGCTATAACCCATTTGCTATCGACCATGGACTATGGACTAAGTGGTATGCTTAATAATCGCATCAAAGCCGTTAATGCCAATGATCTTCTCCGTGATATATCCTTCTGCGTAGCCCACCCCTATTCTTTTTCCCAACATCATGGCACGTGCTTTTACGGTTTCTAAGAATTGAGGGGTTGAAATATAGGTTTGAGGTTCGTTGCCACCGGTACTATTGAATTGTGTGGTATAGGCCAAGACAGATTCAATTTTTTTGTCCATATATGCGGTGATATCGACAACAAATGATGGCTGAATAAAACGATCCTGTATGTAATGAAAAACATAAGTAGGTCGCCATGCTTCTTGTTTTACATCATCCAGTATCGTTTCAATTTTTCTTAATCCGGATAAGAAAGCTGCATCAGAAACCAGCTTAGCACTGCGTCCATGATCCGGATGTCTGTCCTCCGGCGCATTGGCCAAAACGATCTCAGGCTGGTATTTCCGGATCATTCGAATCACAAGGCGCTGATGTGTTTCATCATTTTGAAAAAAACCATCTGCCATACCCAGGTTTTCTCGCACTTGTACACCTAGAATTTTAGCAGCAGCGGCAGCTTCCTGTTTACGAGTTTCTGCGGTACCACGCGTACCCAATTCACCGCGGGTAAGATCTACAATACCTACTTTCTTTCCTTCTGCCAGTGCAGCGAGAATAGTGCCTGAACAACCCAGTTCAACATCATCCGGATGAACGCCAAACGCCAATATATCCAGTTTCATATTTATTGATTGAATGACAAAGGTAAGGTTTGCATTTGCATAAATAAGATAGGGTATTCGTTTGAACACCCTATCTCATCCATTCGGTCACGACAGTGATATTAGTAATAATAAAACAGTGTATTGGTTTCAATCACTCCACCCGATGGATCCTGATACAAGAATTTCTTTGTCAATGGTTTTGCCTGTTGATCATACGTGAATTGACTATTAAAAGTGGTGATCACACCATTGCTCTCTCTTTTCACGATTCGTTTACCCGGATTATTTTTCATGCGAACAATCCCGTAATAATAGGGTATTTGTCTAATCAACTCTTCCGCATTGAATTTATTATCATAATCTAAGTATTCAACAGTCATGTGTTTGACCAATTGTCCGGTGAATCCATCCACAACATGGGTCACTTCTTCTTTCAAATTACCATCCGGATAAAAAGTATAATTATGTTGAGCACTGAATTCATAGCCTCTGGCAGCTCCGTTATAATTGTAGATTTCCATGGAAGTGAGCACATCATTTGTGTAATTGAAGAATTTATATGAAGATTTATGTTGATTGATGTATTGACTAATAGTAGTCACTTTTCCATTTGTATATTGATACAGGTAATACCAACCTTCACTACTATTGATACGCTCAAGCCTGCCGGTGGCATCATATTTAAATTCATAATTTACCCCATCTCCTGCCGACGGATCGATGTTATTCACCAGCTTTGAGATACGTCCATCTGCGAGATAATACAATGAATCATATGCTCCGGTGTCATATACCAGTTTAGATAATTTACCGGTCGGTTGTTGCGGTTGAGGTGGCGGTAATTGTGGTGTAACGGACTGCTTCTTACAAGCAGTAAACATCAGGCTTGACACAATGAGCGTTGATGTTATGATTTGTCGGATTTGTTTCATTTTTACGAATTATAACAACAAAACTATCCTTACGATCTACCCCTCACTATCGCATAACAATGTGGTTGATGATGAACGGAAATTATGGGTAAAAAAAAGTCCCGCATGTTGTACAAGCGGGACTCTCAATATGGTTGAAGTTGAAATTATTTCTTCTTCTCGTAACGCTTCTTGAATTTATCGATACGACCTGCTGTATCAACCAGCATGTTTTTACCGGTATAGAAAGGGTGAGAAGTGTTAGAAATCTCCAATTTGATAACCGGATACTCATTACCATCTTCCCAAACGATGGTTTCTTTTGATGATGCAGTTGAACGGCTCAGGAATGAATGTCCATTACTCATATCCTTGAACACTACAAAACGATAATTTTCTGGATGGATACCTTGTTTCATGATTTTTATTTTTAGGTGGTACGGATTTGGCCGTACGCTTATTTTTAAGGACTGCAAAAGTAACGAAATGCGGCTTATTTGCCAAAAAAATGAACGGTTAAGCGTCAAGAATGAAGGTACAAGACTCAAGAATTCAAGAATTTTTTAGCTTTTCATATTGATGTATTGGAGGGGGATACCAAATCCGCCTGCATTACATTTTGCTATAACTTCCTGTAAATCATCAATTTTCTTGGCAGTTACGCGAATAATATCGTCCATGATGGCCGCTTGCACCTTCAAACCGCTGTCTTTGATCATTTTGACGATCTTTTTGGCATCTTCCTGCTTCAAACCATTACGAACCGGCACTTCCTTTTTCACCACTTTACCGCTGGGATAGGCGTCTTTCGAAAAATCGAAGGCATTGCCATCAATACCCTGCTTAATGGCCCGACTAATGAGTACATCAATCAACTGTTTCATTTTCATATCACTCTCTACTTCCAGAGAAACGATAAAATCTTTCTTATTCAGTTCAACAGAAACAGGCGAATCTCTAAAGTCGAATCTACCCGCAATTTCTTTTTTCACCGTGTTAATGGCATTATCAAGTGTTTGCAGGTCTACTTTGCTGGCTATGTCAAAAGAAGGCATGGTGTTGTTTTTGGCAAAGATAGGGAGGATTATAGCTAATAGGTAATAGCTTATAGGTAATGGCTTATAGCGTAGTCCAATTTGCAACTAAGCGTTTTAGAAATATTTAATCCCATAAACTTCAATTTACCGACTAATCACAATTACCTATTAGCCATAAGCTATCTGCCATGATCTATA
>CAYMQQ010000063.1:0-345 GCA_964392685.1 uncultured Sediminibacterium sp.
GATCTCTCTCTCTCTCTGTCTCTCTCTCTCTATTTTCCTTTTTTGTTGGAAGATAAATTGATGTAAAATTCATATAAATAATTTTAAATCAATATTTTATATGTTATTTGTTTTTGTATATTAAAATAATTACTTCTACAAAGACATATTGCCCCGAGTACTTATTGGAGAAAATTCACATTTGAATATAAAAAAAGAGAGCGTGTGCTTTGAATTTCAACTACTAACAGTTAGTTTTGGATTTCATTAACAGGTTGACAGTTCCCCATTATTCCTGTTCGATGTAAAATCTCCAACATCATATCGGACTTATTTAAAGTTGATATCCAGGTTAAAAATGTTGAA
>CAYMQQ010000063.1:355-5234 GCA_964392685.1 uncultured Sediminibacterium sp.
TTTTTTTTAAAATTTTTGAATCCTTTCCTATGTGCCCCAAACAGATGTTTGGATTCGCATCATTACTAACAACTAGAATCATGGCTTTTTCTACTCGAAAATTGTTTTTGTCTTCTTTGTTCAGTGTGTTTTTGCTGTTTGTGGTTTCAGCAACTAAGGCACAAACCAATGCCTTGAATTTTGACGGTGTGAATGACCAAATGATCGTTGGTTCAGACACAGCTTTGAATCTGAACACACAGCTGACCATTGAATCATGGATCAAGCCTAATCTTACCAATACACGTAACGTACAATCTGTTATTTCAAAATCTTCTAACAATCAGAATACCGGTTATATTTTCCCAAGAACAGATGACAACTGGAATAAACTGGTTTTTTATATCAATTTCAATAATATCGGTTGGAGAAAATTGGAAGTTCCTTACGCTGCACACAGAAACTCTTGGACACATGTAGCAGCTACTTATGATGGTGCTTTCATGAAAATTTTCATCAATGGTAGTCCGGCAGGGGAATTAGCGATTACAGGAACCATATCTGTCAACACCAACCCTTTAACAGTTGGATATCATAATGGATTTGAAAATCAACAATCAGAATACTATGCAGGAAGTGTAGATGAGATCAGAATATGGAGACGAGCACTTTCGCAATGTGAGATCCAAAATAACATGACTTGTGAATTGGCAGCTGCGGGACAAACCGGGCTGGTTTCTTATTTTAAGTTGAACCAAGGTTTAGCAGGCTTATTGAATACGCTTTTTACAACCGTTACTAATTCTGTGGCCGGCAGAGCCAATGCTACATTGAATAATTTTTTATTAAACGGTTTAACATCCAACTGGATTGAAGGTATTGCAACAGGAACCTGTTCTGTTTTTGAACAGCCTGTAACATCTGCGAGCAGTGATAAGGCTTCTTACCTTACCACTGAAACCATGCAATTTAATGCTACCGGTGGAGTTTCGTATAGCTGGACTGGTCCTAATGGATTCAGTTCTACACTAGCATCTCCAACTCGATCTGCGAATGGTAATGCCGGTGTTTATACCGTTTCCATTACTACATCAAATGGTTGTGTCGTAAAACAAAATGTTACCGTTCAAGTAGCTACAAGAATTGGACGTGGAATCAATTTAGATGGTGTGAATGATGCGATTACTGTTCCTGATAATCCTTCATTGAATACCGGTACAGGTCTTACCATTGAAGCATGGATTCGTCCTACCGACTTAAATACTCCCATACAAACAGTGGTGAATAAATCATCTTTTGCTACGCAAGGGTATGTATTCCCTCGTACAGATGATGGTTGGAGATCGATCTCGTTTTATGTTCACTTAGAGGGGCAAGGGTGGAAGATCGCACGTGCTCCTTATCCATTGTTAAATGGTCAACCACAAATCAATGTTTGGCACCATGTTGCAGCTACATATGATGGATTCAAATTGCGTATTTATGTGAACGGTGTTCTTTCTGCGACAGAAGAGTTTGTAGGTCAACTGTCTCGTAACACCAATCCCATATCTATTGGTAACCAAACCGGTTATACAGAATTTTATAAAGGTTTCTTGGATGAAGTGCGTATCTGGAATAGAGCGCTTGACCTTTGTGAGATTACCAATAACATGAACTGTGAATTACCAATGCCACAAACAGGGCTTCAGTTGTATTATCAGTTTGATCAAGGTATTGAATCCGTGAATAATACTGGAATTACTCATGCGACTGATGCAAGTGGGAATGGTAACAATGGAGCATTGAATAATTTTTCTTTATTATCTACTACATCGAATTTCACTGCAGGAAAATTTGTTAATGATAATGCCTGTGCATCTTTTACGGCGCCAACGATTACCGCATCCGTGAATGGCCCAATTTTAGAAGTGGGCAACACTATACAATTAACTGCCAATGCAGATGGTGCTTCTTCTTATTCATGGACCGGGCCGAATAATTTTACTTCTAATCAACAAAATCCTTCATTGACCAATGCTCAGATTGTCAATGGTGGAACTTATATTGTTACTTCTCAAGTGAATGGATGTAATCCACTCGCCAGTGTGAAAATTACAGTAGCTAATAAAGGTGGCAGTATTACATTGGATGGAGTCGATGATATGCTCACTCATCCAAGTAATGATGCGTTTAAAATCAGCAATCAGATCACACTTGAAAGTTGGGTATACCCTACAGATGGTCAAAGAAATATCCAAAGTGTAATGGGTAATTCTTCCCAAAGTCATAACTACGGATATATCTTCCCAAGAACAGATGATGGTTGGAAATCTGTGGTATTCTATTTACATATCAACGGTGAGTGGAAGAAGTTGACAGCTCCTGAATTTAATGGGCTGAACCAATGGCACCACGTTGCAGCCACCTATGATGGGTTTAATATGCGTATCTATATTGATGGTATATTAAAAGCCACGCAGGAAGCTACAGGTAACATCACCACCATTCCTCCTGCTAACCTAAACTTAAATACTACTGTTAACCCCAATTTATTTGTAATTGGAAACCAACCCGGATTTACTGAATTCTATCGTGGTAAACTCGAAGAAGCTAAGGTTTGGAACCGCGCACTCAACCAGTGTGAGATCATCAATAATATGAATTGTGAGTTACAGCCTGCACAAACAGGACTGGTAGCTTATTTCAAATTCAATCAGGGTTGGGCCAATGTTGCCAATGCGGAAACTTCTGTACTTGATGCGAGTGGTAGTAGTCGCCATTTATCATTGGTGAATGTTGCACAGAATGGAACTGCTTCCAATTGGAGCGACTTTAAAGTGAGTGGAACTTGTAGTACTTATGCAGAACCACCGGTAACAGCTCAAGCAAACGGTAGTGTTTTCGGAATCGGAAGTACCATTCGTTTATTTGCTAATGGCGGTACTGCCTATGAGTGGGTTGGTCCAAATTCATTTGAGTCAATTTCAGCAAGTCCAATTGTTTACAATGCACAAACTGTGAATACAGGTATTTATACAGTAGGGGTGCCGTTTGTAAATTGTAAGATTTATAAGAGTGTAAGACTTACCGTAACACCATTACCCGGTATTCAAGCAACTGGTAATACTACTATTTGCCCATCTTCAAAAGTAACTTTATCGATTGCAACTGTTGGTACAGCTTATCAGTGGTATTTGAATGATGAGCCTATTCAAGGTGCAAACGCTGCCAGTTATCAGGCGGGCGCAACAGGTGCATACTCAGTGGGGGTAACGGTTGATGGTAATATTCAAATATCTGCACCGATTTCCGTTACGGTTGTTGATAATGTGCCACCATCGCCAAATGTGGTTACTTTACCAACATTGAACCTATCAGCTCCGGTAACGATTACCAATTATCCAACAGCATCTGATAATTGTAAAGGAACTATTACGGCTACAACCAATAGTCAATTAACCTTTACCCAAAGCGGTACTTATAATATTGTTTGGACATACAATGATGGTAATGGTAATACTTCAACACAAACACAACAAGTAGTGGTGGTGAGAAACGATGTAACTCCACCGGTACTCAACAATTTGCCATCTAGTGTTACTGTTAACTGTTCTGCTGTTCCTTCAGCACCGGTTGTTACCGCAACTGATGATTTCGATGGAACTGTTGCAGTAACATTCACTGAAACCAGTACACGTAATGCTGATATTTACAGCGCAGCACATTATAACTATACGATTACCAGAACATGGTCTGCAACTGATGGCTCTAATAATACAACTACTGTTTCTAGAACCATAACTGTTGTAGACAATCAGGCACCAGTATTTGGAACGATCAATAATATCAATGTACCAACTGCTGCAAATGCAGCAGGGGCTAATGTAAGCTATAGCATTAATGCGAATGATGCTTGTGGTAGTCCGGTTGCTTATACCTATAATATTGTATCAGGTTCATTCTTCCAAATCGGAACAACAACTGTACATGTTACGGCTACTGATGTAAGCGGAAATACTGCTAACGCTAGCTTCACTGTTAAAGTGTTTGATAACCAGGCGCCTACCATTACTGCACCGGCTAACATCACTGTAAATACAGATGCGGGTGTTGCTTTTGCAACAGGTGTCAATATTGGGCAAGCAACTGCAAATGATAATTCTGGGTCTGGGTTAGCGATCACTAATAATGCACCTACTCAATTCCCACTTGGAAATACAACTATTACATGGACAGCAACAGATGCTGCAGGTAATTCTATCAGTGCTACACAAGTGGTGACTGTTAAGGATGCAGAGCCGCCGGTACTTGTTGGTCCTGCAACTGTTACCACTACTACCAATAGTAGTCAGGCTTTTGCTACCAATGTTTCATTGGGTAGTGCAAGTGCGACAGATAATAGTGGTTTTGCCGCCGTTACCAATGATGCACCTAATCAGTTCCCAATTGGACAAACTACGGTAACTTGGACTGCAACCGATGCTGCAGGCAATAAAACTACTGCTCAGCAATTTGTAATTGTTCAAGATAAAGAAGCACCGGTATTGGTTGCTCCATCTAACTTAACTGTAAGCACTAATCCGGGCGTCAATTTTGCAACAGGTGTTAATTTGGGTAACGCTAGTGGTTATGATAATAGCGGTGAAGCTGTACAAATAGGTAATGTTGCACCGGGGGTATACCAATTAGGTCAAAATCAAGTGATTTGGAATATTACTGATGCTTATGGTAATACAGCTACGGGTATACAGATCATCACAGTTGTGGATACTGAAAAGCCTGTGATTGCAGGTGCTTCAAATATAGTTGTAGATGCACCTGTTGGCTCTAATACAGCTACTGTATTGTCATTGGGTACACCTACTGCTACTGATAACGTTGGTGTGGTTTCTTTCGGTAACAATGCTACCGGTACTAC
>CAYMQQ010000063.1:5334-6934 GCA_964392685.1 uncultured Sediminibacterium sp.
GCAAATGCTTCCGGTGGAATTTCTTACACGTATAATTGGACAGTTGTTTCAGGTAATGCAACCTTGAGTAGTACTACCAGTAGCCAACCGATATTCGCGCCAACTCAGGCGGGTACATATACATTTGAGGTTGCTGTAAGCACACAAGCAGGTTGCGTATCTAAGAGCAGAATTACAATTTGTGTAAAAGATATCAGAGTTAAAGGCGGAGATAGTGACGATGATGACTGTGATCATAAATCACATAGTAGTAAAGATTGTAAACATAAAGATCATAAGCATCATTCTGAATGTGATCATAAGTCTCATAGCAGTAAAGACTGCAAGAATAAATCAAGTAAGTACGATCAATACAATGATGATGACGATGATTGCGATCACAAATCACATAGTAGTAAAGATTGTAAACATAAAGATCATAAACATCATTCTGACTGTGATCATAAGTCTCATAGCAGTAAAGATTGTAAGAATAAATCTAGTAAGTACGATAAGTACGATAAATACGATGATGATGATGATGGTTGTGATCACAAATCACATAATAGCAAAGATTGTAAACATAAAGATCATAAACATCATTCTGACTGTGACCATAAGTCCCATAGCAGTAAAGATTGTAAGAACAAATCTTACAAAGACGATAAATATGATGATCACGATGATGATGATGACGACGATGATGGAAGTCCAAAAGTATATCTGTGTCACGTGCCTCCGGGAAATCCCAATAACCCCCAAACGTTAAGGATCAGTATCAATGCGGTTGAGTCGCATTTAAGAAATCATCCGGGCGATAAGTTGGGATCATGTGATCAACAAGGTTGTACAGAAACTGTTCCAACTAATACAAATCAGAATACTTATACTGCTGCCGTAGTAGCAGAGCAATCCATAACGTCTATCAAAGTAGTACCTGTGACAACAGAATCAGATCTGGAGATCAAAGTACTGGGTAACCCAAGTCGTAGCTTCTTCACTATTCAAATGAATAGCAAACACGAGTTGCCGGTTCAGGTTCGCGTATTTGATATCAATGGTCGTCCATTAGAGTCTAAGGCGAATCAGTTACCGAATAGTAATATTCAGATTGGACATAATCTGGGATCAGGTACTTATTATGCTGAATTCCTACAAGGAACCAGAAGAAAAGTAATTCAACTGATCAAAGTCAGATAAATTGTTTTCGTAACCCCAACCTATAGAAAACCCCTTATCCGGGAAAACCAAAAAGAGAAGAGCAGTTCCAATAGAACGGCTCTTTTTCTTTTGGCATACTTCACTTGGGTACTACAATTTCATCGATAGTATTGATGGTGCTTTGTAGTAAAATCTGTACAAGGATTCTATACACCCCGCTCAAACCCCTTATTTTGCTAGGTCGATTTCTACAAATTCTTGCATCAGTGTATTTGTTGATGAAAAAGAATATCTTCTATCAACAGATCATGTATGAGTGGTTGTAGTACCGTTTCTACCATTCTAACCATCGCTACTACCTTATTTTCAATATTACCGTTATTTGCCACCGGCTGCCATTGTGGTCACTTTGTACCATCAAATCAAAGTGATTTTAGTCCATGCAACTGCAGCGCAAATT
>CAYMQQ010000063.1:7034-12350 GCA_964392685.1 uncultured Sediminibacterium sp.
ATCCAAAAATGGATACCCGGTGCAGTAGAAGGCATTACAGTAGCAGGAGGGAAGCAGGCGGGTAATAAAGCGGATCAACTCAGATATCCCAGCAGTGTAAAAGTAGATGCATTTGGGAATCTATACATCGCAGATGCGGCAAACGATCGTGTTCAATTATGGACTAAGGATGCAAAAGAAGGAATAACAGTAGCAGGTGGCAAAAGAGGTTCAGCTGCAGATCAGTTGTATTTTCCAACTGATATTGCGATCAATGATAACGGTGATCTTTTTATTGCGGATGAAACCAATCAACGTATCCAACGTTGGAGTAAAGGTGCTAAGCAAGGTGTAACTGTTGCAGGTGGAAATGGATTAGGTAAGGGCATGAATCAATTCTCTTATCCTTACGGTTTATTCATTGATGCGCAGGAGAATATCTATGTAGCAGATCAATACAATCACCGTGTTCAATTGTTTCGTAATCCAGAAGCTGCCATTAGTTATCAATTCACTTTCAAAGCCACTCGTCCGGGTATCTATGAAGCGGAATTATTATACAGAGATGGTCATAGCGAAAAAGTGAATCCTATTGAAATTCATGAGAACCCTGTTCTGTCTCCGATCCAAACTGTCACTAACCTTTGTAGTGGTAATGTATATCAGTTGAAGCATACAGCGCAAGGAGGTTATTGGTCTGTTAAGGAGTCAGCCATCGCTACCATTGATCAACAGGGGATACTTAAAACTATGGCTCCCGGAAAAATTACGGTTACTTATCAGGTACAATCAATAGCTGGTTGTGAGAGCAGCGTTAGCCAATCATTAGTGATAGCTGCAACACCTCAACTACCAACCATTGAAATGCAACCCTCATTGATACAGCAATCATCCAATACATTTACGCCATCCTCTCAGCTTTGTGAAGGAAGCAGCATTCAATTGAAATCAATGGGTGGCAAGGGTTATTGGTCTGTAAGTGATAGCACTATTGCTTCTTTACATCAACAAACATTGATTGGAAAAACTGCAGGTACTGTCACTGTTCAGTATACACTGGAAGAAAATGGATGTCAAGCAACGGCACAAACAGCATTTACTGTTATGGCTGCTCCTCCTTCCATCGAGATACATGGATATAAAAAAGTAGTAACCGGACAAACGATTCGTTTAATGCCCGAGACCAGTGGGGGAGAGTGGTTGTCTGAAAAGAATACATACCTGGATATCGATGCTGCCGGTTTTATCAGAGGGTTACAACCCGGGGTAGCGAAAGTGCGTTATCAAAAAATACATAGTTCAGGTTGCTATGCCACAGCCACAACTGATATTACTGTTCAGCCACAAGCACCTATCGTAACAGATGCTACCTACGATGCCGGAAAATTCGGCAACAATATCAATGTTGAAAAGCAGGTGACTGCTTTACCCAATGCCTCACTTCAGTTTTATACTTCTGCAGCCGCCAATCAATCTCCTATACAACCATCGGTAATCAATCAATTAGGTACCCAAACGCTTTGGGTAGCACAAGTTGTGAATGGGGTGTCTAGTCAACGTGTACCTTTCAAAGTGACCGTTGCAACTATATCTGCATCTACTCCCAATGTTCAGCAGTTCCAAATTAAAGTAATGGGAAATCCCGCTATACAATTCTTTACCGTTCAGCTGAACAGTAAGCAGACGCAATTGCCGATCACGATGAAAGTAGTAGATGTACAAGGTAGATTGATCGAGCAAAAAAATCAATTACAAGCCAATAGCACAGTTCAATTCGGACAAAACTACAGCGCCGGTCAATATTATGTGGAATATACTCAGGGAGCACAAAGAACTGTAGTGTCTCTTCTTAAGTTGGGAGCCAATCAACAACCTGCCGGCAGTTATGCGTACAAATCTTCGCTGTATTAATACTGTTATGCTGAAGTTGTGCCTTCTTTCCTGATAGGTGCTTAACTTCGCAGTACAATTATCAACCATGAAGTATTCACAGCAGATAGGAATTGTAGCTGCATTTATATTGCTCGGACTATGTTTTCTCCCTTGGACGGTTATTGAAAGTAAGGGACTGACCATTTCAGGATTTGCTGCAGAAGGAACTAGTTTTGGCCGACCCGGATTGTTTCATGTGTTCTTTTGCACCGCTGCGATTTTATTTTTCGCTATACCTCGTATCTGGACCAAACGTACCAATGTTTTTATTGGTGCTATCAATTTAGCTTGGGCCATTCGAAATTATGTATTGGTTTCCAGTTGTATGTTCGGTGAATGTCCGGTAAAACAACCCGCACTGTACGGTATTCTTGCTTGTGCCATCATTATTCAAATCATGGTACTGTTTCCGAAAATGCCTGTTATAAAAACAGAAGAATCATAAAAAGATACAAGAAAGAAGAGACAAGGTACAAGGAAGCTGCAAGCTACAAGCCACAAGGATATTTCTATACATCTATGTTTTAAGTAGCCAATACACAATTCCAAATAGCGCCGGACTTCAGTCCGGCGGAAAAATGTGAGGCTTGTAGCATGCGGCTTGCAGTTTGCAGCTTTCTTGTATCCTGTATCTTGATTCTTGAATCTTCCTTGTCTCTTGTTTCTTGTCTCTTGTTTCTTTCTTCAAATTAGTTTTTGCAAGGACGCACCGATAATCCCCACACATTCCTTTATCTGCTCTTTGGTGATGAGCAGCGGTGGGGCGAAGCGGATTTTGTCGCCGTGTGTGGGTTTGGCAAGGAGTCCATTTTCTTTTAACTCCATACAAAGATCCCAGGCTGCTTCCGGATTGCTGTGTTTGATCACAATCGCATTCAATAATCCTTTACCACGAATGGTTGCTATAAAAGGAGATTGAAGTGCAGCTAGCTCCGATCTTAATAATGCACCCATGGCTTCTGCATTTTCAGCCATTCTTTCTTCTTTTAATACCGTTAATGCAGTAGTAGCAACCGCACAAGCCAATGGATTTCCACCATAGGTCGATCCATGTTCTCCGGGTTTGATATTCATCATCACTTCATCATTTGCTAATACTGCTGATACAGGTAATACGCCACCACTCAATGCCTTTCCAAGAATCAAAATATCCGGCTTCACATTTTCATGGTCACATGCCAGCATTTTTCCTGTACGAGCCAATCCGGTTTGAATTTCATCGGCGATGAAGAGTACATTATAGGTGCTACACAGTTCTCTTACTTTTGATAAATAACCTGCATCAGGCACTACTACGCCGGCTTCCCCCTGGATAGGTTCTACCATGAAAGCCGCTACATTTTTATCTTGCAATGCTTTTTCTAATGCAATGGTATCATTGTATGGAATGAGTTCAAATCCGGGCATGTACGGACCAAAACCTTTGTAGCTACTCGGATCATTGGAAGAGGAAATAGCGGCCAATGTTCTTCCCCAGAAATTACCTTCTGCAAAAATGATCTTGGCTTTATTTTCTGCAACTCCCTTTTTGGTGTAAGCCCATCTGCGTGCTAATTTGATGGCGGTTTCTCCACCTTCAACACCGGTATTCATGGGTAATACTTTATCATACCCGAAAAAATGGGTGATGAATTTTGCATACTCGCCTAAAAGATTGTTGTGAAATGCACGAGAGGTAAGGGTAAGTTTTTGTGCTTGTTCTACTAAACTGGCAATGATCTTCGGATGACAATGTCCCTGATTCACGGCGGAATAACCACTAAGGAAATCATAATATCTTTTTCCGTCTACATCCCATAAAAATACACCTGCACCTTTTTCCAATACTACCGGTAGGGGATGATAATTATGTGCACCATATTGTTCTTCCAACTGTAAATACGCAGCCGTATTCGCTGATACTGATTGAGTAAGCATAATAAAATGTTTGAAATAAAATAAAGAAAGGCTTTCATTTGAAAGCATGAAAACAAGACCAATATATCCTTAGCAACAAGGATGATCGAGGAAGTCTAAATTAAGGTGCAAGAAGTGCATAATTCGTTTTCTGATTGCAAGATACAGTTATTTCTGTGATTCTTTCAAATGCTGTTCTGTCATGACTGATGCAAAAAAATCAAAATATTTCAGTGTTCTTCAGTGTCCTCTGTGGCAAAAAACTTAATTTCATCATCTAACCAACTTGTCATGAAAAAATTCTTCCGCGGTTTACTCTGGACGATACTATTGATCATCGTCAGTTTCAGTGCTTATGCATGGATATCAGGTAAAACCTACTTGTTCACCGCTGTTCGGTACAATTTTGCCAATATCGATGACTATGAAAAATTCACGAACAATACAGTAGCGGTATCCACAGCACAACCCTGGGCCAACGCTGCGAATTACAATCAGATACCCTATCCTGATTCACTCAATACTTTATTAGAGGAATTGGGAACTGTTGGATTACTCATGATCCGAAACAATGAAGTGGTTTTTGAGAAATATTGGAAAGGGTATAGTGACAGTTCAAAATCAGGATCTTTCTCCATGGCAAAAAGTATCACCAGTTTATTGATCGGTGTAGCGTTGAAAGAAGGAAAAATAAAATCACTTGAAGAGCCGGTAGGAAATTATTTACCCGAATTCAAAGAAGGTGATAAAGCAACAGTCCGCATCATTGATGTATTAACCATGAGTAGCGGAACCGATTGGAATGAATCTTATTGGAATTTATTCTCTGTTACTTCTGAAGCCTATTATGGAACAGATGTGTATGCTACTGCTACCGGTGTTAAGATGAAAGACAAACCGGGAACGGTTCATTCTTATAAAAGTGGAGATACACAATTATTAGGATTGATATTGGAAAAAGCTACCGGACAAAGTCTCAGCGATTATGCTTCTGAAAAACTTTGGAAACCATTGGGTGCTGAACATCCTGCATTATGGAGTACGGATAAAGAAAATGGACATATCAAAGCCTATTGTTGTTTTAACTCCAATACGCGTGATTTTGCGCGAATTGGTAAGTTGATGTTGGATAGCGGTAAATGGAATGGAACACCCATTATTGATAGTGCTTACTGGGCCAATTCCATCAAACCATGCGGTATCATTGACTTGAAAGGGGCAGCTTGTGATTACTATGGCTACCAGTGGTGGATTGACCCGCTGAATCCGGAAATTTTCTATGCAAGGGGTATCCTCGGACAATACATCATCGTGATCCCTTCCAAACAAACCATCATCGTTCGCCTCGGCGAAAAAACCTCCAAAATCAGAGAACGAACCGTACCAAAAGAAGTGAGAGGGTTGATTGAGTGGGGAAGGGGTGAATTGTGAATTGTGAATTGTGAATTGTGAATGGGTTTAAACGAGTGAATCATGAGTGGAACACAACCATACTCACTAATCACTGCT
>CAYMQQ010000064.1:0-11569 GCA_964392685.1 uncultured Sediminibacterium sp.
TTTTGTATGCCATCGAAAACCAATCGATGCAGGGAACTTTCAATGCAGTAGCTCCACATCCGGTTTCCAATAAAGAATTGACACTCACATTGGCGAAACAAAAAAACGGATCATTCTATATTCCTTTTTATGTACCCGCATTTCTTCTCAAAATGATACTCGGTGAAATGAGTATAGAAGTACTAAAGAGTGCAACCGTAAGCAGCCGCAAAATAGAAGAACAAGGCTTTAGGTTCGAATACGCTACTATTCAACAAGCTTTAAGAGATCTGTGATTCGTTGATCTTTGATTTCTTGATTTGCCTTTATTAAATCAAAAAATCAAAGATCAAAAAATCAAAGATTTTAAAGGTCTCTTTTCTTATGAACCCTATAACAGATAAACCAGATGGCGGCTGTCAAGATAATGGTCATGATGACGTGTTCCGGAACGGCTGCTACGGCTTTTTCATAACCGGCTTTGGCATCTTTACCGAAGTTGCCAATAAAAGCAGGAGGTGGGACGATACGATCTGATATTTCGAAAGGGAAAAATCTTCCCAGATCATTACCTACTTTATACTTGAACCAGGATACACCTATATTTTCAATGATCAGATACTGAAAGAAATAAATACCCAAAGCGATGAAGGCTTTTTTAATCAAGTATCCCAATAAAAAAGCGAGTGTCAATTGAGCAAAGGTTTGTAAGTAGAATAAGGGAATGTATTCCAACTGCTCTGCCCATCTGTAGAATGTTTTACTATCGGTATAGAATCCATAACCTGCTGCTACAATAGCATAAACAATCGTGATGTTGGTGCTGATGATCAGTACATCACATAATTTACTATTGATAAAATTCTCCCTGCTCCAACCATCGATGATGTTTTGTCTGTGCGTTCTGTAGTTGTACTCATTCGTGATCAACATGATCACTAAGATTGCGGGCAGTACAATAAAAAATGAGGAGAAGAATGCTACCGAATGACAGGTTTCTGGGAAGGCATAGGGATTGCCCAACAGCATTTTGGCAATGGCTCCCATTTCTTTTCCCGTTGAAATTTCTTCATAAACATTCAGGAACATTAAATTGATACTCGGATAGGTGAGTGCTACAATCACCAGCATCCACCAAAAGGCTGGATACTTTTTGATCTTTAACCATTCTATTTTTATAAGCGATAACATGATTTCTTGTTTTAAGGATGAATTAGTCGTTGGTGAGTTCGAAGAATTTTGTTTCAAGACTTTTCTTCTTCAGGAGTAATTGGTTCAAAGTGATACCCTGATTGAAACAATAGCGATTGATATATTCCATATTGGCAGTACCAATCGGGAAGAATAACTGAATGGCTTTTCCTTCTTCTTTTAAGTGAGTATGTCCGGGAATACTTGCCAGCACTTCTTTGAGCTTCACCGTATCTTGAGCGGATACTTCTACGATATCTTCATTCGCCAACACTTCATCTACAGGTCCGGCCGTCAATAAGTTGCCTTTTTTTAGGATGGCCACATGCGTACATACTTTTTCAACTTCATCCAATAAATGACTCGCCATGATAATGGTTTTACCATCACGTGCCAGTTGTTTGATCAATTCACGGATTTCTGCAATACCCACAGGATCCAATCCATTGGTAGGTTCATCAAATACCAATACATCCGGATTACCCAATAAAGCTGCACCTATAGCCAGTCTTTGCTTCATACCCAGACTATAGGTTTTGAATTTGCTCTTTTTTCTCGCAGATAGTTTTACAATCTCCAATACCCGGTCTATATCTGCAGCATCACCTCTGCCACTGATGGCGTGCGTGATATTTAAGTTATCTACTGCGGAGAGATAATGGTAGAAATTCGGCGTTTCTAACAGAGAGCCAATCAGTTTTCTGGTGGATGCTGAGCCGGGTTTTCCAAACCAGTTGTACGTACCGGATCTGGCTTGTAAAATATCCAGAATAATACTGAGTAGGGTAGTCTTACCACTACCGTTTGGACCTAAAATTCCGAAAACACATCCTTGCGGAACATCGAAGGATACACTATTCAGGGCTTGAATGGAGCCATAATTTTTAGAGACTCCCTGAATGGAGAGAATGGGTTGCATAAGCGGTTGTTAACGATGAAAAATGATAAACCAAGGGTTGAAGCATATCGAAGATAACTAGAATGTTGACTTTTTACTAGAATTGGGATGATCTGTTTTTTACATGTATCAACGGTCAGTGTCCGGTTTAAAGGCACTACATCTGGGATTTTAATGTGCTGAGATTCGAAATAATAATAAATTACAGCAACAAATTACATAGACCTGCATGCACCCGCACAACGGCAATGTTTTGGTACGATCCGATATCTGTTACCTGATAGAAGAAACGACTATCAAGTATCAATCAACCATTGAAGATAAAAAGATCATTCTTTCATTATCTTGTCCACTCCATACCCATTGGATTGTTACATCTGAAATCGTATTGCGTGAGGTCATTGAGATTCTTTTAAAAAATATGTTGGAGTTGAGTGATGATGAGGGAGTAATTGAAATATCCATTACTCCCGGAGATCTGTTTCTGACACTAGATTTTTTAAATCGCTCAAAATCAACAGAAGCTGGCAAGCTGCATGCTTTTTTTACAGATTCGGCAAATATGTATCATACTTTTTTGTACAAGGCATTGGAACTGACCATGCAAGAATTGGGGGGCGAGATTATTTATGGTACTTCAGAAGAAGCCGGTACTTTTTTCCGTTTGAAAATAAAAGAGAGTTAGTGCCTATACTAACTCTCTTTTATTCATTATGCGATATGTATTTATATCAGTATTAATTCCTAACCGGTCTACCACTTTTCAATACACTTTGAATACGCTCTAATGTTTTTCTTTCGCCACAAAGACTCAAGAATGCTTCTCTTTCCAGATCCAATAAATATTGTTCAGTAACGTTAGTAGGTTCACTTAGATCTCCACCACACATTACATATGCCAATTTTTTTGCTACTACTACATCATGGTCTGTTGCATAACCACCACGCCACATACCATTAATACCTGCATACAAAGCACCCAACGCTGAACGACCTAATACTTTGATATCATTGCGTTGAATAGGTGTGGTATAACCGCTGTCGTATAATTCAATCACTGATTTTTTGGCCTCAGCAATGCGTCTGCCTGTATTCATCACAATTTCATCTGCTCCTTTTCTGAGGATACCCATTTCCATTCCTTCCTGTGCTGAGGTAGCCACTTTTGCAGTGGCGATGGATAAGAATCTGTTTTTTAATGTGATGGTTTCCGGCTCATCTTCATGCATTTCATCGGCAGCACGCAGCACAAATTCTTTGGTGCCACCACCACCGGGTATCAATCCGACACCCAGCTCTACCAATCCGATATAGGTTTCTGCAGCAGCGCAGATTTTGTCTGCATGCAAATTCATTTCACATCCGCCACCCAATGTCAATCCATGTGGTGCGATGGCTACAGGAACAGAAGAATAGCGAACACGCATCATCGTATTTTGGAACATGCGGATGGCCATATCCAGTTCATCATATTCCTGTTCAATCGCCAACATGAAGATCATTCCCACATTGGCACCGGCACTAAAATTCGGACCCTCATTGCCAATCACCAGACCTTTGAATTTTTCTTCCGCAATAGCGATGGATTTATTCAATCCTTCTAACACTTCACCACCTATACTATTCATTTTGGTGCTCCATTCCAGTCCTGCAACACCCTCTCCAAGATCATATAATCGACAAGCACTGTTTTTCCAAACGGTTTTGTCTTTATGATGACTCATCACCAGGAAGGATTCTCCACCCGGAATAGCTTTATAGGATTTTGAGGTTTGATCGTAGAACATTCTGCGACCGTTCTCTACTTTATAAAAACTAGTGGTGCCGGTAGCCAGCATTTCATCGATCCATGGTGCAACAGTGTGTCCGGCTGCTTTCATGGCAGTTACGGTTTCTTTCACGCCCACAGTATCCCAGGATTCAAAAGCACCAATTTCCCAACCAAAACCTGCCATCATCGCATCATCTACACGGTAGATTTCATCACTGATCTCGGGAATACGAAATGAGATATAAGAAAACAGCGAGAAATGAAATGCACGATAAAATTCACCCGCCTTGTCTCCGGCAGCAGACAACATTTTAATTCTCTGCTTCAGGTCTTCCACCGGCTTGGCCGCTTCTATACTTTGGAACTTAGGTTTATTACGCGGACCATATTCCATGGTCTTCAGGTTCAAGGTTTGAATTTCTTTTCCTTCTGCTGATTTGATTTTTTTGAAGAAGCCTTGTCCGGTTTTATCCCCCAACCAATTATTGGCTACCAATGTTTCCAGCCAAGCAGGAATATTGAAAATAGCGTTGGCCTCGTCTGTCGGACAATTATCTGCCACCCCTTTTGCCACTTTTACCAATGTATCGATACCAACTACATCAGCTGTTCTGAAAGTAGCTGATTTAGGTCTGCCGATGATGGGTCCGGTGAGTACATCAATCTCATCAATACCCAGACCTAACTTGTCCATGATATGAAAGATGCTCATGATGCTGAATACGCCAATTCTGTTTGCGATAAATGCGGGAGTGTCTTTACAGAGAACCGTTGTTTTTCCGAGATACAGATCACCGTAATGCATTAAGAAGTCAACGATCTCCGGATCGGTATATGGTGTTGGAATGATTTCGAGTAAACGGAGGTAGCGGGGCGGATTAAAAAAGTGTGAGCCACAGAAATGTTTTTTGAAGTCTTCACTTCTACCTTCCGCCATCATATGAATGGGGATACCTGATGTGTTGGACGTAACCAAAGTGCCGGGTTTTCTGAATTGTTCAACGCGTGTATAGATCTGTTGTTTAATATCTAAGCGCTCTACCACCACTTCAATGATCCAGTCGCAGTTAGCAATATCTTTCATATTGTCATCAAAGTTGCCGGTGGTAATTCTTTTCGTAACAGATTTGCTGTATACCGGAGATGGATTGCTTTTTATAGCAGCTTGTAACGCATCATTCACCAGTTTATTTCGCTCTGCAGGTTTGCTGCTTTCTTCTGCGCCTTTGGCAACCATGTCTAATAACAATACCTGAACACCCATACCTGCAAAGTGACAGGCAATACGAGAACCCATCACACCACTACCCAATACTGCAACTTTTTTGATAGAACGTTTCATGCGTTTACATTTATTGATTTTGATCACCTGAAATGCACCCATTATAACCAGGTTTTTTTAAAACCATGAAATGTGGGATTTCATGTGCAAGAGCTTTACCGTAAAATTAGTTAGTTATGCAACTATTTGTATCGAAGGTAAGGGAATTTATTTTTTAAAAGATGGGTAAGTAAAGGGCAAAAAAAATCCAACTTCATTACCCTGAATGAATGAAGTTGGACGATGGCTCTTCAGTAGGATGATGTTGGAAACAGTTACTCTTCCGAAGGAGCCGCACCTTTGTATGCCATATAGAGGCATCCTAGGTAAACGATTAACAGGACGTACACTAACATAATCGGGGGGATTTTGTTTGTTTACAATTTATGATGAAAAAAGATAAAATGAACTTGTTTTAACAGTGCTTTTATACACTTTGTGTGGATAGTGACAAAGAAATGACTGATTCAGAGAGTCTTATGCCAATGTTAATCTTTGTAAATATTATTCGGTTGTATCGTTGTGGCCGTCATCCATATTTGTAAACAGTGGAATGCAGGTTTTGTTTCAAGATCTGGTTGCTTTTTTTCAATTGCCACTCAACAAGAAAGCGTTGGATTTGGATGGCTTTCAGTTATTTTTGTTTACATGGAAGTAACAGCCGCACTTACAGATCATTTGGCTCATTTATCAAGACTTCATTTTAGTGAGGAGGAAAAAGCAGAGATTCAAAGGGATCTTGAAAAAATGGTCGCTTTTGTAGAAACACTCTCTCAAGTTGATACGGCAGGGATTGAGCCTTTGATGCATATCGGGCAGTCTACCAATGTTTTAAGAGCAGATGAAATACAGGGTTCCATCAGTCAAGAGCGGGCATTACGGAATGCTTCCGGTACCGGCACTTCTTTTTTTCAGGTTCCCAAAGTGATTCGTAAATAGGTTATCAGAGATTTACTTAAATTGTCATCATGTCAAATCAGGCGATCATCCGATTAGAAAATATCCAGAAAAGTTATTTCATGGGTAGTCAAGCCATTCCTGTATTAAAAGGAATCACACTGGATATTCGTAAGAATGAATATGTAGCGCTGATGGGTCCATCCGGAAGTGGTAAAAGTACTTTGATGAATATCCTCGGTTGTTTGGATTCACCTACCGGTGGTAAATATATTCTGAATGATAAAGACGTCAGTAAAATGGCGGATGATGATTTAGCAGAAGTGCGTAATTCTGAAATCGGATTCGTATTCCAACAATTCAATCTGTTACCCCGTTTATCAGCCGCTGAAAATGTGGCCCTGCCATTGATCTATGCCGGGGTCAGTAAGAAAGAACGCATGGAAAGAGCATTAGAAGCCTTGAATAAAGTGGGTTTGGCAGATCGTAGCCATCATAAATCCAATGAGCTGAGTGGCGGACAAATTCAAAGGGTTGCAATTGCGCGAGCATTGGTGAATAATCCTTCTATCTTATTGGCGGATGAACCTACCGGAAACCTGGATTCCAAAACTTCTGTGGAAGTGATGGAATTATTTGCGAAAATCCATCAATCAGGTAATACCGTGGTATTGGTAACACATGAAGAAGATATTGCTGCTTATGCCCATCGGGTTGTTCGTTTACGTGATGGATTGGTGGAAACCGATAAAGTAAGGAGTGTTGCTATGGCGCATCTTTAAGATAGTCGCGACAGGTGTACATTTTGTGGAGAGCTTACCAAGGCTCTCTTTTTGTAACTGAACCATTCAAATCTAATTTTGTTTCTAACACACAACTTATCGCAATGGCCCTTAAGATATATACGAAAACAGGTGATCTGGGTAAAACATCCCTCATAGGAGGAACCAAAGTGCCCAAAAGCCATATCAGAATTGAAACCTATGGAACGGTGGATGAGCTCAATTCTCATATTGGATTGGTAGGTGATTATTTTGATGAACCCCATACCCGTTCCATACTGAAAGAAATTCAAGACCGTTTATTTACCATCGGTTCCTCACTGGCATGTGATCCGGAAAAAGAACCACTGATGAAGATCCCCGATCTGAAGGAATCTGATATTAGTGTGCTGGAAAAAGAGATTGATAAAATGAACGATGCATTACCGCCCATGAAGTTTTTTATTCTTCCCGGCGGACATATAGCCGTTTCATCTACCCATATTGCACGCTGTGTGTGCAGAAGAGCAGAACGTTGTTGTGTGAATATGCAAGAGCATGAATTGTTTGTAGATCCCTTAGTGATCAAATACCTCAACCGCCTAAGCGATTATCTCTTCGTCCTCAGCCGCTTCATTGGGCAACAATTGGGGGTGGCGGAGATAGCGTGGAAACCGAGGGTGTGAGTCTGTAGTCCATAGTCCATAGACCATAGACCATGGACTATGGACCATCAACTATCACCCCATCCTTCATATGCAAAGTCCGATCACTCAACGCCGCCAATTCTTCATTGTGTGTGACGATGAGGAAGGTTTGGTTGAAACGGTCTCTGAGTGTTCCGAATAGTTGGTGTAATTCTTTGGCATTGGCGCTGTCTAGATTGCCGGTGGGTTCATCTGCGAAAATGATATCGGGTTGATTGATCAATGCTCTTGCAACCGCTACTCTTTGTTGTTCTCCACCGGATAATTGATTGGGTTTATGTTCTGCACGATCAGCCAGTCCTAAAAGCGATAACAATTCCATTGCTCTGGTTGCTACTTGCTTTTTGGGAGTTCCCGCGATCCAGCCCGGGATACTGATATTTTCCAGTGCTGAAAATTCAGGTAATAAATGATGAAATTGAAAGACAAATCCGATATGTTGGTTTCGAAAAGCAGCCAGTTTCTCACCTCGCAGCTCATCAACAGACTGATTATTTAACCAAATAGAGCCGGAATCGGGTCTGTCGAGTGTGCCTAGAATATGCAGTAATGTACTTTTTCCAGCACCGGAGAATCCAACAATACTCACCATTTCGCCCTTGTTGACCTCAATATCTACGCCTTTCAAAACTTCTAGCTGACCGTATTTTCGGGTGATGTTGACTGCTTTTAGCATGAATTCTGCGCTGTTTTGCTTACAAACCTACGAACAGGGCTTCATATCAGCCTATTTTTAAACATTTCTTTACACACTGTGCACTGTCATATTTGGTGGTTTCATATATACGGTTACATTTGCAAAAAATTAAAAGGTAAGTTATGTTCTGGACATTAGAATTGGCAAGTTACCTGGAAGAAGCCCCTTGGCCTGCTACCAAAGATGAACTGATTGATTATTCTATCCGTAGTGGTGCACCTATTGAAGTGGTTGAGAATCTCCAG
Organism: uncultured Sediminibacterium sp.; assembly: GCA_964392685.1. GTDB lineage: Bacteria > Bacteroidota > Bacteroidia > Chitinophagales > Chitinophagaceae > Sediminibacterium. Next base: position 8,468 of record CAYMQQ010000064.1, read on the forward strand.
GAATTGGAAGATGAGGGAGAAGTGTACGAGAGCATAGAAGACATCTGGCCTGATTACCCTAGTCAGGAAGACTTCATGTTCAATGAAGATGAATACTGATATTTCGCTCTCTGTGATACGAAAAAGCCGCCTTGTGTAAAGGCGGCTTTTTTTTGCTAGTGGCTTATAGTTCATAGCGTATAGCAGTTTTTCCATAAGCTATGAACTATAAGCTATTCGCTTTTCTCTCTCTTAAAACTAAGCTTGAAATAAAGCAGCAACAAAGTCAATGCTAGTACAACACAATTAGCTACGATCACCGGACCACTTTCAATGGCGAATCCGTATACCAACCAAACAATGGTGCTGGTAACTACGATCAGGATCATCCAAATACTTAGGTCTCCAACACTTTTCGATTGCCAGGATTTGTATACCTGTGGTATAAAAGTGATGGAGGTTAGAAAGGAGCCGAGATAACCTACGATTTCGATCCAGTTCATATGATCTTTGATTTTTTGATCTGTGATTTTTCGATCTGTCTTTCTTACATCAAAAAATCACAGATCAAAAAATCAAAGATGTATAATTATTCCACACCCAATTTCGTCATCACTTCCATACTTACTCCTGTTGTAGAGTAACCTCCATCATGGAAGAGATTTTGCATGGTCACCATGCGGGTGAGGTCTGAGAATAGGGTGATACAATAGTTGGCACAATCTTCTGCACTGGCATTGCCCAATGGTGCAACGGCATTCGCGAAATCGAAGAAGTCGCCAAAGCCTTTGATACCGGTACCTGCCGTGGTTTTGGTAGGAGATTGTGATACGGTATTGATACGTATTTTTTTCTCCAATCCATAATGATAACCAAAGCTGCGTGCGATGGATTCTAACATGGCTTTTATATCAGCCATATCGGTATAGAAAGGGAAGGTTCTTTGTGCGGCCATATAGGTCAATGCAACCACACTACCCCATTCATTGATGGCATCTAATTTTCTGGCAACAGATAACATTTTGTGCAGCGACATAGCCGATACATCGATCCCCTTCATGAAATAATCGTAATTAGATTCTGTGTAAGGAATTTTCTTACGAATATTCACGCTCATACCAATGGAGTGCAATACAAAATCTATTTTACCGCCCAATACTTCTTGTGATTGCGTGAACAGGGTAGTGAGTTCTTCCACGCTGGTAGCATCTGCCGGAATGATCTGTGAATTGGTTTTTTCAGCCAGTTTATTGATTTCACCCATACGCATGGCAATGGGTGCGTTTGTTAGTACGAATGTGGCGCCTTCTTCGTGTGCTTTCTCAGCTACTTTCCAGGCGATAGAATTTTCATCAAGAGCACCGGTAATGATACCGCGTTTTCCTTTGAGCAGGTTATAAGCCATAATCTTTGTTTTAGTCAATGTTTGAGGGGTAAATGTATAGAATATCAGCTAAATCTCTAATTCATGACCATTTCTCTGGCATTTTCCAGTGCGGCAGCCGTTGGTTTTTCTCCACTCAGCATTCTGGCAATGGCAGTGATACGCTCATCCTGATTCAGCATTCTGATATTTGTTTTGACAGCATCGTTCACGATCTCTTTGTACACAAAGAAATGCGCATCTGCCTTGCCCGCAATTTGTGGCTGATGCGTGATGCAGATGATTTGTCTGCCCGATGCCATTTCTTTCATGATCAATCCAACCTGTTTGGCAGCTTCGCCGGAAATACCGGTATCGATCTCATCAAAGATCATCGTTGGCAGATTGATAGATTTCGCAACCAATGATTTGATACATAACATCAATCTACTCAGTTCCCCACCACTCGCCACTTTTCGAATTGGTTCAAATCGGTTGTTTTGACCGGCTTGTCCGGCAGGTACATTGGCATCGAAGAGAAACTCAATATTGTCTTTTCCGTAAGGGTGTAATGCGATGGGCGATACCACCACTTTTATCTGTGCATTGGGCATTCCCACTTGTCGCAATAACTTGTTGACATTGGTTTCCAGTGGTTGGATCTGTTTATTTCTGGCTGTCGATAACTGTGTAGCGAGTGCATCAGCTTTCTTCTCTAATTGCCATACTTCCTTTTCGAGTTGCTGAATGGTATCATCAATATTCAATACAGCCTCCAGCTTTTTGGCAAGTGATGCTTGTAACTCTAGTAAGTCTGATGTAGACTGTAAGCCATGTTTCTTCAAAAGTTTATAACCTTCTGTCAATCTTTGATTGATCCATTCAATTCGTTGTTGATCAAATACAACAGAATCATTGATATGATCGGTTTCTGAAGCGATATCCTGCAGTTCTACTTGTGCGCTCTGTAATCTTTCAATCAAAGCTTGCAGGTCTTTATGCATGCTTGCAAATGGCTGCAACTGCTGAATCATTTGCTTCAGAAGGGTAACCACCGGTTGATCACTTTCTCGTAAATCAAAATACACTTTCGTGAGTGCAGCTTTAATGCCTTCGGAACTGTTGAGTACTTTCAGTTCCTGATCCAGTTCTTCGAGTTCATTTTCTTTGAGTGACAGTTCATTCAGTTCGTCGAAAAGAAATTGATGATAATCAGCTTCTTTAGTGAAAGCAGTTTTTTCATCTTTTAATGTGGCTAAGTTTTTTACAACCAACTGCCATTCGCGATATACTTGTTGGTACTCATGAAGCAGCGATTGATTACCGGCAAGCGCATCCAACACTTCACGTTGAAAATCGCTATCTCCTAACTCCAGCGTATCAAATTGCTGATGAAGATCGACTAATAAAGAAGCGAGTTGTCGAAGTTGCTGTAATGAAGCAGGGGTATCATTGATAAAAGCTCTGGATTTTCCATTGCTGCCAATTTCTCTTCTCAATACCAATTCATCATCTACATCCAATTCATTTGCTTCCAGGAATGCGCGAACTTCAGTTTTATCTTCAATTGAAAAAACGCCTTCAATAAAACATTTTTTATTTGTGTTCACCAGCACTGAACTATCTGCACGCTCACCCAATATCAAACTCAAAGCCCCCATCAAAATACTTTTCCCTGCACCGGTCTCCCCCGTAATAATATTCAACTGCCGAGAAAAATCAATCTCGATCTCCTCAATAATCGCATAGTTCTGTATCGT
>CAYMQQ010000065.1:0-11487 GCA_964392685.1 uncultured Sediminibacterium sp.
TTTCAAAAATGAATGAAGAAACAAAGCTGGCAATATCTTTTGTCTATTTTAAAGGTTGGATGAATACCAGTATCATATACCTGTCGATATATCATCCTGACATAACTATACCTTTATTTCATGTCTTTCTTGAATTGTATCTTGTCGATACTGAATGATTTGTGTACGGTTTCTGCATCAAATGTTTCGAATAAAGATTTCCAGCTTTTGTTGCCTGCGAAATGGATGTCAAATCCATGATACCTTGGTGCAGCTGTAATCTCATTGAGAAAGTTGCGCCATAGCATATAATCTCCGATCTCATCTATTCGAACGATGAGGAGTTTCTTTTGTGCAGACTTCTGTCGAAAACCAATACTGGCGAGAAGTCCGATGATGTCGTATATGATTCCTTTGATGCGCTTCAATGAATAAGTTGAATGATGCTCACAAATGTACACTGTGAAAGGATGATTTGATATAGACTCGTTCAAAGCAATTTTTTGCCACAGATTCACAGATTTAGCGGTTGCATTTGCCTATTTTTACTGGACAAAACAAAAACTATGGGTTTTCTGGGTAATCTGAAGCATCGTTTATATACTAAACTTCGACGTACTTTAAATCTTGAGCAGATCGAAGCCAGGCAAGCGAAGATGCATAGTATTCAGATTGAACAGTTTCTTGAAGAGAACCTCTATCGTAATCCTCGCTACCAACAACCGGATAAACTGAATCGTTACGAGTTCCAGGCATTTTCACAGATGGGTGATGATGGTATCATTGAAGAAATATTTCGTCGTATTGGTACTACCAATCAATACTTTATTGAGTTTGGCGTAGAAGATGGTACCGAAACCAACACGACTTATTTACTCTATAAAGGTTGGAAAGGACTTTGGATGGATGGCGGTGCAAAACATATTGAAGCCATTCATGAACATTGTTCCAAAGCCATTGCTCGCGGTGATTTAAAAGCCATACAAGCGTTTATTACCGCAGAAAATATTGAAACCCTGTTTGACAAAGCAAATGTGCCAACTGAACCTGATTTAATATCGATTGATATTGACAGAAATGATTACCATATTTGGAAAGCCATCCATCGATACAGACCAAGAGTAGTCATTGTAGAATACAATGCCATCTTCAGACCCGGTTGCGAATTTGTAATTGATTATGATGCAAGTGCTATGTGGGATGGTTCCGGAAACACAGGAGCCAGTTTGGAGTCATTTTGTAAGCTGGCCAATGAAAAAGGATATAAACTTGTTGCCTGTTGTTTTGCAGGCGTGAATGCCTACTTTGTTCGGGAAGATGTGATGGGCGATCATTTTGTAGGTCCTTTTACAGCAGCCAACTTTTATGAACCTCCTCGCTACAATTTATACCATAAGACCGGACACCCTAGGAAGCTAAGTCTTTAAGAACGCAGTTGATTTTCTGATTCGATAAATACTTGGGCCAAATCTTTATCATCTTCATGGAACAAGCAAACATCATAATAAGCAATACAACTATCGCCTTCTTTCGCATACCGATGAAGGTCTTCCAAAATATTTACCTGATCAATCGGAACGGTTAAGAGATAGCGTCCTTTATTATCAAATAAGATCACATTTTTATATCCCACTTCTCCTAAAGTGAGTAAAGTAGACAAACCCTCTTCACCAATGGCTTGCATGTTGGTGGTATTGTATTCGAAGTAGATGACGGGTCTCTTTTCACGAATCAATTTCGCAGATCCTCTGATAATGATCGTGTCGAATCCTTCACAATCTATCTTTAACAACTTCAGTGTGCGATTCAACAAATGTTCTTCCCCCAATACTTCATCCAATGTTTTGAAGTGAACGACTTCCCCTTGATCTTCATTGGGAATAAGCGTAGTGTTCCAACCCGTTTTTTCCATGGCTACTCGCTTACTTTCTATTTTTTCACCCAAAAATGTTTTGATCAGGGTCACATTTTTCAGTGACATGGTATTTTTTCTCAGAAACTCAAAAGCAAAATCATCGCCCTCGATACCGATCACAGGAAGTTCAATGGCAGATTTAATAATGGCTATGGTATCACCAACATTGGCACCCACATCTAATACAGAAAGAGAAGGATATTTAGTGGCAATGCAAGCAGATAATCGCCCCAATTGTCGATTAGCTCCCGGATCATATTTGTAAGTACTGATCTGAGGGTTGTTGCCCGGCATTTCTAAAATATAATTTCCAACGATCACTTTTTTGATCCGCTTCTTTTTTTGCTCACTGTGGACATTTACCTTAACGACATCATATCCGAAAACATTCAATATCGATCTGATCAGTTTACGCATAGCTGGTACTTTATAATGACTTTGCCTCCGGCAATATTACTACCTGTTCAGGAGATCTGATACAATCTTTTCAAATTGGGGTTGATAACAGAAGTCATAAGCATTTGCACCTTCAGGCACTACATTCGGACACTGATGGTATACTTCAAGGATTCTGGGTGCTTTTAGGGCTTCTGCAAGTGAAAAAGGAAAAGATTGGTTTCCGATAAATAGTTTACAGCCTGCAATAATCGCTGCAAGTGCTGCAAAATCAGCTACCGGCTGATATTGCAGATCTGGGATTTCTTTTTTCATCATCTCATATTCTTCCGGCACACCTACAAAAAACAGGTTTTCATATTTTGAGAGAAATGAATAAGAGATCTCCGGTGAATGGTATCGACTGCTTCGGGCGATGACAATTTTATCTGAGAAACGATTGTCCGGACTAATCTGTAACCAAGGTTTGCCAAGATCAGCTGTTACCGCAAATGTCAGGAAATACCATCTGGTGATGCTGTACATCCTGTAATCAAAAGGAAAGGATCGAAATGCAGTAAGATCATAATGGATGGGTTCACCATTCCAAGTTCCGAAATATTCGATCTCAGGTTGCTGTTGCATCAACGGAGCAAACAATGCTACACTTTTCTCTGTCAGCATCACATTGCCGTTGGGATGACGCATCTGCTTGGTAAAGTCACGGTTGGGTTGATGCAGTTCAAAATATAAATGAATTTTTTTCCCATTGGCCAATGCCTTCATGGCAGGTATGGAATAAATGACATCACCTGCATGTCCGGTATGTTTAAAATGTACAGCATTGCCGGTAATGGGAGTCAAAGGCTTCAATACCTGAGGCGCCACCGCCAAGCCATCTTTAAAACGCTGTTCTTTTTGGCGATGATTAAAACTCAGCTTCCAGTCTGTCCATATTTTTTGTAAGAATGACATCAGGTCTAAGGGTGTTTAGTCACTTTCAATACGATCACAACATTATAATCGATCTCACAATTACTACTAAAAAGAATTTCATAACTGATCCCGGAAAGCTCATTCATTCTTTGCAGCATCAGATCATAACCCATATTGGCATGAATATGATAAGGATTCATGGGTATTCCCATTTTTTTACAATACACTTCATATTTGGGTTGATCGGGAAATACCAAAATAAGATTGCCGCCCGATTTCAGAATGCGGATGAATTTTCGCAAAGCATCACCTGTATCCGTAAAGTCTTCGATTAAATGACTGGTATACACATAATCATAGGTATTATCCGGAACAGGGATTTCATTATTGATCACATCCACGCCAATATCCACTTTATCTTTTCCTGTATGTGTGTAGGGTTGAGGAAAATCAATGCCGTCACAATCAATCTTCATGATCTTGTCGCCACCAAAGCCAATATCACAACCTTTGCCTTTGCAATAAGGGAGTACCCAATGTCTTACTTTGGATGTTTCAGATGGTGAAACGAATTGAATGCCAAACCAGCGGCTAAGGGTTCCTTTTATTTTTCTTTCCAGGGTGATTGCAAGGCTCATGTCTAAATGTATAAATTATGTCACAATTTTTATCAGCTTCATCTTTTTAAATAGCTCCGAACTTAGGCCCCGTACTATTTTAAAAATGTAATAATCCTTTGATTGCATCGATTCTGAATCGAATAACAGGCCAAGATTTAGCGGGTTGTCCTTTCAGCGCATATACAATACCCAATATTACAGCAGCCCCCAATTTAAAAAAGTACTCCAGTATTTTCAGGCAATAAGACAAAGTGCTTATTTGTAAGGTTCTTACTTTTTCTCCACGCCCATAACCACTGGCAACACGGTACAAATATGCAGGTGTCAGTTTTGCTGTTTCTACAATGTGATGAACAATGACCTGCGGATCATAATAAATCACTGCATTTTTAGCTTGCAATCTCAAAAAAAACTCTTTTCCTTCGCCTCCAATTCTCAATGTTCCTTTCACGCCGGGTAAGTCAGTATTAAAGCCTCCGATTTCATCGAACAATGATTTTTTGACGATCATATTGGATTCTAAGGGATATTTTCCGGGTTGAAACACACACAAGGTATCGGAATAATCAAAGTTGCCCACCATGGATGACACATAATGACTCATCCATTTGGGTTCTGACGGAATATATTTAGGAATGATGCGTCCACCTAATCCACCGGCATCAGAATGCAGTCGAAAGAATTCGGTGATTCTGTATAGATAATCCGGTACTGCAATTGCATCATCATCCATAAAACATAACAATGGAGATTGAGCAAGTTGAGCACCTGTATTTCTGGCAAAGGAAGCCCCTTGGTTGAGTTCGTTTGTGTAACTGATACGGGTATTAGCAAAACGCGCAATGCAGTTATTGCATACTTCTTCCGTGTCATCTGTTGAGTTATTATTGACTACAATAACTTCAAATGCGTGTTTGGACAGTGTTTGTTCTGATAAGCTTTTCAAAGCTTCAGGAATATAGGCCGCCCTATTATACGTGCAGATGATCACAGATATTTGTAAGGGCGTATTCATAAACTGCGTAAAGATACAAGTGCTTTTGCTATTATATTTTTCCAGTTATGGTGTTCAAAGAATGCATCAGGGGTCATAGATTGATGATAGGGGTTCAAATTACTCATCGCATTCGCAAATACAGTCCAGTCATAATCCGGAATAACTTTTACTTTATCACCCGTTAGTGTAGGGAGAAGCCCCTTGACCCCGGTAGTAGTGGTAATCACCGTTTGGTGACATGCCAAAGCTTCTACCAGTTTTGTTTTGATACCACCTCCCAGTGTAACCGGATTGATAGAACAATCTGTGCCGATCATAAAAACATTGATATCATCAACAAACCCACCATAAATAATCTCGGGTTGTTCTTTTAAGACCTGTTCCCATTGCTCAGATAAATCACTTCCGCAGATAAAAATTGTAAAGGATATTTTTTTTTCTCTTAGTCTGGGTAGCAACTCATATACGATAATATGCAGTGCATCTGTATTAGGCGTATAATTAAGCGTGCCGTTGAATAAGAATAATAAGCTGTTAGTAGGGATTTTGAAATATTCTAAGATGCGTCTGCGAAGAACGGGCTTGCTGGTATCAATACCTGCCTCAGGTTTTACACCGTAGGTAATAACTGTACATTTTTCAGGTTTGAGCTGCCAGTTGGTAATCGCATAGTTCAAATCTTCTTCCGTAATGAAAAAATTATGATCCGCTTTGCGGTGAACATATTTTTCATAACTGTGGTAGGTTTGCCAAAACAAACGCTGCATATCCCTGAAACGATGCGCTTCAATATTATGTGAACGAATCACAAAAGGTTTTCCGGTAAACCATCGCAATAACAACCCCAGCCAACCAAAATAAGAGTGTTCAATGATGATGGTGTTCACTTGATACTTCCGAATCAGCTTAATCAAACGAAAGAGATAAATGATATTCAGTGGTCCCTTCCAATGATCAAAAAGAAAATTTTCTACTTGCGCGCCCGGTAGGGTATCGGTTTGGTTGTTTCTAGCAACTGCCAATATGAGTTTGGTTTCTTTCGCCAATTGCTCATAAAATCCCTGCACACATTTTTGTCCACCCATCCTGGCAGGAAATACAGCATAAGAAACAATACCTAAAACAACGGGCGTATCCATCACACTTTTTCTTCCCTTTTTTTTCTGAGTGAAAAGAAAGCGGCAAGGATCAGTAATATCCAGATCGGTGCAGATGTGATAACAGCAATTTTTGCACTATTGTAATAAGAAGCTGGTTTGAATTCAAACACAATTTCGTGATTACCTGCAGGTATTGCCAATCCACGTAACACATAATTCACTTTTACGATCGGTGCTTCTTTTCCATCAATCGTTGCAGTCCAACCACGATCATAGAATATCTCACTGAACACAGCAAATTGGTTGCTGTTGCTGCTAGAGCGATATCTGATCAGATCATTATCATTCAGTACCTGAACAATGTTATCTGTGGAATCAGCAACGGGTTCAAAAGGGATGTCTTTTTTCGCTGTACTTTCTACAATAGCTGTATCAGCAGGAGAGAACTGATCCATGGCTTTCATCACCGACGCTGCATCTTTCTCATAACGAATGCCTTTTACAAACCAAGCATGTCCCAATGCAGCCGGATTTACTTGTAATCCGGGTTGACCTGTCTGTTGATTAGGGACGATGAAATATTTTGTATTCAACATGTTCAGCACAGATATATTCATCGGCTGCTTGTTCAGTTGAAAACTGATCAGATCATTGTATATACTGAGTTTTGCCGGATGATAACCCCCAACAGATCGATGATGATAAGCTGTGTACGCATCTGTATAAGGATCAACAGTAAGATTCAATACACGAGGACGTGTAGTATCTTTTAATATTTCTTGATCCACCGGTGAAGCTGCAAATTGATTTTCATTCACCACTTCTGCATCCTTGAAATTTCTTTCACTCAAATATCTTTTTCCAACAGCAAACAAATCGATAGAACTCAATGCTACAATAGCTATTAATACATAAGTAGTTTTGAGTTTATCTTTTATAGCTAACCACAATAATCCGGCTGTTGCAGCAATGAAGAGGATGGATCTGATCAGATCTGATCCAAATAGAGATCGTCTGTCTTCTTTTAACGCATTATAAAAACCGTTGGCTTCTTCCTGATTGCCACCAAGTGATTGTGTGAGATAGTTTTTGATCTGCTCATCTCTACCGATATAATCAAAAGTCAAATAGAGTAATACTGCACCCAATACAATACCGCCGGTCGTATACACGGCTTTCTTCCATGCAGCCAAAGCAGTGGCTTTATTTTTTTCTTCAAACAGAAATTGTTGCAATGCCATGATGGCGAGTAAAGGAAATAATAGCTGTGGAAGAATGAGAATAATACTAGGAGCCCGGAATTTATTGTACAAAGGAAGATAGTTGAAAAGAAAACTATTGAATGACATGAAATTGCTTCCCCAACTCATGAGTACTGCCAACACACACACTGCCAATATCCACCAGCGATGCCAGGTTTGTAAGTAGACCATTCCCAGAATGAATAAAAAGCAAATAACGGCACCGAGATAAACAGGTCCTGATGTCATAGGTTGTGGACCCCAATAGGTGGGCATAGAACCTGCAAACTGTGCAGCCTGATCTTCAGGGATTCCTTTTTCTATGGCTCTTTTGGCAAGATGGGAGTTTACATCCAATTCACCATTACTACTCCCCCCATAAATGCCCGGTACCAAAAAAGTATAGGTTTCCGCAAGACCATAACTGCCGTAATAAAAAGCGTAATCAATATCAAGTCCCTTGCTTTTAGTGGCTTGTCCGGTAGAATCCAATTTCACAGAGCCACCGCGCATAGTCGCTTTTGCATAATCGCTGGTAGTGGCTAGTGTAACAATATTAGGGCCTACACCTAAAGCTCCCATTGATAATGCGAGCGCCAATGAAATACCTAGGTGCTTATAATCCTTTTGCTTGATCCATTGAATGATGAATCCGATGGTCATACATCCCGCTACAAACAGAAAGTAATACGTGACTTGTAAGTGATTCATGGCAATCAACAGAAAACTGAAAAGTGCCGTGAGTGCGGCACCCCACCAATATTCTTTTTTATAAATGAGCCAAAGTGCGCCCAATAATGCAGGCATATAACCCATGGCTTGCATTTTGGTATCATGTCCAACAGCAATGATCACCGGATCATACGTCGCATAAGCATAGGCAATGCCCCCAAGAATACCGATCCAAGGTTTTGTACCAATGACCTGTGATAAAAAATAAAAGCTGATACAGAGCAAGAAAAAGAAACCAATAGGCTTGCCCATGAACAGCATGAACAGTTGATGGAAATAAATAGGAGTAATAGGGTTGGCTGCTTCCATGGCAATCTGGTAAGCAGGCATACCACCAAAGAGGTTATTATTCCACAGCGGATAATGTCCGTGTGTCTCTTTATAATTGAATAAATCCTGCGCCATTCCCTTCCAATGAGAGACGTCTGATTGGTCGATGACTTTACCCTCTAATGCAGGTTTACAAAAAATAATGGCCACTAAAAGAAAAATACCCGCCGCTGTTAGATGCGGTAATACAGATTTCCATTGAAATTGCTTCATGATCGTTTTTTGAGCTATCAGCAAACCTACATGAAAAATGTTTGATTTTTTCCTGTGAAGGCGGTCATTTACAAACAGTTTGATAGTATTTTGTGTAAAATCTTATACCCGAATTACAACGAAACAGTTATGGCAGGATTTTCCTTTTTTTCCAGGTTTGCATTTATCTGTAATATCTTTTTTCTGGTCTGTTTACTGATAAATCTATTTGTGGTAGTGGAACAGGCTGAAAAGCTTGGTTTTCTGGCTGATACAGCCATTGCCATGGGCATGGTATTAGCTCCTGTATTGAATATGGGAGTGAACTTATGGTTCATCATTTTGTTGCTTGGTAAAAAAGAAATCACAGTAGCAAAATGGCTAACTGCTTTTAACTTTTTGGTATTGGTGCTTCAAATCATTTATTTCCTGAATTAATTTGTATGATCACACATATTTTACGTGATAAACCCACAAAACTTTTCGTGAGTATCGCTGCTTTCTTTGTGGCGAATGCACTGATTGCTGAATGTATCGGAGGTAAAATATTTTCACTGGAAAAAGTTTTTGGATTGGACCCTGCCAATCTCACTTTATTTGGACAAACGGGACTCTCTTTTAATCTTACATGCGGTGTTTTGTTATGGCCACTAGAGTTTGTGATCACAGATATTGTGAATGAGTATTATGGTCCGCGTGCAGTAAGAAGAATCAGCTATACGGCGGTTGTTCTCATTACGTATGCATTCATCATGTTTTATGCTGCAATGAATATTCCTCCTGCTGATTTCTGGATTACATCGAAAGAAACAGAAGGTATTGCTAATATGCAGGATGCATTTGGTGGTATATTTGGACAAGGCATGTGGATCATAGCCGGAAGTTTGATTGCTTTTTTGGTAAGTCAGATTGTTGATGTGACAGTATTTCATAAGATCAAAAAAAGAACCGGACAAAAATGGGTGTGGTTACGTGCAACGGGTTCTACTTTGGTATCTCAACTGGTGGATAGCTTTATTGTACTGTTCATTGCTTTTAAAATTGGGAATGGATGGAGCTGGAAGCTGGTATTGGCAATATGTTTGGTCAACTATCTCTATAAGTTCACCATGGCAATTATATTAACGCCACTGATCTATTTCGCCGAAAACAGAATCGATCAATACCTGGGTCATGAAACTGCGAGGAAAATGAAGTTGGCTGCTATGGGGAAGGAAGAGGAGTGAGGGGAAGGGTGAACGGGTTATCAGGCAATCAGGTGATCAGGTTATCGGGGGATCAGTTAATTGAATAGATGTTTAGTAATGAGTCGTGAGTAAATCCTTTTTTTTATGCAAGATGTATCTAAACTACAAATACCCTACACCCAGTACCCGATAACCTGATCACCCGATCACCCTTTCCTCAACATCCCCACCACCACCTTATCAATAGGCAACGTAACACTATCTGTAGTTAATTCATTCAGCGGGATCCAGCGGAAGACTTCACTTTCACCATTGGGATTGCTGGTTTGTTCCGGACTGAGATCAAAAGGTTTTGTTTTGGTTTCAAGAAGGATGGGTTCTGCTATATGAACCTTGTAATAAATGGAAATAATTTGGTCTTTTTGATTGAATGCAGAAATCTGAAAGAAGTCAGTGGTGTAAAAATGTTCTCCAATCTCAACATCTAATCCTGTTTCTTCTTTGAATTCTCTTTTCAAACAATCGCGGGTTCCTTCGCCAAATTCCAATCCGCCGCCCGGTAATTTTGTGATATAAGCACCACGAATAAATTCATCACTCACTAAAAGACGTTGTTGACTGTCTAACAAAATTCCATAAACACGAATATTGAACAAAGGCATATCAGAACCATTTCTTTTTCATGAAGTACCAACTGATTACTACTGCAATTGCGATCGATAAACCAATGGGTACGTAGAATGCATATGGTGAATGTGCCCAAGGAATATTATCAACGTTCATGCCGTACAAACTGGCCACCATTACCGGAAGAGAAAGAATAATAGTAATAGAAGTGAGGCGTTTCATCACATTATTCAGATTATTACTGATGATGCTGGCAAATGCGTCTAAAGTACTCGTAAGTATATTGGTATAAATATTCGCCATCTCTAAGGCCTGACTAGTATCAACGATCAAGTCATTCAGGAATTCTCTTTCTTCTTCATTCAGACCTAAAAAGTTGGTCCGTTCTAGTTTCATCATCAACATTTCATTGCTGCGGAGTGCTGTTACGAAATACACCAAGCTTTTTTGTATACGCATGAGGTTAAGTAAGTCTACATTGCTATTGCTTTCATACAAACTTGTTTCATACTGATTTCTTCTATGATTGATCTCTTTCAAAAACTCCATGAAATTCTGCACCACTTTTTCAAAAACTTTCAGGATCATCATATTCTTCTTATCCGGATGTCTTTTTTGAAAAGAGTTTAAGAATTTTTTGATCGCACCATTATCAAAAGAGTTGACAGTTACGATTTGTGTATGTGTTAAGATGATACAGATGGGTATTGTAATATAAAAAGCGTCGCTGTCGTTAAAGGAGTTGTTTTCTGTAGGCGTTTTGATAACAACAAATCGAACATTGTCTTCAATTTCATAACGCGGACGTTCATCAATATCCAATGAATCGCGCAAGAATTCAATGGGAATATCCAAGCCCTCAGATAATTCAATAAACTCTTCTTCTTTGAAAGGAGGTACCAAGTTTACCCAAACATCTCGATCGCCTTTATCGATCTCAACTGTTTGTCCGTTTATATTTTTGAAGTACTGAATCATAATTTGATCTTTGATTTTTTGATTTCTTGATCTTTGATTTTTCTTGATTTGATTATATTCTTCAATCAAGAAATCACAGATCAAAAAATCAAAGATTAATCTCTCCTTTAAACACAAAATCAGCCGGACCACAAAGCCAGATATTTCTGTATTGTTGGTCATTGATTTTATCAAATTCAACGGCTAGTTTTCCGCCTTTTGTATGAATGTCAACACGGTTAAATCCTTTTTCATTGTGTGCAAATACAATGGCTGCAGCTGTTACACCTGTGCCACAA
>CAYMQQ010000066.1:0-3978 GCA_964392685.1 uncultured Sediminibacterium sp.
CCCAATGCTTCCACTAAATCATGCAAGGCCCTATTATCTTCACCACTTTCGAGTAGTATACTGTTAGCTTTGGATATACCGGTTAATAGATTGTTCATACACTCGGGTTTATGTTCGAATGTATTTTATGTGTATTTACCGATGTTTCACACATTCGTCAATATGACGATTTTGAAACATTTTTCGATTAAAAGTTGCTGAATTTTATGTGGATGGTTGGAATCAGGCCCTGGGAATCTGTTTTAATAGCGTAGTTCCATAATAGCTGTTCAGCCCCAAAGAGGTGATCGACTCATATTTTTCAAGTGGAATAAAACCAGTATCATCTACTAGGTTCTCACTTAGATAGACGTCCTGTAATTGACCTATTACCAGAAAAGTTCCATTATGTGGTATGGGTATGATATCAGCTAACTGTAAAGCATATTGAATACGACTTTCTTGTACAAAAGGCGCTTTGCAATTATCGCGCCAAAACATGTGTAAACCCACTTCTTCAAATTCATTGATGTTTGCATCATATTTCGCACTGGTTTGATGTGCCTGTTCAATAATACCTGGATGAATATGATTCATGGTGTACACGCCTGTTTCTTCTATGTTTCGAATGGTATCCGGTGCTGCCGCTTTGGGTCTGTTGATAAATCCAATCATGGCAGGGTCAGCACCCAAGTGAACGATATTGCTAAAGATGGCCAAATTCGGAATTCCATCTTTACTTTTTGTACCGATCAGACAAACACTTTTGAATCCGCTTAAGCTATTGATAAAATTGGCACGGTAAAAACGGTCCCAGGATGCAATGGTTGATTTGTTCATTTCAATCATGAAGAGAGTAACAATTGAATACTGAATAGGTTGAATTAAACTTTTTATTAGAAAATTTGTCGAATAAAACAAACAGTTCCTGTGAAACCCATCTATTCTTTTGTATTTCTGTGTGTGCTGATGTCTGTGTCTTGTAGCAAAGACTTACCGGCAGTAGATCCGGCACCTCCTATTACGAATACAGCATCATTGTATTTCCCAACATCTAACTGGGAAACAGTAACACCCGCTTCACTGAACTGGAATACCTCTTCATTGAATGAGGTATACACGTATCTACAACAAAAAAACACCAAAGCATTCATCATACTTAAAAATGGTAAGATCGTTGCTGAGCAATATTTTGGAACCTTTACCGCAGATAGTAACTGGCAATGGGCTTCTGCAGGAAAAACCATGACCGCCTTATTGGTGGGTATTGCACAAGAACAAGGCCTACTCAATATCAATAACAAGACTTCTCAGTATTTAGGTACCGGATGGACTTCTTTACCACTTGCGAAAGAAAATCTGATCACCATTAAGCACCAGTTGAGCATGACTACGGGTTTAGATGATGGCGTTGCAGACAATCATTGCACTACACCTGCTTGTTTGCAGTACAAAGCAGATGCGGGTCAGCGCTGGGCATATCACAACGCACCATATACATTATTGGATCAAGTGATTGAAAAAGCAAACGGACTTACCTACAACCAATATTTCCAACAAAAAATTCGGGATCGGATTGGTATGAATGGACTTTGGATCAAGTTAGGCTATAACAATGTGTATTTCAGTAATGCCAGAAGCATGGCTCGTTTTGGATTGTTGTTGTTGGCAAAAGGAAAATGGAATGGTATACCGATTCTTGCGGATACGAATTATTTAGCTGCTCAAATCAATAGTTCTCAAACCATCAATCCATCTTACGGATATTTAACTTGGCTCAATGGCAAGAGTACTTATATGTTGCCAACAGTTCAGTTTAGTTTTAACGGAAATCTTGTACCGAATGCACCTTCAGATTTGTATGCTGCATTGGGAAAAGACGATCAAAAAATATATGTGGTTCCCTCGCAAGGATTGGTGGTGATACGCATGGGAGAATCGGCCGGACAATCACAATTGGCGCTCAGTAGTTTTGATAATGAGTTATGGGGTAAGTTAAAAGCTGCCGGGGTTTTTTAGCCGAACCCAAATCAATGAACCGGGTTCCGGAATATTTTCTTGTGTATGTATTACAATAGTGTAGTCGCCATGTTTGGCTGTTACAGACCAATAAGAGCCGCAGAATAATACTTTTTCTACTACACAATCCATTGCATTTGTATGATCATCTGTGATGATCAGCTGCTCCGGTCGGATGCAAATAGTAGAAGAGGTAATGTCAATATTCCAATATGCTTTGAAAGGATCTTCTAATAATGTATAGGCACCAAAGAGTCCGGCAACATAAGCGTTTACGGGATGATAGTAGATTTCTTGTGCTGTTCCCTGTTGAATGAGTTGTCCATTTTTCAATACTAAAATGCGATCTGCCCAACTCAAGGTATCAACAGGATCATGTGATACCAATATGCAAGTTGTTTTTAGTTGCTGACTTATGGCATGTACAACACTATTAATAATTTGTTTGTGAGGGATATCTAAATTAGAAAAAGGTTCGTCCAATAACAATAACTGAGGTAAACCCACTAATAATTTAGCCAAAGCAATTCTTTGGCGTTCGCCCCCAGAGAGTTCATCATTTTTTCTTTGCAATAAATGATCTACCTGGCAAACCTTATACAATTGTGCAGCGGATTCCGGTGACAATTCATTTTGATAACTCAATAATTCATGCACTTTGTAATTATTCCGCAGTTCATAGTGCTGAGATAAGTAAGCGATGCCCGGATGTCCGGGTAGCAAAGTAACAGGCGGACTCCAAACTCTTTCCCGATTGAAATACACTTTACCGCTATCGGGGGCAATATGTCCTGCAATGATTTTAAGCAAAGTACTCTTCCCTGATCCTGTTTCTCCTACAATGGCTAGTTTTTGTTGTGCAGGTAATTGAAAGCTGATAGGCTGAAGTATGGGTTGATGAGCTTCAATCTTACTGATATTGTCAACTTGTAATAATATATGAGGGTGAACCGTTTCCTGCTGCACGATGAACTGATTGTGAATGTGTCAAAGGTAATGATGAAAACGGAACCGTATTATGAATGTGTGGCTCTTTGTAAACGGTCATTGATTGATCTTCCTAAACCCTTATCAGGAAAACGTTCTGCTATAATGATATCTAGTTGGTGATGATCCAATCGATGCATGGCTGCATATAAATTGGATGCAGCTTCCTCCATCGATCCACTAACAGATAAGATTTCAATAACAGCAGCCTGATCACTTGTATGCGCATGATCAAACAACATCAACCCAATTTTTTTACCGGTATTTTCAGCGATACTCTTTTCAATGTCGCTGCTCAGTATGGTAGTGGTAGCAGGTGCATAATGACGCAATAACATACCGGGTGCATCCGGATTTTCTTCATTGCGAATATATTCTTGCAGTGGTCCGGTTATTTTTTCAATTTCTTCAATCGCCAATGAACCATAGCGATAAATGATGGCACCGTCTTCATTGAAACCAATAATGGTAGACTCAATTCCTTTTTTGCAAGGACCACCTTGCAGAATAAACGGAAATTCATCTTTGAAATAAGCAGCAACATGTTCAGCGGTTGTTGGACTGATACTGCTGAACGGATTAGCACTTGGTGCTGCAAGCGGAAAAGGAAGTTGTTGCAATAGTGATAAGGTTACAGGATGATTCGGAACACGAATGGCAACGGTATCTTTTCCTGCAGTAATGAGATCAGGAATGGAATCTTTTTTTGGCAATAAAAGTGTGAGTGGACCGGGCCAAAATTTTTCAGCCAATTGCTGTGCAAGTGGAGGAATCGTTGCAGCTACTTTTTCCATTTGACTGACATCCGCAATATGAACAATCAACGGATTAAATAGCGGTCTTTGCTTTACTTCATAAATACGCCTGATGGCTTTTTCACTGAAGATATTACCCGCCAGTCCGTACACCGTTTCAGTAGGAATGGCAGCCACTTCGTTATCTAGTAAGCTTTGTGCAACGAGATCGGTATCGTGGGTAATTGTGGGCATAAGG
>CAYMQQ010000066.1:4078-11459 GCA_964392685.1 uncultured Sediminibacterium sp.
ATCTAGTAAGCTTTGTGCAACGAGATCGGTATCGTGGGTAATTGTGGGCATAAGGGTGCAGGCTTCAAGCTTCAGGCTGCAAGCTACAAGGAAATTTGATTCGGTGAGTTTTGAGCTACAAGCCACAAGCTACAAGCCACAAGCTGCACGCTTCACGCTGCAAGTGTGGGCCTCCTTTTTTGAGAGGATAACCAGTCCAATAAGATTTTCTTGCGGCGTGAAGCGTGCAGCTTGTAGCTTACCGCTTACAAACTCAACACACTATTACTCGTCCCATAACCATTCACAATTTCTCCGTCTGCTTCGGGTTCGTTGATCCATTCTGTTTCGTTGAGCAGGTAGCGGAATTCGTGTTGGGTAGACTTAGGTAATTGTACTTCTGCGGTGAAGCTGCCGTCTTTTTTCTTTTTCATGGGAATCGGATTTTTCCAATCTCCATTCAAGCCCAGAATTGCGGCGCTTTCTTTATCTTCTATTGAGAGGGTGAATTTTACTTTTGAGTAGTCTTTTGTTTTGTAGATGGTTTTCTGAATCATATTCGGTTGTTTGCTTGCCCTTAATACAAAAAGTGGGGAATGGTAACCCAAGGGGGCTTCACGCTACAAGCTGCACGCTTCATGCTTCAAGCCACAAGTTTGGTGATGAGTAAAAGTTGCCGGGTTAACGAATGTTAGTTTATTTGTTTCTCAAATACTTGCCCACATACTTGCAGCCTGCAGCTTGTAGCGTGCAGCTTACCTTGCAATCAACAACCCAAACCCAATCAACGTAATCACCACATGTGTAATGAGCCATATGCGTTGATAGAGGGGTCTTTTGCCGAAGGGGATTTTGGCATTGAAGGGTTCAAAGATGGGGGCTAGTCCCCAGAAGACAACGGCGTTGCTATAGTCTTTTGTGAAGAGAAAATAAATTCCTGCCAGCACGAAAACACCATAGGCTATTTTCTCAAATTTACCGGTAACCGGTTTTGTATTGGCTGAAGCTTCCATCATTGTGTTTTATTGATTAGTTGCAACAGGTTGATGAAAATTACAGGGTTAGTTTTTTTCTTTGAGATCGTCAATGTTTTGCTTGAGTAGTTTCAAGTGCCGACCAAACGCTTTATGACTTAACCATTTTGCTAAAAAATATCCGATAGGAGTTAATACTGCCATACATATAAGCAAAGCCCAGATCATAATGGGTTTGGACATAATTTCATCTACTGATTTCTGTGCGCCAACAACGCCCCCTAACATAAATCCACCCGCAGCACTTACAGGATAGATAATGAGTCCGGCCCATTTTTGTGAACTGATCCATTGTTGGATATTGGTATAATGTCGTTGCATTTCTTCGAGTAATGAAAGTGTTTCTATATTACCATCAATGGCTTTACGCAATCGAAAAGCGCCTGCGGTTGCCCACACTGTAAAAATCAAAACTGCAGCAATACATATTTGTATTTGCCAGTAGGGAAAGAAGATCAGAATAAAAATATAGAAACAAGCAATGATGATACCCATGATACCATTGCGCAACAAATTTTTACGAATGATGCTCAATGGATTTTTAGATTGCAGTTTATTCAATGCCTTTGGTTGTAGCAAAGACAGCAATGCTTCATCTGATTGTTCGTCAATATCTCGCCATGTTTTTTCTATACTCATGATCATTGCTTTAATAAGTTCGCTAATTGTTGTTTGCAACGATGCAGTTTTACCCCAACATGATTCACAGTAATACCCAATACTTCTGCTATCTCAGGATTTTCATAACCATCGAGATGCATGGATATCAATGCGCGGTCTGTTTCCGGAAGTGTTCGAATGGCTTTTCGCAATCTTTCTACCTCTTCTCTTTTCTGTGTTTGCTCTGAAGAAGCACGATCCACAGCTTCCAAGGATTCCATATAATCGATGCGCGATGATTTTCTCTTTTGTGTTAAAATGGTATTCAGTGAAATACGGTACAGCCATGTGCTGAATTTAGCATCGCCCCTGAAACTCGACCATGAACGCCAGGCCTGTAACAACACTTCCTGATACAGGTCTTTCCGCTCCTCTGCATCATTGGCATAAAGTCCCACGAGCTTATAAATAATGCCCTGGCTATTCTTCACCGCCTCTAAAAATTGTGCCTCGCTCAAATGACCGGTTTTCTAAGTTGTACAACTATGTGTGAAGTTAGTTGCAGATGGGGAGGGGAAATTACAGGATGCTAGCTTCACGCTTCACGCCGCACGCTGCAAGTATCCTGAATGTTAATAAGATGCTGTATATCAATAACCTGCGGCTTGTAGCCTGCAGCGTGCAGCTTCAAGCCACAAGCTACACGCTGCAAGTATCCTGAATGTTAATAAGATGCTGTATATCAATAACCTGCGGCTTGTAGCCTGCAGCGTGCAGCTTCAAGCCACAAGCCACAAGTGCCCATAAAACATGTTAAACGTTTGCCTATCAACAACTTGCAGCTTGTAGCTTCAAGCCTGCAGCCTGCGGCGTTATTCCCCTTTATACAACCCCTTCTCACATGCATACGCAACCAATCCGGCGATGCTTTTGACGCGCATTTTTTGCATGATGCGGGTGCGGTGACCTTCAACGGTTCTTTGGCTGATGAAAAGTTGAGCGGCCACTTCTTTACTGGTGCAACCTCTACAAATCAATTGAATGATATCTTTCTCTCTTTCTGTAAATACCACCAAGTGATTGCGACAACCCGATTGGTATTTTTCGATCAGGTCTGTGATTTGTCTACTGCTTTCTGTACAGAAATAAGGACGATGTCCGTAAACAGATTCAATGGCTTCTACAATCTCTTTTCGTCCGGCACTTTTCATCACATAACCAATAGCGCCGGCTTCCAACATTTCCATGATATGACTCTCTTGTCCAAAAACCGATAGTGCAATGATCCTCGGACTGCTGTGTCGCTTTGATAATTCTTTGGTGGCCATTACACCATCCATGATGGGCATGGATACGTCGGTAATAATAACATCGGGCTGTAGACGACCAACCCCGGATAATAGATCCAGTCCATTATCAGCTTCTCCAATGACATTGACATGGGGGACTGTTTCGAGTATTCTCTTTAATCCTTTTCTGAAAATGACATGATCATCGGCGATCATGATCTTGATCCTCGTTTTCTCCATGAATGATAATTGATGTAGGAACTAGGGTGCTTGCAATATGTATCAATCAGCGTAATCGAGATGCAGTATTTCTACGGAATTTTCTTGCGTTTTTTCAAAATAAAATGAATTTCACAAATCAAAACATCCGTGCTGTTTTGTAAAACATTTATTGCGGAGTATTGAAGTCGGAGAATAGTTCTTCCAAACTGATATTTAGTCCTTGTGCCAATGAAACTAAAGTTGTGAGGGCAATATTTACTTTTCCTTTTTCGATGCGCTGAACATGGCTGTACTCCAGATCACACAGATGTGCTAACTGATGAATACTCAACTCGCGCTCCTTTCTTAGCTTAGTCAAGTGTGCTCCAAATGCAATTTTTAATTGATCCTTATCCATGCGCTGACAAGGTCAAGTGAATCGATAAAAAAGTTGGCGTATGATTATATACCAGTCGCTTTTTTGATTATTTTTATCGACTAAATATTCTCTTATGTTTACTCCAAGCCATACATCTGTACAAAGTCTACCCAACTGTTCCAAAAAAGTAAGAGACATGATCTTGTATGTGGTTTCAAAAAATATGGCTCAACAATTGCTTTCCACAACAACTGAATCAGATCAGCATTATTCTTTAGCAATTTCGCAACAAAAAAAAGTAAGTACAAAGCGTAATAGAAAAATGTCGATGATCTGATCTTTTATAAAACAGAACTTATCAACGCCCTCACCACATACCCTCTCAACTGATTAACTTGCGCCCATGCAAGATTACCTGAATGGATTGAATGAACCCCAGCGCGAGGCAGTGACACATCTCAATGGTCCGCTCATGATTGTTGCCGGCGCCGGTAGTGGAAAAACCAAAGTACTCACCACCCGCATCGCTCACCTCATGAATAATGGCGTGGATGCATTTAATATCCTTGCCCTCACCTTTACCAACAAAGCCGCTGCCGAAATGAAAGAGCGTATTGAACGCATACTCGGCAATGCTGAAGCACGTAATTTATACATCGGTACATTTCACAGCGTATTCGCTCGTATTCTTCGCGCAGAAGCACATCGCATCGGTTATCCCAACAGCTTTACCATTTATGATACTGATGATAGTCGCTCAGTGATCAAAACAGTGGTGAATGAGTTGAACTTAGACGACAAACATTACAAACCCAATGTTGTCGGCAACCGCATCTCTTCTGCAAAAAACGCATTGGTGGGTCCCGCTGAATATGCCACTGATTATTATATTCAGCAGGAAGACATGCGCGCCAATCGTCCTGCTATTGCACAGATCTATGCAGCTTATGCCGGCCGTTGTTTTAAAAACGGTGCCATGGATTTTGATGATCTGTTGTTGAAAATGTATGAGCTGCTCAAAGACTTTCCCGAAGTACTCCACAAATACCAACATAAGTTCAAATACATTTTAATTGATGAGTACCAGGATACCAATCCGGTGCAATACCAGATCACCAAACTGTTGGCTGCGGTACATGAAAATATTTGCGTGGTGGGCGATGATGCACAAAGTATTTACAGCTTCCGTGGTGCTACCATTGAAAATATCCTACAGTTTCAGAAAGATTATGATGACGTGAAAGTGGTGAAGCTGGAACAGAACTATCGCAGCAGTCAGAATATCATTCATGTGGCGAATGAAGTGATCAAAAACAACAAAGGACAAATTCCTAAAAATCTTTGGACAGAAAATAAAGAAGGCGATAAGATCAATCTGGTGAGAACCATGACCGATAATGATGAAGGTCGTTTTGTAGCAGATTGTATCCAGGAACAAAAACTGCGCAATCATTTTTACAATAAAGATTTTGCCATTCTTTATCGCACCAATGCGCAGAGCCGTTCATTTGAAGAAAGCTTGCGCAGAATGGGTATTCCTTATCGCATTTATGGTGGTGTGAGTTTCTATCAGCGAAAAGAAGTCAAAGATTTTCTGGCTTATTTACGTGTGATTGCCAATACCAGAGATGAAGAAGCATTGAAACGCATCATCAATTATCCCGTTCGTGGAATAGGTAAAACCACCATCGAAAAATGTGTGATTGCTGCCAATGAAAAAAACATCTCCATGTATGAAGTCATTTCTCGTGCGGGAGAGTTTGGTTTCAAAGCAGGTACACTGGAAGCACTGCAGAACTTTGTGACCATGATTCGCTATTTCCAAAGCATGCTTACCGGTACCAATGCTTATGATGTAGCAGTACAAGTGGGAAAGCATACCAATCTGGTTAAAGAACTATTCAACGATAAAACCACGGAAGGACTCGCTCGCTATGAAAACGTGCAGGAATTGTTGAACTCTATTAAAGAGTGGACAGAGAGTCCATCGAATGAAGATGGTGAATTGGGTGACAAATCACTAGGCTCCTATTTACAGCAGATCACTTTATTGACCGATGCAGATGATGATAAAGGCGATAACGATGTGGTAAAACTCATGACCATTCATGCGGCGAAAGGATTGGAGTTTGAATGTGTGTTTGTAGGTGGTGTGGAAGAAACTTTGTTTCCCAGTGGCATGTCCATTAATACGCGGGAAGAATTGGAAGAAGAAAGAAGATTGTTCTATGTAGCCGTTACCCGTGCCAAACAAAAACTATGGTTAACCCATGCCAATGCACGTTATCGTTTTGGACAACTGGTACAGAATGAACCAAGTCGATTCATAGAAGAAATGCCGGAACAGTATATCGATAAAACCTATGCCGGCGGCGGCGCCCGCAATCACGCCGGAAGTGATATGGGCAGTGCTTTTGAACGTATGCAGCGTGGATTTGGTTTTGGAGGAGGCAATGCTACTGCTGCAGAAAGAAAATATGGTCCGCCCCCGGCAAGAAAACCGAATGCAAAACCTGAATACTTACCTGTACAACCTCCCGCAGCTAAAGTAGTAGCACATACGCCATCACCCAATTTTGTAGCGAGTGATACTTCACAATTACAAGAAGGACAAACAGTAGAACACCAGAAATTCGGGTTTGGTAAAGTGATGAAGATAGAAGGCTCTGCACATAACCCCGTTGCTACCATTGTATTTGATCAGAATGGAGAGAAAAAGATCATGTTGAATTATGCGAAGCTGAGAATTGTTG
Source organism: uncultured Sediminibacterium sp. (assembly GCA_964392685.1). Taxonomy (GTDB): domain Bacteria; phylum Bacteroidota; class Bacteroidia; order Chitinophagales; family Chitinophagaceae; genus Sediminibacterium. Next base: position 10,314 of record CAYMQQ010000066.1, read on the forward strand.
AATAAAACGATAAGAGACAAGAAAGAAGAAACAGGGAACAAGAAAGCTACAAGCCACAAGCTTCAAGCTGCAAGTTTTAACTTTATACAATCAGATCTCTTCTATAACTGAAGTCCGGCGAAAAAAGACTAACAGGAAATATTGTGTGAAGAATGAGGATCAAATCAATGCTTCACTTCTTCATTCAATATTCAAAATTCATCATTCAATATTTTCAAACCCTGCTCCAACTACCATCATCCGGAATCATCACTTGTTTTTCCAACCGGTTTTGATGGATGAGTTCTCGGAAATCTTTTCTTTTTTCCAGACAATGATTGATGGTTTCTAAATGTACCACACTGATATTGGCTTTTGTGGCTTTGCTGACTTCCAATACATCTGTTCCCGTCATGGTAATGGCATCGCCTTGTAGAAAACGAGCGCCGCCACCATTTACAATGATATGATCGGGTTGATATCGATCTATGACCCTTTTCACTTCTTCGCACCAAATCGTATCTCCTGCGATATACAAGGATTGTTTTTTATGGGCGATCACATATCCCGAAACCTGTCCCATTCTTTTTCCGATTTCTCCGGTACCATGTTGTCCGCCGGTTCGGGTAATGCCAATACCCTTCCATTCCATGTGTTCATGCAATGGAATGATTTCTTTGAACCCTTGTTGTTTTAATCTGTCTACATCTGTAGGCTGACAAATAATCGGTATCTCTTTGTTGAGTAAGTCTCTCGCCTTCACATCCCAATGATCGGCGTGAACATGTGTGAGCAGGATGGCGTTAACGGTTGCTAATTTTTTCTTGAGTTCTACTTCGTTAAAAGGAAGATCCACCATCGGTATGCGCAAACTGTTGCCTGCATTTGGAATGGGATTCATGGCATCTTTCGCACTCAGCATGGGATCTACTAGGATGTTGAGTTTATTCACTTCAACAAACAGTGTAGCATGTCGCCATAACTGAAAACGAAATCTTGTTTTGTTGCTAGGCGCTGCATACAGTTGGTTGGTAGCCAAAGCCATCATGGCCAAACTGCTTTGCTGTAGAAATGTTCTTCTTTTCATAACTGTGATGAACTACAAATTGAAGTACTTAAATGTTTGGGCTGTGTTGGGCTGCAAGCTACAAGTTTCAGGCTACAAGG
>CAYMQQ010000067.1:0-11443 GCA_964392685.1 uncultured Sediminibacterium sp.
CTCAGTGGTTAACCACAGCGTACGTAGAGTGAGGCACAGAGTTACACAGTAATTTAATTCTTTTTATTATTGATATACTCTCGCGCCAAACAACAAACTTCCAACTCTTACCATGTTACTCCCCTCTTCAATGGCAATGGTATAATCGCCACTCATACCCATGCTGAGAATGGCTGATGGCTGATGGATCATAGCAGATTGCTTGAAAATATTGTGTAGAGATCTAAACTCACTTCTTACTTTTTCCTGATCATCAGTAAAGGAAGCCATACCCATTAAACCACGGATACGTACATTCGGAAAATTCGATAGTTGTTCGATGGTATCTTTCAACTCTTGTTCATCCAATCCAAATTTAGTCTCTTCTGTGGCGATATGCACTTGTAGTAAACAGTCAATGATTCGATTGTTCTTAGCCGCCTGTTTATCGATTTCTTTCAATAGTTTAAGACTATCTACCCCATGTATCAGGTGAACAAAAGGCGCTATGTATTTTACTTTATTCGATTGTAAATGACCAATAAAATGCCAACGGATATTGTTTGGTAAAACAGATTGTTTATCAACCAACTCTTGCACATAATTTTCTCCGAAATCCCTTTGCCCTATATCATATAAAGCCCTTATATCCTCAACAGGTTTTGTTTTGCTTACTGCTACCAATGTTACATTAGCTGCCACAAGTTCACTGCTAATACGGTGATACTGCTCGATATTCACTGACATCACTCAAATTTGTGGCAAAAATAGTGAATTGTGAATGGTGAATTGTCAATTGTGAAATGTCAATTGTCAATGGTGAGTTTTATTTTTATTCACTATTGACAATTCACAATTAACTATCTACTCGTAAACATGGCTTTTACAAAATCTGTTACCAAATAACTGATCATTTTTCCGGTATGATATCCGGATCGGCCATCTGCAAGTTGTGTGGCTCCTTCGCAAATATGCAAATAGGCAACTTTGCTATCTGTAGCTGTGAAGTTGATATATTGTCTGGCATGTGCAAGTGTAATACCTGCGGGACTGGAAGCACTGCTTGCAGCATTTTCAATGACATCAAGATCCAATTCAATGCCACAATATGTATCTTCTGTAAATCCTGTAGCATGTGCTACCGACTGAAGGAAGGTCCTTTTTTCATGAATGAAAATATCTTCATAACTAATGCAATCGATAAATGGATTATTGACCATATCCATCCATACATTTTGTGGTAAATAGTTTTCATGATATCCCAGTACACAATATTTCTCTAAATAACCATCTGCTTCTGCGTACGAAAATCCATTACCACTGTGCCTGCCTTCCATGGGACGAAAATCTGCATGTGCATCTAAATTAATCGCATTGATCTGTGCAATCGGTATCAATCCCGCCTTGTACAAGCCCTTTGCGGCTCCTTTGATACAGGGATACGCGTTATTATGTCCACCCCCAATTACAATGGGGATTTTATTGTTTTGCGTGATCATGTGAATCAATTGCTCAACCTCATCATCAATCATATTCACTGCATGGCGATAGGCTGCTATTTTTTCATCATAACTCTGTGCATTTTGTTCAATCAGATTTTTGGCATCTGAAAAATCAAAATGACCTATCACAAGGATACTACTTCCTTCAAAAAAATCATTGCTCTGGGTATTCAAAAAAGACTGCAAAAATGCAATCCAAGCAGAGTCACAACCTCCCACACCTTGATTCGCGAGTACGCCGATGTCTTCAGGTATTCCAACCATTACAAATGGTGCACTGGACTGTTGCAAAGATGATTCCAATGCGGCACTATCTTTAACTACTTGTACCCTTTCCCCTATTTTGGTCTCGAATCTTCTGATTCGAGTGACAGAAAGGATATCCTGCTTGTTATAAATTTTTAAATGTGGTAGTTGCAAGGCGTATCGATTTACAATGAATATACTGATTTTTTGGGTTAGTCCATAGTCAATAGACCATGGACTATGGACCATGGTCTAAAAACTACCCAAACAGTTCTCCATTGATCAATACCTTATCTATCAGATTGGATCCGAAAGCATAAGGTAGGTAAGCGATGGAAGGAATGGGCTGTGTAATAATTAGATTGGCACGTTTACCGATGGTGATGCTGCCTACTTCCTTTTCTAATTCCATGGCATAAGCACCATTGAGCGTGGCAGCATTGATAGCTTCTTCCGGTAACATTTTCATTTGTATACAGCTCATTGAGACCACCATATTCATGTTACCACTCGGACTGGAACCCGGATTATAATCGGATGCCAATGCAATAGCGGCTCCTGCATCTATTAATTGTCTTGCGGGTTGAAAAGGCATTCTTAGAAAATAAGCCGCAGTAGGTAATAAAGTTCCGATGGTATTGGAGGATGCAAGTAGTTGAATGGTTTCATCATCCATGGTTTCCAGATGATCTACTGAAATGGCATTGGTTTGTATGCCCGCCTGAACCCCGCCGGACAGATTTAATTGATTGGCATGAATTTTTGGTTGTAAGCCAATTTTTTTCCCTGCTTCACAGATACGTATGGTTTCTTCGGGTGAAAAGAAACCTTTTTCACAAAACACATCGATATAATCAGCCAATTGCTCACGATCAATGATCGGAAGCATTTCATGAATGATCTGCTCAATATAACCTTCATGATCTTCTTTGAATACAAGAGGATAGGTATGTGCTCCCAGAAAAGTAGCTTTAATAGGTATGGGAGATGTTTCTTTCAGTCGTTTGATAACACGTAACATTTTGATCTCAGCTTCAACCGATAATCCATAGCCGCTTTTGATTTCGACTGCTCCCGTACCCAATCGAATGATCTCCATTAATCTTTGTTTGGCAGCAGTATACAGTGCTTCTTCAGTGCTTAGTGCAAGCCGTCTTGCTGAATTCAGGATACCCCCACCTTTAGCAGCAATATCTTCATAGCTCATTCCTTTGATCTTATCCACAAACTCTTCTTCTCTACTTGCAGCAAATACCAAATGGGTATGACTATCGCACCAACAAGGCAATACACTCGCGCCATTCAGATTCATTACGTTACTTACTTCAGGATAAGCATCCATGGATCCAAAATCTGCTATTCGTCCATTCACAATCAATAACCATGCATTTTCAAGGATCGGCAAACTACCCAACTCTTTTCCACGCAACAATGCAGGTTGCTGCCGAACATTTATCAATTGGTGAATGTTTGTAAGAAGTGTTTGATTCATGGTGGGAAAATAAGGATTTAGCTGCAAGCTACACGCTACAAGCTTTTACTATAATTATCTTTTTATTCCCGGTATGGCTATTTAGATATAATACATTTACCTAAACTTGCAGCCTACAGCGTATAGCTTGCAGCCAATATATGATTACCCGACTCACCATAGTACGTTACCCTTCTTGGTTTGGATGGGCAGGTTTTTTGTCCATGGCATTGTTTCGGTTACCACTTTCGTTAAGAAAAGACATCATATTTTGGAAGCTGATGGGATGTGGTAGAAATGGCAGTTTTGATAAAACACCCGACTGGCGGCAATGGGCAGTGCTTGAAATCATTCCAGATAAAGATGTGCCATCCCCCCGTTTTTTAAACAGTTGGTGGCAACTATTCCGTTGTGAAAAATGGGAGTTGATCTTACGTCCAATCGAAGGGCATGGATTATGGGACGGGAAAGAAGTGTTTGGTGCTTTACCCAAACAAACCGACTATATCGGAAGAATTGCAGTGATGACCAGGGCTACCATTCGAATTAGTCAATTATCAAGATTTTGGCAACATGTAGATGCTGTTGCACAGAGAATGAGTACCGCTCCGGGTTTTATTACTTCAGTAGGTATTGGTGAAGTTCCCTGGATCAAACAGGCCACATTCAGTATTTGGGAATCTAAAGAAGACATGAAAGCCTTTGCTTATCGCTTACAAGAACATGCAGAAGTAGTAAGGAAGACCCGACAAGAAAAATGGTACAGTGAAGAGCTGTTTGTTCGGTTCCAAATCATTGATTCTAAGGGTAGTTTGAAGGGGAATGACCCAATCAAAAGAAATCCTTAGTTTTGCAATATGCATCATTGCTCTACCATCACATTCCTTACCGCTCACTTCGCGTGGATGTATCGTGGACTGAACTCTATGCCCGATCACTGAGGCCCCTTCCTTTTATTTTAATGATTGCTATCGTATCGGGAATAGTTACCCATTATTTATTTAATACAATATTAGTATGGAACATACATTGCATGTTACCTCTGAAATAGGTACTTTAAAACGTTTATTGGTGCACAGTCCAGACAGTGGTTTGGGTAAAGTAGTACCCTCAAAAGCACAAGACTGGTTATTTGAAGACATTGTTCATTTGGATACGATTCGTAAAGATGAATACGATTATTACACCAAGCTATTGTTGTACTTTTTAGATCCTGTCAAGATCAAAGGCAAATTGCAAGAGATTGATGGCAATGATCGTTCATTTTTCAAACCCGATTCAGAAGGCTTTTATAAATCTGATAAAGTCATCGAATTACAATGGCTGTTGGCTGAAATTCTTGAAAACGAAGATATCCGATCTAAATTGGTGGCATCAGTAGCGGCTATTGAAGGCTGCACTTTTCAAACCCAACAGGAACTATTGGCATACAATGCCAAAGAATTGTCTAAAACTTTTATTTCGGGGACTTCATCCGATAAAAAACTGCTCTTCGCTCCTATTCCCAATTTCATTTTTACCAGAGATATTGGGATTACCATCAAAGACCATGTTTTATTGAACAAACCGGCTAAAAAAGCACGTACACGTGAAGCTTTATTGGCAAAATATATATTCTTCTATCATCCCATTTTTGCGAAGTGGCAAAATAATATCATTGAATTAGCAGATTCCAATCAGAGTTTTTTGATGCCTGAAGAGGAAGAAGATGATCGCAAAACAACTTTAGAAGGTGGCGATATCATGGTGGTTAGTGATAATCATTTATTGGTAGGTGTTAGCGAAAGAACTTCTGCAGAAGCAGCTGCTATGATTACGAATGTCATGTTTGAAAAGGGTTTGATGGATAAGGTTACCATTGTGCGTATACCAAAGAAAAGGGACTACATGCACATCGACACCGTTTTCACGCAAGTAAAAAGAGACGTATGGGTGATGTTGGGTAATTTTTCACGTAAAGCAGTGAAGCATGAAGATGATAACGTAATTGAAAGAGAACTACAAGTTAAGAAAGATGAAAAAATCAAGATCACTCAATTTCATAAAAAATGTCCGGATAATCCTGTTTATTTCGACAGTTTGGAAGACCTGTTACAAGATATCAGCTTAACGGATCTTCGTTGTGAGAATGATGTGCGTTTTATCTTTTCAGGGAATAATGAATTCCCATACAATGCCCGCGAACAATGGACAGACTCCTGCAACTTGCTGGCACTGAAGGAAGGTGTGGTCTTGGGCTATGATCGCAACGATAAAACCACAGAAGCTTTTCGCAAAGCAGGGTTTGCAATCATTCATGTAAAGGAGTTGTTACCCAAACTAGAATCGGGAGAATTGAACCCGGAAACCATGACAGATACGCTCATACTAATGCCATCTGCAGAGTTATCAAGAGCTCGTGGGGGCTTCCATTGTATGAGTATGCCTTTGTGGAGAGAGGATATTTGAGTTGACAGATGTTAGTCGATAGTTGTTAGTTGACAGTTGACAGAAGAGAAACTGTTTTCCTGTCAACTGTCAACTAGCAACTGTCAACCATTTTTATAACTATCATTGCTAACTAATCGACATGCAAACAACTTCAAATCTTCTCATGATAAAACCCGTTCGTTTTGATTTTAATGCAGAAACGGCGGTGAATAATAGTTTTCAACAAGCTTCAGCAGATCAGCAAGTAAGCGAAAAAGCAGCGGCTGAATTTGATCGGTTTGTATCTGTACTCAGTAATGCGGGTATTCGGGTAACTGTTGTAGAAGACACCCCTGAACCCCATACTCCTGATTCTGTATTTCCTAATAATTGGATCTCATTTCATACTGACGGCACCATTTTTTTATACCCCATGTTTGCGGTCAATCGTAGGCTAGAACGTAAGCCTCATGTTCTATCTGCGATTGCTGAAAAGTTTCGTGTTGAAAATACGATAGATCTAAGCGCTTACGAACAACAACAACTTTTTTTAGAAGGAACGGGTAGCATGGTCTTAGACAGAGAAAATAAAATTGCCTATGCTTGTTTGTCACCCAGAACTGATATTCAAGTATTGAATGATTGGTGTAACAAAGCCGGATTTCGTCCGGTAGCGTTTACCTCAGTTGATAGCAAAGGCGACCCTATCTATCATACCAATGTAATGATGTGTATTGCTGATCGATTTGCAGTGATTTGTCTGGATTCAATTCCTAATGAAACCGAGAAGCGTAGTGTCATAGAAACATTGCAGGATACAAAAAAGGAGGTCATCGAAATCAGTTTCGATCAAATGAATCATTTTGCAGGTAACATGCTGCAAGTTCAAAATACAAGTGGAGAGCGTTATCTCGTGATGTCATCACAAGCATATAATAGCCTAACCGCTGAACAGATCAAACGTATTGAAACCTATAATTCGATTCTGCATTCTGATATTACGACGATTGAAACCAATGGTGGCGGTAGTGCTCGATGTATGATGGCAGAAGTTTTTTTATCGGAAAAATGAGTTGAGATGAATAAGGATTCGCTGAACGAGATATTGTATGAACAATTAGAGAAACAGTTTTTTGCAATCAGGGATCGTATAGCTGTGCCATTGTTTAAACGATATGCGGATTATCTTGACATGTATCGCAGAGGTGAATTTGTGGATATGGGCGGTAGGGATATCGAAGAAGAAATTAGCGATAAAGCTGCTGATATTACTGCCGTTAATCCTTACATGCATTTTATTGACACCCACCCTTTAGATGAGCAGACATGTGTTGCGTATTTAAAAAGCGAACTAAGGTCTTGCTTGTTCGATCCGGAAGTAAAAGAACAAATGATACAATCCGGTGCTATGGAGATAGGTTATGATTGGTATTTTCATTATGATTCAGGGATTAATTTTTTTAAGCAAGAACTGACATTCCCGATCATTGCTGAACCCAGATACTTGTACCATGAGCTTCCACCGGGACATTACACAGGTTTTGCCAAAGGGCCGGATTTCTCAGCTGTTTGGCCAGATTGTGCAACATTGGTTGATGAAGTAGACGAAGAACATTCTCTACTGCAATTAGGATGTGAGTTGATGAATTACTATCAGTATCAATCAAGATTATTTCTTCATAAAGCATTTAAAGAAATGGATGATGCTGGCGAATTTTCAATGGTAGAAAAAAGTCCCTTCCCTATTTATATTGCTGAACACGATTGTGAGGAGATGACTTTGTATATACTCTAATATTCATGCGCAATAGCTTCCCTGCATCCAACAATCAATTTGATCGGTCAACATATGCATTAATAACCCAATTCCCAAGATTCTCATTCTGGTAAACAACAATAGTACATATACGGCAATCATATACCGGCTATGCAATACATGAAAGCCAATACTACAACGGCATGGATCAAAAATGGGTGTAGCCAATAAATGATCTAGATCCACCAACATGGTCAGGAGAAAAATCAATGCTACTCTCCCCCACTGATTCCTAAAAAAGAGATAGGCCACAAGTATGGGTGCTATAAAGTGTAGGAAATAGTGAAGAATAGATGTCAGTCCCATATTATATTGAATCAATTACCATTCAGTATGATAAAATGCACCTGATGCATCATTCATTTTTTGATACGTATGTGCACCAAAAAAATCCCTTTGTGCTTGTATAATGTTCGCTGTTGCATACATACCACTGAGTGCATTCAAGTAATCCAAAGAAGCAGTATAACAAGGAATGGACAAATCGAACTCCAAAGCACTGATACAAAAAGATTTGAGTTCAGGCTTTAACCATATGATTTCTTCTTTGATCTCATGATATTCAAAGAGTTCATGATGTTCACGAAAAGCAGGAATCAGTTTTTCCATGAGTGTACTTCTGATAATACAACCATTGGTCCATATACGTGCAATATTAGACAGATCTATATTCCAATTGAATTCCATTGAAGCAATTCTGATAATTAAAAAACCTTGCTGATGATTAATGATTCGAGCAGCAGTATACGCAGCTTTTACAGTTTCAATACTTAGTTGACTTGTTTTGCTATTAGGGATTATTGTTTGTCTAAGGTTATGAACTGACTCCTTGAGTGTTGATACATATCTTGCAAACAAAGCTCCGGTAATCATACCCGCAGGTATTCCTAATTCAGAAGCAGCAATGGTAGCCCAGTTTCCGGTTCCTTTATTACCTGCAACATCCAATATCAAATCAATTAAATAAGCATCTCCCTCTTTTTTTTGTAAAATTTGAACAGTGCTATCCAGTAAATAACTATGCAATGAGCCCTGATTCCACTCATCAAATACTTGTGCGATGCTGTATGGATCTAAGCCTTGTGCATAACGTAGATAAGCATAAGTTTCAGCGATCAGTTGCATTTCAGCATATTCAATGCCATTGTGAATCATTTTTACAAAATGCCCTGAACCTTCCGGGCCAATATAAGCAGCACAAGGATTACCATTTTTATCTTTTGCAGCAATAGAATATAACAGATGCTCAATTTTTTGGTAAGCCTCAAATGAACCGGAAGGCATAATGCTAGGTCCATAAAGTGCTCCCTTTTCGCCACCGGAAACTCCGGTTCCAATAAAATGCATTTGTTGTTTTTCCAAACGGGTAATACGATTTTTTGTATCCCCGTAATGGGAATTTCCTCCATCGATTAAAATATCACCTGCATCTAAATAAGGTAAAATTTCCTCTATGAATACATCGGTTTCTTTTCCAGCCTTGATCATCATAAAAATGATCCGTGGTTTCATTAAAGAGTGTACAAAAGATTCTAAATTCTCAAAACCGGAAGCGTTCTCTAACTCAGGATAGGCATGGATGGTTTTTTCAGCAATTTGTTCCTCAATGCCCTTCACGAACCGATTGTACAGTGAAAGTTTTACTCCGGCACGAGCCCAGTTTCTAGCAAGGCTTTTACCCATCACACCTAATCCTACAATACCCAATGTAGACTTATTGGTTTGCTGAAGAATTGTATTGACCATAGTTTGTGGATCTAATGATATGTCAATCTTAATGCTTTCATTTGGAATTTCAAGAATATCGAACTGAGATTGTAAAAGTGCAACAGGCATGTAATGATTTTTCCTGGCAGTCATTCTTTGTTGAATCAGCTCTTTTGAACCATGCAAGTAAATCCAAATAATAGATTCTTTCAAATTTGCTGAAATAATCTCTCGATATTGTTTTTTCAACGCTGAACAGGCAATTACGGCAGATGTATTAGCGGCTAAGGTCTTACTCGCAATGGCATTGATATTCTTTAACCAATCATGCCGATCATGATCATCAAGCGGTTGCCCCGATTTCATTTTCTCAATATTGGATGCTGAATGAAAATCGTCTCCATCAAAAAAAATGACTCCTAGCTGACTTGCTAGTAATTGTCCAATAGTGGTTTTACCACTGCCGGAAACACCCATTACCAAATAAATCTTACCATTTTGATTCATACAGCATATTACTTAAACAAATAAACTCAATACCAAAACACCTAATAATCCCACCACTGAAACGATTGTTTCCATCAGTGACCATGATAAAAAAGTATCTTTTACCGAAACATTAAAGTACTCTTTAAACATCCAGAAGCCGGTATCATTGACATGAGAACAAAAAATACTACCGGAACCGATTGCTAAAATGATCAAATTGGGGTCAACATTCAAATCTGTTATGATCGGAGCAATAATTCCTGCTGCGGTAAGACCGGCAACGGTTGCTGATCCAAGTAATAATCGAATCGTAGCAGCAACAAGCCAGGCGAGCACCAGCGGATGTATTTGGATAGCTTGTAATGCTAATGCTATTTCATTACTTACTTGACTGTCGATTAATATTTGCTTCAATCCACCTGAAGCTCCAATTATTAAAATGATCGTAGCGATTTCCCGGATTCCCTGATCATAGGTAGCCATCACATTCCGTATAGATATCCCCTGTCTTTTACCCAAGAGTATGGTCACAATGAGTAAGGATACTAACATCAAAATAGAAGGTTCGTTGATGAAGTCATACAGTTTTTCAACTATAGTATTTCCCTTGAAAATAATCGATATTAAAATAGTTATGAGTAATAAAAAGATAGGCATTAAGGCAGACAAAATACTGATACCTAATGATGGCGGATTTTCTACTTGATCGGGTTCTTGAAAATCTAATTGCGATGTAACAGATTTGATTCGTGTTAATGACTTAGAAAAAACAGGTCCGGCTAAAATCACAGCAGGAATAGCAACAATGATTCCATAAAAAAAAGTGGTAGAGATGTTGGCGTTAAAAATGCCAATTAAAGCAGCCGGGGATGGATGTGGGGGCAATAAACTATGGGCTACTGAAAGTGCTGCTAAAATAGGTATGGCAACCGGTATAACGGGAAGCTTGTATTTATACATCAAGCTGAATATAATGGGAATCACCAATACGAAACCAACATTATAAAACAAGGGAATACCAATGATGAGTCCGGTCAACATCATGCCCCAAGACAGGTACTTTCGACCGCAAATGGTAATGACTTTCTCGGCAATTACATTGGCTGCACCACTTTTGGCAACCAGTTTACCAATCATGGCTCCTGAAGCTAGTGTAATAATGATGGAACCTAACATCTCTCCAATTCCCTTCTGCAAAGATTTTGCGATGCTTAGTAAAGGCATCCCAAAAAGCAACCCGGCTCCAACAGCAATGATCAAAAATGAAATGAATGGAGATATTTTACATACAGATGTCAGTACGGTTAGGCCGATAATAATTAGGAGAAGTACAAGGAAAATCTGCATATAGTTATCTATTATAAAACGAACACTTCTTAGGCTCCCCATACTCCTTTAGCTATCATCATCAAAAACAGTTTTTTGGAAACCTTGTCCTAGTTAACAAGGAATATTGAGCCACTTATAGAAATGAAAGTTATTGATTAATTCTATTGCCCAATTCTTCAATAAAGAATTAGTAAATATCAAGTAATTGATACACTATAGATGTGTAATAAATAACCTCCTCCAACGAGCCTATGGACTTTTGTGCTTCAAGAGACGATGCAACAAGAAACATCTTTTGATTATATACGCTCCGAGGAAAAAGAAATACTTTATGCTACTCACAGCGTTACTGCCCTGCTAACTACTTACTAATGAATGTTTTTTGTGTATTATTTCGAATATTTTTTGGTAGAAATATTTCAACCCTTACTTTTGCCGCGGAGAGATGGCAGAGCGGTCGAATGCGGCGGTCTTGAAAACCGTTGACTGTCAAAG
>CAYMQQ010000068.1:0-11430 GCA_964392685.1 uncultured Sediminibacterium sp.
ATAACAATAGATTTTGGATGATTGAATACCCCAAAACTAAACTGTATCACAAGCTCTCACTATCTCATTTCTTTCAAAAGTTGGTAAATTTCATTCAAATAGGAGCTACAGCAATCCTGTGTATTCCAATGGTGTGATTCCAAAATTTTCTCTAAAACACTTTGTAAAATAAGACGGACTATTAAACCCATTTTCAAAAGCAATTTCGGTGATATTCTTCCCTCCTTTTTGTAAGGATTTCCTGGCTTTATCCAATCTAAATGATCGCAGTAAATCATTGGGGGAATAACCTGTAATTGCTAAAACCTTCCTGTATAGTTGAGACTGGCTCAGTGCCAGGATCTTTGACATGTCTTCTATTTGAAGTGTAGGGTCTGTGAATCGTTCTTCTAATAGCGCTATCATATTCTTAATGAGCATATCTTCTGAAACAGACAAGATCAATAATGATTCATCTTGTTTTGAGATTCGTTCATTGATCATCATTTCCCGCACTGTATTACTAATACGTACAGGGCTTTTATGAGAGAAAAAACATAAAAACTGAAGCATATTCAAGACATCCCCAAAAAAATGATCATGCTGTGTAACAGGTTCACCACCTTGCAACGAAATGGTGATATTAAAACCCTTGGTTACCAAAGTCATTATATCCATGGCAGCTTGCAAGGCGTCATCTGCATGAACAAAAGATCCTATAATCCCTTCCTGATGATGTAAAGCGACCTTTCCTTTTCCTTGAATGATCTTCTCTTTGATAGCAGATAAGTTTTGTTGTAAAACGTCTTTACTTTCTTTTTCTCTATGCTTATAGAGGAACGGATCAGGAAGTCGGATCAACATCATGACCCTATATGAACTTTCATTAATGAGTAATAAACCATCTTCAGTTTTCTCCACTATCTCGGGATCTGTTATACGTCCTAAAAAAGACTCTACTAAATTGGTTTCTACCTCTATAATTTTATGAGGCACCAACCCATGCGACTTGCTATGAAGCTCAATAACAACTTCTTTCGATGGAGCATCAATGAGACAAAATACATGTCCCTTATGTTCATCTACCCAATACGTTAAACAAGTGCAACTATGATCTTTCTCTAAATACACATCCCTGCTATGTGCTATGGCAACGTCTTTGGCGCTAACCCCAGGTACAATATGCAGATCCATATAGATAGGCATGGGTATAATTTGGATGTTAAATTAATAAATTATAGATATTTCAAATATCAATCACGATAAATTCCCAACCCCTCTCCTATACTTAATGCCTGTTTACGATAAGCAGGATGATGAATGCCGATATAGGCCAATGCAAAGTTCATCGTCCACTGAACTTCGGGGACGGCCTTGGGCATTTCTTTTTGCAACTGTTTTAATAGCGCATTTAGATCCAAGCCATCGGCATCTCGGGCGATCTTACCGCCATCAAACTCCAACCGGCACGCAAGGCCCATTTGTTTTTTGATTTGAGCCATTGTATTCTGAGTTGTTCTTTAACAGGATGGTCTTTCAAGATATAGGAGCTGAACCAATCTGTTACATGCGTAAAATCAATTTGTTGTACCATCGTATCCAACTGCTGAGCAGTGAACACTTCTTTGACTGTCATTGGTTAGATTTGATGCATTCTAATGTAAAAATTTTAGTTATTTTATTGAAAAGAATTAAAGAAATACTTGTGTGTTTTACTTAAGAAGTTGAGTTGACAACTTTTACGTCTATTATCTATTTCTTTAACTTTTTAATGATCTTCAACAGCCCTTCCCTGTTTTTTGATTCATGGTAAAATTTGGGAAGCTTTTCAAGAAGAGTAAAATGTGTACGGTCTTTATGTTCCCTCAAGGTAGCCTCAATGTATTGTTCCAAATATTTAAGATGATCATCATTGAACGCAAAAAAAACATCATCTTTAAAAGGGTATTGCAACCAAAGTTCGGCCCCAAAATATTCATGCGCTGCCAATTGCCAATGCCCTTTTACTCCTAAAACGGTTGTTTCGGTAGTCACTTCCTTATGATAGCTACATTCCGGACAAAATAGTCTTGCCTTTTTCAGAGTGTAATCCACTTTGGCGATTGCTTTCTTGCTACAGGCAATGCACCGGACCAACACTTGGGTCTGAAAATCGTTAATACGCTTATTTTCATCCTGAAAGCGTTTGGGTTCCATATTGGAGGTTTGTGTGGCAAGAATAATCAAATATTCATTTTAAACCCTGAATTTTTGAGTTTTGCAGATAATAACCTTTTGGAAAGTTTCGGAACTTTCCAAAAGGTATCATTCACGATTTTGAAAAACCCATTTTATACGTTCATGCTACTCTACCGCCCATTAATTTTCTCGCAACAGTAAGGGCAAGCCACCCAAAGTTTTTCAAGTTGGCTATAGCATTTATGGCAAGTAATTACTTTCTCAACTACCGACTTAATTGGAACACTTGTTTTAACTGTGAATGTTTCAGGAATTTCTTTTAAGAAACTTGATTCGTTACCTTTTTCAGTGATAAGAAAGAGTTTGTCTTGGGCTCTGGTAATTGCAACATAGAATAATCGTCTTTCTTCTTCCATAAGCAAATCATGATTTGCTTTCTTGATAACTTGAAAAATTCTATCCTCTAACCAAATGTCAGGAAAACCTCCATTGCCCTCTGTCAAGCCAATGATGAAAACAACTTTTGCTTCTAGTCCTTTCGCTGCATGAATTGTTTTTGCTTGAACTCTTAGTCCGTCATTTTTAAAACGAAAAAAGTAAGGCGAATACATTTTGCTTCTGCGGTAGAGAAATAAAATATCATCATTACTTAACCCATCCTCTAATAATTCTTTTACTTTATTAAAGCAGAACTGAATGTTTTCATCTTGATTATTTCCTGAATAAACTACAATTTTATGTTCTGATTTCTTTGATGCCTGAATTTCTTTTTCAACTTTAAATTTATTATGCTTTATCACCTCGTTACTTGCCCCGACAATATTTTGTGTACTGCGATAATTTAAATCAAGTTTTACAACTTTTGAATTGGGGAAGTGATTTTCAAAATCAACTATATAACTCACGTTAGAGCCTCTAAAACCATAGATACTTTGCCAATCGTCGCCAACACAAAAGAGCTGCGTTTGCTCAGTAAGTAAAAGTTTGATTAACTCAACTTGTAAATTATTTACATCCTGAAACTCGTCAACTAAAATGTATTGATACTTAGTTTTGTATTTGTTCGAAATGTCTTCGTGGTTTTGAAACAAAGAAGTGCTTCTTGAAATCAAATCGTTGAAGTCAAGATAAGATTTGTTAGTACAGTATTCCACATATTTTTTTACGACCGGAATTGCCAATTCATAAAAATTTCGAACTCGTTCATGTTGATCCTTTCTTGCATTTTCTAAAACTAAATCAAAGTCAATATTCTCAACTTTTATCATATCGGTGATTCGTATGATTTGAGCAACAAAATCTTTTACATCTTCATGATAGCCGTTAAATTCTTCCTTATATGTGAGTGCAACCGTTGCATGATAGTTTGCCGGCAAACGATTTTTTACAACCTTGTCAAGAGTATGATTAAACAATGCAGAGTCCTTCGTCATTGCTTCAAAGGTTTTTACTAAAAGCAAATTTCCTTTTTGAAATTGTTCCTCTTTATCCTTGGTTGAGAAACTTTTGTCGCTTACATGCTCAATATAAAGATTGGCCTCTGGAATATAGAAGTCAGGGTGAAAAGCAAAGTCTTTTACATTCAGTAAAGGTTCATATTCATACTTGATGCTATGTCGATAAAACCAATCGGCAATAAATTGCTCAGATTTTGAACGAACTTTTGTTCCATCAAGAGTTGTGAAGTACTTGCCGTCTTTTGGTAAATACTTTTGATCTGTTTTCTTGAGGTGTATTTTGTCAATGATGTAATCTAAAATGTATCGTTTGAGTTGAAGTAAAAATTCGGTATTTTCACACTGTTCAATCAAAAGTTTATGGACTACTTCAAAAACTGTTTCAGGTGCTACATGCCTTGAAATTTCATCTTCTTCGTCTCTCTTTTCATCTCCGATTATTCGGAATTTATTGTCAAACTCATTTACTCCGTAATTGCGGAGTATGCTATAACAGAAGCTGTGAAATGTTCTGACGGTTAAACCGTCAATCCATTTATATTTTTTCTGTTGCTGAAATCTTTCTTTGTCTTTATCCGCTTTACTTAGTCGCTTATCAAAAAGAAGTTTTTCATATTCTCCTGTCTGGTCGGCTGAAATGATTAAGCGGTCAATCATTTCATTAGTTGCATTCTTCGTAAAAGTGATAGCAAGAATGCTTGACGGACTTACATTTTTTTCTTCAATCAAGTAAATGAGTTTCTGCAAAAGTGTTTTCGTCTTACCTGAGCCTGCCCCCGCCAAAACTAAAAGCCGCTTATCTTCACTGATCACAGCTTCTCGTTGCTTGTCATTAAGTGAATCTAAATTTGTTTTAGTCTCTATAGGTTGCATATATGAATTGTGTCAGTAAGATAAAATTTAATAGTTACTTTCTTCCAAAATCAGCAGGGTTTTCACCCCATGCCCTTGTCTCCCATTTTAAAACTTCGTTCTCATACTCGTTTTCTTTGAGCCATTTTATTGCCCTGTCAAGCAGTTCAAACAGTTTTGTATTTCTATCGCTGCGGCCATGATTTGTTCTTGCTTCTTTGTCACGAACCCAACCAATAGCATTTCTACTGTCTGAATAGATTGGAAGCTTGATATTATTCTTTTTGCAATGAGCAAGTGCATGAACTATTCCTAAAAACTCAACAATATTATTTGTGCCATCCTCAAATGGACCCATTTTAAAAATTACTTTTCTGGTTGCAGTGTGAACCCCTTGATATTCTACAACACCAGTTAAAGTGTTCCATGCTCCGTCAACTGAAATACTTTCCTCAATCGGCTTACCAATTAGTTTGAGCTGTCCGTCTGTAAGTTCGCTTTCAAAAATGTGTTTGCCAATGTAATCCCACCATTCGTCTTTGAATGCCTGTTCAGCTAATTGTCGTGTCTTGAAAGATTTGTAAACTGCTTGGGGAAACTTATCAGTTTGCGCTTTACAGTCCTCCCATGTTTCAAAAACTCCTGTCTGTCGTCCTTTCCATACTACATAAAACTTTTGTTTCGCCATTGTCAATTAATGGATGTCTTGTGATATTTTTTTTATATCGGTTCAAGTTATACTGTCGCCAAAGCATGACGTATAACTCGTGGATTTCACCACTACGCAAATCCATTCCATTAAGAATGATTTACGCCCTTCCCACACATTACTAAAAATACATATCTTTCTTCATTCCTGCAACCCCACCCATTTCCTGTTTCTTGTTTCCTGTTCCCTATTCCTTATTTGTGCCCCCCTGTCAGGTTTCCCCTGCCCTTACGTCATTAATAACAGCCGTGGAAAAGTCAAAGGGGCAGAGATGGAGGTTTGGGCTTAAATTTGTCTTTTGGTCCATAGTCCATAGCAAATTGTCCATGGCAAAGCAGAGATTGCTAACTATGGACCATCGACCATGGACCATGGACTTTTCAAAAAATTAAACATCTAAAAATAAAAAACAATGGCTTTAGAATTAACAGACGCGAATTTCCAGTCAACCGTGCTGGATAGTGATAAACTGACCGTAGTAGATTTCTGGGCGGAGTGGTGCGGACCTTGCCGCGCTATCGGACCCGTTATTGAAGAACTGGCGAAAGATTACGATGGTAAGATCAATGTAGGTAAAGTAAATGTAGACCATAACCCGAACCTCAGTGTGAATTATGGTATCACTTCTATCCCTGCCATCCTTTTCATCAAAGGCGGACAGATCGTCGACAAACAAATTGGTGCAGTTCCTAAATCTGTGTTGGATAAGAAGATTCAGGCGCATATTTAAGCTGTGAGCTTCGAGCTACGAGCTACGAGCTTATTAGATAAAAAAAATCCACTGATCAAACTAAATCAGTGGATTTTTTTATCTCATATCGAATATTAATTCGACAAAAAGCTCACGGCTCGTAGCTCACGGCTCGAAGCTCGAAGCTCAATGCCTCGCATGCTCAACCGCCGCCGGATTATGTTTATGACGGAAGAGTACTCCAAAGAAGATGGCGATAAATAATGCGTAAATGGCAAATACCATCCAGATACCTGACCAGTCTTTACTTCCATCCGGTAACAAATAATATCCATCAATCATCCAGCCACTCAATACACTGCCCATGATGGCTCCGAAACCATTGGTCATCATCATGAATAAACCTTGGGCTGATGAGCGTATCTCGGGATCAATAGAAGTTTCTACGAATAAGGAACCGGAAATATTAAAGAAATCGAATGCCATTCCATAGACGATGTTCGACAGGATGATCATCCAGAACAATCCTTCGGGATTGCCAAAAGAGAATAAGCCAAATCTTAATACCCAGGCAAACATGGAAATGAGCATCACTTTTTTGATACCAAATCTTTTCATAAAGAATGGAATCGCCAGGATAAAGAGTGTTTCTGATATCTGAGAAATGGAGATAATAATGGTTGAATATTTCACCACAAATGAATCTGCATACTGCTCTATTTTTTCAAAATCTTTCAGATACGTATCTCCATACATATTGGTCAATTGCAAAGCCGCACCCAAGAACATAGAGAACAAGAAGAAAATGGCCATCTTATAATTACCCAATAATTTGAAGGCTTTCAAACCTAAATTATCCATCCAAGAACCTGCTCCTCTCCCTTTGTTTTCCGGAGGACACTTGGGTAAAAAGAAAGAATAGATTCCTAATACGATCGCAAAAACACCTGCGATATAAAACTGATTGGCATTGATGGCATGTCCGGTCAATGATGCAATTTGTTCTCCCAAAGCTTTACCCGCTTCCCAAGGTGATTGCGGATCACTCAAGAGATTGGTGGTCCACATGGCTGCAATAAAACCTATGGTACCCCATACCCTGATGGGTGGAAATACTTTTACCACATCTAACTGGTTATCGATCAGAATTCGATAGGAAAGTGAATTGGATAAAGAGATCGTAGGCATATAAAAACACATGCTCACCAACAGTACCCAAAAAAATGTATTGGGTTCATCAATATAGGGTAATACAAAAAGTGTAAGCCCGTAGAAAATATGGAGCACGGCATAGAGTTTTTCTGCGTTCATCCAACGATCTGCTATAATACCAATGAGAGCAGGCATGATTAATGAACCAAGTCCCAAAGTAGAGAAAACAGCTCCAAACTGGGCTCCTGTCCAGTTTTTAAACCCAAATCCGTAGGACCCTAGTGTTGTAAGCCAGGCACCCCAAACAAAAAACTGAAAAAAACTTAAAAAAGTTAGCCTTAGTTTAATAGACATAGATTATGCGATTAGAGATGAACCATCTATCTGTTCTGCTGTTTATTCAGCATGACCAACGAATCTATATAAAATTCATGAACTTTCGCATTTGGTGGTTTTATAGGGATTATAAACTTAGAAATTAGAAAGAATTGCCACTGAAGGCACTGAAATACACAGAAATGATTCAGTGCTATTCTGTGCTCTCAGTGGCAACTATAATCGTATTTTTGTAGTCAAATTAAGTGAAGATGAGCACGAGAATTTCAGACCCTTTTATTTTGGTAGCTACACAGGCAGATTACGACTTGAAAAATATTGGAGAAAAGATCCTCAGAAAAGAGCGTATTAGTTTTGAGGATGGTGTTACCCTCTTCGAGAAAGGGTCATTATCATACTTAGGCACCCTTGCCAATTGGGTAAGAGAAGAAAAACATGGTCATAAAACCTATTTCAATCGAAACTTCCATATTGAACCCACAAATGTTTGTGTTTTCTCCTGCAAGTTCTGTTCTTACTCTCGTCTTTACGCACATCGTGAAGAAGGATGGGAATTGAGCATTGAACAAATGATGCATATCGTTAAAAGCTATGATGGCAAGCCGGTAACAGAAGTGCATATTGTAGGTGGTGTTCACCCCAAAATGAATCTCGATTTTTTCCTTGAATTACTAAGAACCATCAAAGCACATCGCCCGGATTTACATGTCAAAGCTTTTACACCTGTTGAACTCGATTATATGTTCCGCAAAGCCAAAGTAAGTGTGGAAGAAGGTATGCGATTGGCACATGAGGCAGGTCTTGACTCCTTGCCCGGTGGTGGTGCAGAAATATTTCACCCGGAAATCCGCAAGCAGATCTGTGAAGATAAAGTCGATGCTGATGGCTGGTTGCACATTCATAAAACAGCACATCAATTAGGCATGCATAGTAATGCCACTTTATTGTACGGACATATCGAACAGTTCTGGCATCGTATTGATCATATGGAAAGATTACGCCAATTACAGGATGAGACAGGAGGATTCAATACGTTTATCCCACTTAAGTTCCGTAATAAGGATAATGATATGAGCCATATTCCGGAATCATCGGTAGTAGAAGATATGCGCATGTATGCGGTATCGCGTTTGTACATGGATAACTTCCCGCATATCAAAGCTTATTGGCCAATGCTGGGCAGACAAAATGCGCAATTGACTTTATCGTTTGGTGTGAATGATATTGACGGAACCATCGATGACTCCACTAAGATTTATGCGATGGCCGGCAGTGAGGAGCAAACGCCTACCATGTCTACAGAAGAACTCGTTCGACTGATCAAACAAGTGAACAGACAACCGGTAGAGAGGGGAACTTTGTATAATGAGATTAAAGACTATTCAGAATCTTTGATTTCTTGATCTGTGATTTCTTGATCTGTGATTTCTTGATTTATCATTGTAAATAAGCAGTTCAATCACAAATCAAAAAATCAAGAAATCAAAGATCTAAACTAAAGATGGTGCATCCGCTCCTCAAGTGGTATTGGTACTTCTTTATATGAATCTGTTTGCTGTTTCGTTGGTAGAAGTATTAAACGTAATGTTGTATCGTTGGTAAAATAACTGATAGCCCAGTTGATAAAGATGAAAAGTTTATTTTTCACACTGAGTATCAGCATTAGATGCAAGAACATCCATACAAACCAAGCGAAACGTCCTTGAAAACTCATGAAGGGTAAATCCACTACTGCTTTTCTTTTACCAACCGTAGCCATGGTTCCGGGACTTGTGTAAACAAATGGTTGCAGTACTTTTCCATGCTCTATTCGCTTTAAGTTTTGTACCAGATTTTTAGCCTGTGCAATGGCTACATTGGCTAATTGCGGATGTCCTTTCGGGAACCCTTCGGTTTCCATATAAGCAATATCGCCCAGAACAAAAATATCATCTGCTCCCTCCATCCTGTTAAAAAGATCTACTTTAATTCGATTCCCTCTAACCAATAATGAAGCATCGATACCTTGCGGTACATTTCCTGTAACACCCGCAGCCCATATCAATGTTTTGGTTGGGATATGGGTTCCGTCTGCCAGCAAAACAGATTGTCCGTTATAATCTTTTACCTGCGTATTTAGTTTTACCTGAACACCCATCGACTCGAGATAAGTCTTTGAGGTTTCTTGTGACACTTTAGTCATTGGACCTAATAAAGCCGGGCCTGCTTCCAGCAAATACACATTAAGGCTGGAAAAATCCATATCAGGATAATCACGTGGTAGAATATTTTTTTTAAGTTCAGCCAAAGACCCTGATAACTCAACACCTGTTGGTCCACCTCCCACTACCACAATATTCATGATAGCATTCAACTCTTCACCGGAAGCGTTCAATGCATTTTCAAAATTGAGGAGTATATGATTTCGTAAAGCAATGGCTTCTGTAGTGGACTTCATTGGAAAAGCCAATCGTTCAATGTTTTTATTCCCAAAGTAATTGGTAGAACAGCCGGTAGCGATGACAAGATAATCGTAGTGAAAAATACCTGCATCGGTATATACATCTTTTGTAACCCTATCTATTTTTTTAATAGTTGCAATACGAACATGCACATTGGTTTTATTCTGAAAAACTTTGCGAAGGGGAAAAGAGATAGAACTGGGTTCTAATCTGGCAGTAGCTACCTGATAAAACAGCGGTTGAAACTGATGAAAATTGTACTGGTCAATCAGGGTAATATCAAAATCAGTTCCCTTCAGTCTGCGTGCTAACTGTAAGCCTGCAAATCCGGCACCGAGAATGATGATTTGTTTCGCCATGGTGCATTTCTGATAAAGTTACAGCTTACAAATCGGTTTCGCGAAGTCATCTTATCTGCGATTTTTTGATCTGTGATTTCTTGATCTTTTCAAATCAAAAAATCACAGATCAAAAAATCAAACTTAGCACTCCGGCAGACTAATCGGAATATGTATCGCCAATCCCCCGTCTGCGGTTTCTTTGTACTTGCTGCTCATGTCCAATGCAGTATCCCACATGGTTTTGATGACTTTATCCAGACTCACTTTGGCATAATCGGGAGAGCTTTGTAATGCCAATTGTGAAGCAGTAATGGCTTTAATTGCTCCCATGGTATTTCTCTCGATACAAGGTACTTGCACCAATCCGCCGATCGGATCGCAAGTCAATCCTAGATGATGTTCCATCGCAATTTCAGCCGCCATCAGGGTTTGACGTTGGGTACCACCTAAAGATTCGGTAAGTGCAGCGGCAGCCATAGCAGAGGATACCCCAATTTCAGCCTGACAACCACCCATTGCAGCAGAAATGGTGGCTCCTTTTTTGAAAATACAGCCAATTTCAGAAGCAGTGAGTAAGAAACGAATGATTTTCTCATCATCTAATCCGTCACAGAATGCAATAAAATATTGTAATACAGCCGGAATCACACCTGCTGCCCCATTGGTAGGTGCAGTCACTACTCTTCCAAATGAGGCATTCTCTTCATTTACAGCCAATGCAAAACAACTCACCCAATCGAGAATGTATTTGAAATCATGTCCACCCTTTCTAATCGCCTCAATCCAAGAGGAATAATCCGTGTAGGTATTTTGTTGTATCAGTTTTTTATTCAGATCAAATGCTCTTCTTCTTACTTGTAGTCCTCCGGGCAGTTCGCCTTTGGTATGACAACCTCGATAAATACAATCGCGCATCGTATTCCAAATATTCAACACGCCTGAACGGGTGGCTTCTTCTGAACGCCAAGCCTGTTCATTTTCCATCACCACTTCATTCACCGACATGCCTGTCTTCATACACCAATGCAGTAAATCATCTACTGTATTTACCGGAAATGGAAGATCAACTTGCTGTTGTGCATTTTTATCTTCACCCTCTTTTACTACAAATCCTACACCAATAGAATAGTATTTCTCACTCCAATGTTAGCCATTCTTTAGTTCAATCAAAAAGGAAAGTCCATTAGGTTGAAATGGCATTGTTTCATTTAAAAAAAACTGAAGATGATCCGGTAATACAAATCGAATAGTATGCTCCACTCCCAATGTAAATTGTTGTAAACTTTGTATTTGT
>CAYMQQ010000069.1:0-11384 GCA_964392685.1 uncultured Sediminibacterium sp.
CAATACAGACTTTTTATAGTCTCCCCGTACTTCTCTCTGGAACAGTGGAAATTTAACATCAACTCCCCACACATAATTGTTTTGAAACAGTGCACCATTCCATCCTTTAAACACATTGTATCCGCTATTGAGCAAATTTGCTTTCAGGTTGATGGTAGGTAATAGGTTTTGTTGTTTGAGTCTTCTATCTACTTCAAGTGCATTCAGTTTAAAATCATATGACCTGATAGATTGGTTATTCGTAAGTGCCTGTTGTAAGATTTCATTTTCCGCAGGAAGCTGTGCATACTGCATGAACTGTAAAGTATCAGGTGTAACCCTAGGTGGTAATAAATAAACACTGTCTTGTTCATCCCACAAATATTTCGATAGTTCCAGTTTTGTATTCTTTAATTGAAGTAGTGCTTCGTTTTGTACCAGTTGAAATTGTTGTAATTGTGTGAGTGCTTCTATTGTATCAATAGTAGCCCTGTCTCCATTCTCAAATGCAATTTTTACCAATCGAAAACGGTCTTGAGCAATATTTACAAATTTTGAATAGATATTGTATAGTTGATAAGAACCCGCCCATTGCCAGTAAATTTGATAAGCATCAAACAATAAATTATTCAGGGCGTTCAATTGTTCCTGCTCACTCATGTCGCGATAAATGCGCGCTTGTTGGAGGGTAGCTCTTCTTTTATCCAGTAATAATCCTTTTGCAACCGGCATTTCAATACCGAGATAACTGGTTTGTCCGGGAGTTGTTTCTCTTGCTAAAAGATCGCCACCGTTATTTTCCACACCCGCTTTGATATCAGCTCCAATCCAAGTAGGGATTTTGACTTCCGGATTGGTGTAGAAGTAATAATTCTTGCCATCAAATGTTTTTCTACTAGCATCCATGCCAATTAAAGGGTCGAATCCACCTTTGGCACTTAGCAAATCAGCCTCGGCTTTACGAATTCCAATCAATGCCTGTTTAGCAACCGGATGATTATTGCGCACCAGTTTAATAAACGCATCAGCGTTCAATACCTGAGCGGCACATTGAAGGGTGAATACCAATCCTAAAATGAATACAATTCCTTTCATGAACATGCTTTATTTCGCTGACTCTTTATTCTGTTTGATGGTGGTACTACTGGCCGGCTGATAATATTCAGGCGGGAATCCATTGATATTTCGCCATAGCTCATAACCAACAGAGACATCTTTCAACAATGCAATGCCATTGGCGCCTCCGCCTATTCGTAAAAGTCTGGGCCAAGCTTTATCTGAAGGATCTTCCGTTACCAATACCCTGAATTTACCATTACTACTCACTGAATTTTCGATGGCAGTAACCAGTCCACCAAAAGTTCCATAAGAGCTGGATGGCCATCCACTGAATACGATGGCAGGGAAACCATCAAATACAAAACGTATTTTTTGTCCTTTTGATAAAAGCGGCATATCCATTGGCTCTACAAACAATTCAACGGCATACTGAATATTATCCGGAACAATTTCAACAATCATATCTCCTTCCTTCAATATCTCTCCAATACCCGCTTTTCTTGCTTTCGTGATTTGTCCGCTTTGAGGTGCAGTGACATAGTACAATTGATTCCGCATATCGTAGTTCGAATATGCATTTTTCAGTTTTGCCACTTCTGCATCACTGGAAGCTTTATCTGAAAGTGCGCTGAACTGATCACCCCTTGCTTTGGCGATCTTATCTGTGTAATCTTGTATCACCGTATTTTTCTCAATCCTAAGTGCTGTAAGTTCTTGTTTAGATTGTAAGTATTTATTTTCTGCGCCGATCCGTTTAGCAGTAGCATTTTGAAAATTGATTTTTCTTCTTTCAAAATCAACCAATGAAATAACACCACTATCTAACATGGCTTTGGCCGCATCAATTTGTCTTTTAGCAACAGTTAATTCATTTTGTACCGCACCCAGATCCATGCTGTCACTCTCTACTTTCAATTGTTGTTGTTTGAGCTTGATATCTATTTGCGACAGTTTCAGTTCTCTACCTTCTTCTAAAGCAGCCACCTGCTGTGATGCAGTAAGTGCTTTATTCTGATATCCTTCTGCAGCATTTTGCTTGGCATCAATCTGTAAGCCGGTTCTTTCCAATAAGGCCGGATCAAAATATTCAACTTTTATCTCACCCAGTTGCAGGATCGTATCTCCTTTTTGTACAAAATCTCCCTCCTTCACATACCAGTTCTCTACACGACCGCCAATGATTGAATTCAATTGTTGCGGTCTTTGTTCTTGGCGGAGTGTAGTGATCAATCCACGAGCACGTATATTCTGTGTCCAAGGAAGAAACATGACCAGAATAATGAGTACCAAAGATCCCCATAACCATTTGCGTACCCTGCTGGTACGATGGATATGGTAAATATTACGAAATGAAGGCAATTCGTTTTTCTCAAGTTCTTTTTCAGGTTCACAAGTCAGGTATTTGCTCATACGATTATGCATTAAGTTGATTAGATACCGCATCCCAGCTACCAAATGATTCGGCAACTCCGCGATTCAGGTAAAGTACTTTATCACAATTCTTAGCTACTTCAGTATCTGTAGATGTAATGATAACTGTTGATTCTGTATCACTTTTCAAGAATGATAATACTTCTTGCCTGGTTTTCCCTTCCAAACCATGAAAAGGATCTTCCAATAGCACCAATTTTCTGTGTCCAACCAAAGCGCGCGCCAGTAAAATACCCTGTCTGACTTTCATGGGTAATCTTTTTCCGGTTGGATCCAAAGAAGTATCCAGCCCATCCGGCAATGATTCCAGAAAATCGGTTAGTCCACATAATTTCAAAGTATCTGTGATCTCTGCAACAGAAATATCTTTATTACCCATGGTAATATTTTCCCATAAAGTACCTTGGAAGATATCTTGCTGGCTTAATAAAATACCGGTTGATGCTCTTAATGAGCCAACGCTGTAGTTGCCAATGGGAATATCATTGATGAGCACACTGCCTTCAAAATTTCTAAAAGCACCGGTCAATAATCTGAGTGCAGTTGATTTTCCTGAACCAGAATTTCCCATGATACATAATTTCTCTCCGGGGTTTAAAAGAAAGCTTACGTTTTGTAGAACATTATCTCCATTGGGATAATGGTAACTCACATTGGAAAAACGTACGCGAATAGCATCGCCTGTTTTGCTGATCAATTCGGTGCCTGATTTTTCAGTTTCTGCACCGGTTACGTTATCCATTTTTTCAATGGACGTTAACGAGTCGTACACATTGTCCAAATTGATGATCAATTTTTCAATAGAGTTCATCACTGTTATGATCACGATATCTGCTGCAATGAATTGTCCGATATTGATTTGTTGATCCACTAACAATACAACCCCTACAATGAGCATGGCTGCTGTAATCACAACTTTAAAACCAATCAGGCTCCAGAATTGTGCCAATAAGATATTGAAATAAGTGGTTCTTGAATTGAGATAATTCGTAACCAGAATATCTGTTTTCTCTACATTGAGGGATGTGCCTCGAGAATATTTAAATGATTTGATGGATCTGGAAATTTCTTCCAACCAAGAAGCGGTCTTGTATTTATAATCACTGGCTTGCATACTGGCAGAGAAACCATTGGGAAGTGTGTTACGCAAAATGATATATAACAACAGCAACAATACAGAACCAAAGCCAATGAATACAGGGTGATAAAAAGAGAGCAATACAATACCAAAAACAATTTGTATCAATGCAGTAGGTATATCCAATAGTATTTTCTCAATACCTTTTTGTAAAGAGATGGTATCAAAAAAACGGTTTACCAGCTCAGGCAGATAATAGTTGTCGAGTTTTTCAATATTGAGTTTGGGAATACGATCAGCGAATTCTAAAGAGTAACGCGTGAATATTTTCTGTTTGATCTTTTCAATGATCTGCATCTGTCTAACCTGTAGTAGACCATACAGAAAAACACCAGTTACTACTAAAACAATCAATACTACAATAGATGTAGAAATAGATCCCGCCATTACAAAACTGATAATGGTTTGAATCCCCAAGGGAAGGGATAGTTGAACCAGTCCGGCAAGGATGGCGAACGCGTATACGGCAGAAACGTCCTTCCTGTCCAGATTCAACAATGCAAAAAATTTCCGTGCTGCACCCGCTGGTGAGCTGTTTGCCTCTTTGGCCATAATGATTGTTTGTCAAAGAAAGTTATGAATAAATGAGCCCGTTCTATAACAGAACTTTAGACGTATTGTTCTCTGAACACTTGATAAACAAAGTCTTTAACGCATATTTAAGAACTAAAACCGGGGAACAGCGTGTAGAAAACGCTGTTCCCTGTGTTATTTACAGATCATCATATTCATATAAATGATCAATATTGGTATTAGCAGGCATTTCAAATACAGGCTTAATCACACCATCTTTCAAACCATATACCCAGCCATGTAAGTGCGGTCGCTGCTCATTTTTCCAGGCTCTTTGAATGATGGATGTCTTCGCCAAATGCATGACTTGTTCCTGAACATTCAGTTCCACCAGGCGGTCAAATTTTTGTTGTTCATTCTCTATGGTATTCAATTCGTCTCTGTGGATACGGTATACATCTTTGATATTACGCAACCACATATTCAATACCTGCTTATAATCATGATTGGTCATGGCTGCTTTCACACCACCGCAACCATAGTGTCCGCAAACGATTACATGTTTTACCTTCAAATGTGTGACTGCATAATCAAGAACACTCAAAAGGTTTACATCTGTATGCACAACCATATTAGCGATATTGCGGTGTACAAATATTTCACCGGGCTGTGTATTGGTGATTTCATTAGCGGGTACACGACTATCGCTGCATCCGATCCATAAGAAATCGGGTTTCTGTATGTCTGCAAGGCGACTGAAATATTCAGGATCATCCTGTACTTTTTCAGAAGCCCATGCTTTGTTTTCTAAGAGTAATTTTTCGTAGATTTTCATTCTTCAGTGATTTGTGGGATGGAAAAAATATTTTTAGTGGATTTGTTTTGACCTGTTTTCACCTCAACCCTGATTTTCTTCAGGTGAGCGTGACATAAGAAATTATTGACTTCCTCAATTACATCTTTGTCGATAAAATCAGCTCTTTCTGCATCAATGATCACAAAGGAGTTTTTAGGTACTTCTTCTAATTTCTTTTTTACAATGGGCTTGTTTAGAAAAGAAACGTCTTTTCTGAAACGAATGAGATAATTATTATCATCATGTACCACCATAACAGCGGATCTGAAATTACTTCTGATCAGGAAGAACAGTGCAACACAGATACCTACAAGAATACCAATCAATAGATCTGTTAATAGAATAGCTGAGATGGTAGCAACAAAAGGAACAAACTGATTCCATCCTTTGATATAAAACTCTTTGAACAGGGAAACCTTTGCTAGCTTATAACCGGTAAAGATCAAAACAGCAGCAAGTGCACATAATGGAATCTTATTTAAGATGGTGGGCACGAACATCACGCATAGCAACATCATAGATCCATGTAGAATCGTAGACATTTTTGATTTAGCACCTGCAGATATATTCGCAGAGGTTCTTACAACAACGGATGTAAGTGGTAAGCCTCCAATCATTCCCGACACCATATTACCTATCCCTTGTGCTTTCAGTTCTCTGTTGGTTGGAGTAACTCTTTTCAATGGGTCTAGTTTATCTGCTGCTTCAATACCTAATAAAGTTTCTAGACTGGCAACAATGGCTAATGTAATTCCAGACATCCATACATCCGGGTTTTTCAAAAACTGGATATCAGGAAAAGTAAAAAATGAGAAAAATGCACCTACATTTTCAGCTACGGGTAAGGTAACGAGGTGTTTTTGTTCCAAAGCATAACTACTGCCGGATAAGCGTAAGTATTCATTCACAATGGTTCCAACCAAAACAACCATTAACGCACCCGGAAACAGCTTCAAGGATTTTTTTGTTTTGATGAATTTGCTTTCCCAAAACATCATGAGTAAAATGGATAACACTCCAATGACCAAAGCGGTGGGTGTGATATATTTTATTGCCTCAAACATCGCTGTAAAAGTATTCTGATCATTGGACTGTATAAATGATTCGTCTCCTTCAAAATCGGTATCGTAACCGATGAGGTGAGGGAATTGTTTCAAGATGAGAATTAAACCAATGGCTGCTAACATTCCTTTGATGACTGCATTGGGTACATAATCACCAATGACACCGGCTTTTAGAAAGCCTAAAATAACTTGTAATAAACCTCCGATAACGACAGCCAATAAAAATGCTTCATAAACCTGAAGCTTGGTGATGGCTGTTGCCACAATAACAGTAAGTCCGGCTGCCGGACCACTAACACTAAGTTGTGATCCGCTTAAAAAACCAATAACGATACCGCCCACCACACCGGCAATGATACCGGAAAAAAGTGGAGCACCCGAACCTAGTGCAATACCCAAACATAGAGGTAGTGCTACTAGCAGAACAACAATTGATGCAGATACATCAGCACCTGCATGCTTTAAATATTTCTTCATGCAATGATTTGAATTAAGGAAGAAGTAAAAGTTACTAATCTTAGATGATAAGACTAGCAATTTGGTGGGGGAACGTGAATTTCATTTGTATGGTTCTGTGGAATTACATCCGATGTAATAGGACGTATCAAATTCGAAGAACCGTTTACATAACTAATAGCTACTTCAGGAGTAGAAATGAAATCGCTTTTTGACTCCGATTGTTTTGCATTCTCGGGGTTATGATCTAAGCTATGTGGAATTTCTTCTGTAAACTGATTGCAGTACAGCATCTTTCCCATTTGTTGAACAGGAAGGATCTGTACCGACAAAACAAGTATCAGAAAAATATTTATAATTCGCTTAGTCATAGAGAGTTGCAAATGTAACAGGCGTTCACACAAATTGCAAGCGTAAACATTTGTTTAACAAAAAAATAAGCCGCAACAATTTCCCTAATATACTGAAAATCAGCGAATTGAAATTATGCTAGAAAGCTATTTCGGTGAGAAGTCTATATAAATAGGAGAATAAAGCTGCTATCCAAACAGGATAGCAGCTTTGGAAGTAAAATTGATCAATGGAATTAGATGTTTAAACCACCGCAAGCACTCAGTACCTGACCGGTAATATAAGTGCTCATATCGCTAGCCAAAAACAAAGTGGTATTGGCAATTTCTTCGGCTTTTCCAAACCTGCCCAATGGAATTTTCTTTAAAAACTCAGCAGCTCCTTCACCATCTTTCAGGTAATGGGTCATATCTGTTTCGATAAATCCGGGTGCAATGGCGTTGCAGCGGATATTTCTGCTACCCAGCTCATGTGCTACAGACTTAGTAAAACCAATGATACCTGCTTTACTGGCTGCGTAACTGCTTTGTCCGGCATTCCCTCTGATGCCAATGATGGAGCTCATGTTAATGATACTACCGGTTTTGGCTTTCATCATTGGACGAATGACCTGTTTGGTCATATTAAACACGCTTTTCAGGTTGATATCCATTACATCATCCCACTGTTCGGCTGTCATACGAAGCAAGAGATTGTCTTTGGAGATACCGGCATTGTTCACACAGACATCTACAGTGCCAAATTCTTTCATGACTTCATTCACAAAGCTTTCGCATTCAGCGAATTCTCCCGCATTACTTTTCCATGCTTTGGCATTCACTCCCATGGCTTTTAATTCGGCTTCCAATGCAGCTGCTTTTTCGGCGCTGCTATCACTTACATAGGTAAATGCAATATGACTGCCATGCTCTGCGAGTTTCAATGCAATGGCTGCACCAATTCCACGGGCAGCACCTGTAACGATCGATACTTTTCCTTCAAGTAGTTTCATAATGAATGTATTTGATAAAATACTGCTACAAATAAAGTGAATTTATACAAGGTATACACGATCAGACCCTGGAAGTAAATAAAAATTAGAGATGCGATGATGACATAGATTCATCATTATCCATACTGCTGCATCAGCATTTTAATATCATCAATGTATTTTCTGTCATTACTCAGGCGCGGCACTTTATGCTGACCACCTAGTTTTCCTTTACTCTTCAGCCATTGATGAAACAAACCTTCAGGTACTGCATGTACCTGCGGAAGTGTTAATGCCATATCCTTGTATCGCTTGGCTTCATAATCGCTATTAAGTGTTTTCAATGCACAATCCAACTCATAAGCAAACTGATCCGTAGAAGCCGGAGCTTGTTCAAATTCAATCAACCATTCATGCGCACCTTTACTATGGTCACCGAAGTATATAGGAGCTGCGGTATAATCTTTTACAAAGAGTCCGGTTTTTTCACAAGCAATGGCTATGGCTTTATCACTGTTATCCGCAATCACTTCTTCACCAAATGCATTGATGTATTGTTTTAGTCTGCCACTTACTTTTATTCTGAAAGGATACAAAGAGGTAAACTGTACCGTATCCCCCACCAGATAACGCCATAAGCCTCCATTGGTACTGATGACCAGCGCATAATTTTTTCCGATCTCTACTTTATCCAAACCAATGGTGATGGGATCTTTTTTACCGTATTCTTCCACAGGCATGAACTCATAAAAAATTCCATGATCCAAGAACAATAACATTCCTTCTTCATTTGAATCATCCTGTGCCGCAAAAAAACCTTCACTGGCGTTGTACATTTCCAAATAAGTACAGCCTTCTCCGATCAATCTTTCAAACTGTTCGCGATAAGGCGTAAAAGAGACACCTCCATGTATGTACAATTCCAATCCGGGCCATACTTCTTTCAAAGTTTGTTTACCCGTGATCTCTAATATTCTTTTGATCAACACCAATGTCCAGGTAGGTACACCTGATATAGAAGTAACAGGTTCAGGTATGGTAGATTGAGCGAGCTTTTCAATTTTTTCTTCCCATTCATCCATCAGTGCAATGGATAATTCGGGTGTTCTGATCCAGTTGGCCCAAATGGGAGTGTTTTGTAGAAGTACAGCACTGAGGTCGCCATAATTCACTTCTTCATTTACTTTGCTGATCTGATGACTGCCTCCGATGACCAATCCTTTTCCCGTCAATAAATCACTTTCGTTGTGTTGGTGATAGTACAGTGTCAGCACATCTTTGGCGCCTTGATAGTGACAGTCTTCCAGACTTTCCTGTGTTATTGGAATGAACTTGCTTTTATCGCTGGTGGTACCACTACTCTTGGCAAACCAATTCACGGGTGTATTCCATAAGAGATTCTGTTCACCCTGCATCAATCTTTCGATATATGGTTTCAGATCATCATATTCATGAATGGGTACTGCCGCTTTGAATTTTCTGATATTGAAGAGTGAGGTGAAACCATATTTCCTGCCAAACTCAGTGTATTGTCCATGTGTTACGAGATCTTGTAACACTTCCCTTTGTGCCGAAATCGGCTCATTTACCCATTGTTCAATGCGCCAATGCCTAAAGCGGGCCAAACGGGATATTGCAGGACTGAGCAGTTTCATGGTTGATGCCAGCAAAATAAGGAATACCCGCGAAAAATGCTAATATGTGATGGTAGTCGTCAACTCAATTCCGCAGGAGCAGTTTGTGTTTTACCCATTTCAATGATCCAATCTTTTCTGCGTAGTTCAAAATTGGTTCCCAGATAGAGGCGTCTCACTTGTTCATCATCAGCCAATTGTTCTGCAGTTCCGTGTTTAAAGATTTTACCTTCAATCAAGAGATAAGCCCTGTCGCAAATGGAGAGGGTTTCATTCACATTATGGTCTGTGATCAGGATGCCAATATTTTTATATTTTAATCGGGCAACAACACCCTGAATATCTTCAACGGCAATGGGGTCAACACCTGCAAAAGGTTCATCCAATAAAATGAATTTCGGATCTACCGCTAATGCACGGGCTATCTCTGTTCTTCTTCTTTCCCCTCCACTTAAACTATCGCCATTGTTTTTTCTGACATGATGCAGGTTGAATTCATCCAATAATTGCTCCAGCTTATTTAAACGTTCTTGTTTAGTGAGTTTCGTCATTTCCAGTACAGAGAGAATATTATCTTCCACGCTCAGACTTCTAAATACACTGGCTTCCTGAGGCAGGTAGCCAATACCCATTTGGGCTCTTTTATACATGGGTAAACGTGTAATATCAAGGTCATTCAGGAATACACTCCCTTCATCCGGCTTAATCAAACCTACTACCATATAGAAGGTCGTTGTTTTACCCGCCCCATTGGGTCCGAGCAGCCCCACGATTTCTCCCTGACGAACTTCAATACTTACATTATTGACAACGATTCTTCCCTTGTAACTTTTGAGCAGGTCTTTGGTATGTATGGTAATGTTCAACTGGAATGGTTTTCTACAAAACTAATGCATCTGTTTTGCATGCCGTAAAGCCTATCATGGATTAACAGATGTTTTTGTAACGAATACAAGGCTGTATATTGCAGCCATTTAGTACCCAGCATGAAAATTACAGAACATATACAACAGGCAAAAGACACTTTGATCTCTTTTGAAGTACTGCCGCCATTAAAGGGAAAAACCATTGTATCGCTCTATGACCATTTAGATCCTTTGATGGAATTCAAGCCCTCCTGGATCAATGTTACCTATCACCGTAGTGAAACCATGTTCAAGAAAAAAGGTGATGGCACTTTTGAGAAAGTGGAAGTTCGTAAGCGTCCGGGTACGGTAGGCATTTGTGCGGCCATCATGAACCATTATCAGGTAGATGCAGTACCACATATTATTTGTGGCGGATTTACCAAACGTGAAACAGAAGATGCATTGATTGATTTGGATTTTTTGGGTATCGATAATGTACTGGCGCTAAGAGGTGATGCTGCTAAAAATGAAGCTTCTTTTGAACCGGAACCGGAAGGCAATCATTATGCGATTGATTTGCTGCAACAGATCAATAACATGAACAATGGTATTTATTTGGATGATGATATTAAAAATGGCGGAAAAACCAAATTCTGTATTGGAGTGGCCGGCTACCCCGAAAAACACTTTGAAGCTCCGAATCTGGATATTGATCTTCAAAAGTTAAAGCAAAAAGTGGATGCTGGAGCTGAATACATTATGACACAAATGTTTTTCGATAACCAGAAATTCATTGAGTTTGTCAAATCCTGCAAAGCAATCGGAATCAATGTTCCCATCATTCCGGGCTTAAAACCATTGACCAATAAAAAACAGTTATCAGTACTCCCTAGAATTTTTCATGTAGATATTCCTTCTGATCTATCCAATGCTATTATGAAATGCAAAACAGATGCAGAATGTGAGCAGGTGGGAACCGAATGGTTGATTCAACAAAGCAAGGAATTAAAAGAATTTGGTGTTCCGGTATTACACTATTACACTTTAGGTAAACCTAAGGTGATTTGGAATGTAGTGAAGGAGTT
>CAYMQQ010000070.1:0-11139 GCA_964392685.1 uncultured Sediminibacterium sp.
TTTATAATATTTCGGAGAGACTTTCTTTAGTTGCTTGAATAGTGGCGTCTAGGTCTGCGTAAGTAAGTGCGTTATTGAGGAACCAACTTTCAAATGCAGAAGGAGGTAAGTAGATACCTTTTTTCAGCATGGCATGAAAGTATTTATTGAATAATGCATTATTGGCAGCGGATGCAGTGGCAAAATCAGTAACGGGCTTTTCGCTAAAATGCACACTGATCATTGATCCAAATCTGTTGATGACAAAAGGTGTTCCGCTTTCAGTAAGCACTTTGTTCAGACCCTCATGTAGATAAGCTGTCTTGTCATTCAGTTCTTGATAGAGAGAAGGATTATTTTTTAGCTCACTCAATAAAGTATAACCCGCGATCATCGCAATTGGATTACCACTTAGCGTGCCTGCTTGGTACACATTTCCTAGTGGTGCGATTTTTTCCATGATGACACGTTTACCACCAAAAGCACCTACCGGCATTCCGGCGCCGATCACTTTTCCATAAGTGATGAGGTCTGCGTCTACATTCAATACTTGCTGTGCCCCCCCTTGTCCTAAACGAAAACCTGTCATGACTTCATCAAAAATGAATACAATGCCTTCTTCATCACAAATGGTTCTGATACCTTCAAGAAATCCGGGTGCAGGTAAGATACAACCCATGTTTCCGGCAACAGGCTCAACAATGATAGCGGCTATTTCATTTTTATGAATAGAGACTAAACTTTTGACTGCAGTAAGATCATTATAAGCACAAGTGAGCGTATCAGTAGATACTCCACCGGTGATTCCCGGGACAGTCTGAATATCAAAAGTGGCCAATCCGCTACCCGCTTTTACGAGGAATGCATCAGCATGTCCATGATAGCATCCTTCAAATTTGATGAATTTATTTCTACCGGTATATCCTCTTGCCAATCGTAAAGCACTCATACAAGCTTCTGTTCCACTGCTCACCATTCTGATCAGGTCGACATTGGGGGCCATACTTTTAATGAGCTCAGCCATTTCAATTTCCAGTTCTGTAGGTGCGCCATAAGAAGTTGATAAGACAGCTTTTTCCTGAATGGCTTTCACTACAGGCTCGTACGCATGTCCTAAAATCATAGGACCCCATGAAGCGATATAATCGATATAACGATTACCATCAGCATCATAGAGGTATGCTCCTTTTGCTTTTTCAATAAAGATGGGCGTACCACCCACACTTTTAAATGCTCTTACCGGAGAGTTTACACCACCTGGGATCGATTGTTGTGCGCGTTGGAAGAGGGAGATACTTTTATTGTACATAGTGTGAATTGTCAATTGTGAATGGTAAATAGTTTAGTTGTTTATTAAACCTGTTAACATTTTAAAAGTATTGATCATGTTATTTTTTAAATAGTCTGAATCCTGTTTAGAATAGTATTTTAAATCATAAGCCACATCCAAAGCTGCATCAATTTCTATTAAAGATCCTCTAGCGATTTCAAAAAATCTCTTTCGTTCTGCTATTGATCTTCTCGATGCTCCTTCAGCTATGTTTAAATGAACAGATATAACAGCTCTTCTTATTTGCGAAATAATACCGAACCTTTCTTCACTCGGAAACAGACCGGTAATTCTATAGCATTCGCTGACAAGATTTCTTACAGAAATATATACATCAAGTTTCTGATGATTCAAGATCAAAAACATCGAATTTATTATTGGTGAAATACCAAAATAACAATTGAATCAAATAAAATATGATCCTACTATTATTTTGCGGAAGATACAATGGCAAACCATAGTATTTATACCTATTCATAATTGACAATTGACAATTCACAATTGACAATTCACCATTCACGATATCAATCTTATCGCATCTTTAGCAAAATAGGTGGCTATCATATCAGCACCTGCACGTTTGATTGAAGTCAGGCTCTCAATGATTGCCTTTTCTTCATTCAGCCAACCCATTTTTGAAGCTGCTTTGATCATTGCATATTCGCCGCTTACCTGATAAGCACTCACCGGAACCTCCACTGCATTCTTCACTTCGCGAATGATATCTAAATATGCCATAGCAGGTTTTACCATCACAATATCTGCACCTTCTTCCACATCCATCAACGTTTCTCTAATGGCTTCGGTTCGGTTAGCGAAATCCATCTGATAGGTTTTTTTATCACCAAATCCGGGAGCACTATCTAGGGCGTCTCTGAATGGACCATAGAAACAGGATGCATATTTAGCACTATAACTCATGATGCCCACTTTCGTGAATCCACTTTCTTCCAAACCATTTCTGATGGCACCAATTCTTCCATCCATCATATCACTAGGTGCCACAAAATCGCAACCTGCTTCTGCGTGACTAATACTCATTTTTACCAATGCTTCTACTGTCTCATCATTTATAATCTCACCATCTTTCACGATACCATCATGTCCGTAAGATGAAAAGGGATCTAAGGCAACATCTGTCATTACCACTATTTCTGGTACTGCATCTTTGATGGCTTTAATACTTCGCTGCATCAATCCATTTTTGTTCCATGCTTCTTTACCGGTATTGTCTTTTAATTCGTCTTTACACTTAATAAAAAGTAGTATACAGCGAATACCCATCTCCCACAATATTTTCACTTCTTTCACCGTAAGATCTAAGGA
The DNA here is from genome assembly GCA_964392685.1 of uncultured Sediminibacterium sp. Taxonomy (GTDB): domain Bacteria; phylum Bacteroidota; class Bacteroidia; order Chitinophagales; family Chitinophagaceae; genus Sediminibacterium. Next base: position 2,636 of record CAYMQQ010000070.1, read on the forward strand.
CATCCTGTAATACCCGGGCATAGAAGCAATTTCAGTCTTCACATTTTCTCCCTCATCAATAAATAACGGGGCAATAAAATCAGCAGGCTTCAATATCGTCTCAGCCACCATTGCACGAATAGCAGATGATTGGCGGAGGATGCGGTTGCGTCTTTGGAGATACATGGATCTTTGATTTTTTGATCTTTGATTTCTTGATTTATTATTTACTCTGCTTTATTTTTAAATCAAACGTTTTATTCGCGGCAGTGAAAATAGCTGTTAGTTCATTTGCTTCTGAGATTAATTGATCAATGATACTACTGGTACTAAGTTTTGTTGCTTTAATGATTTCTAACCAATAATGTGACTCGTCGATTTCTTCCAGAACAATTTTTAATTTATGTGCAAAATCAGCTTGTGATTTTGATCTGCTGGTTGCACGATAATTTGCTCCTACCGATCCTGAAGAACGAATCAATTGTTTGGCAATCTCAAAGCCGGCAGGTGTTTTAGGCAGACAATCACAAAATAATACAACATCGATATTGAACTGTTTTGTTCTATCTTGTAAAGTTTTCCGATTCATCCTACGAAATTACAATTGAGCAGTACGAACGATGCGGAGCGTTTGCTATGAAAAAAATCAAGAAATCAAAGATCAAAAAATCAAACTTAAATCCATTCCTTCGGGTACAAACAAGCCTGCCACAATTCCCATTCCTTTGAGCCTTCAACCGGTTGATGATTATAATCAAATCTTACCGTTGGCGGTAGACTCATCAAGATGCTTTCAATTCTGCCATTTGTTTTGAGTCCAAAGATAGTTCCACGATCATGTACCAGATTAAATTCAGTATATCTTCCTCTGCGTATTTCCTGCCAATATTTGTTTTCCGGTGTAAACTCAGTTTCTTTTCTTTTCTCTACAATAGGAATATAACTATCTATGAATGCATAACCACAAGCTTTTGCAAATGCCATCCAGAATTGCACATCTTTATTTTCATCCGGACGCTGGTAGTCATAAAAAATTCCACCAATGCCTCTTCTTTCTTTATTGCGATGCCAGTTCACAAAATATTCATCACATTCTTTTTTGAATGTCGGATAAAATAAAGGATCAAATTGATCACAAGCATTTTTATAAGTCTGATGAAAGTGAATCGCATCTTCTTCAAACAAATAATAGGGTGTAAGATCGGTGCCTCCACCAAACCATCTGTCCATCACTTCTCCCTTTTCATCATATAGTTCGAACATGCGATAGTTGCAATGCACAGTAGGAACAAATGGATTATAGGGATGAATCACCAAACTCAATCCACATGCAAACCAACTATGTCCATTGATCTTTAATTGTGAGCGCATCATATCCGTAACCGGACCAAATACAACAGAAGTATTCACGCCTCCCTTCTCCAAAACGGAACCATTACCAATCACACGTGTACGTCCACCACCGCCTTCAGCGCGATCCCATTTGTCTTCCTGAAATGTAGCTTTTCCATCTACTTTCTCCAAAGCGGCACAAATATCATCTTGCAGCTGATGAATAAAGGAGATCCATTGGTCTTTTATCATGAGATTCTTTTATATTACGTGAATGGTGAATTGTCAATTGTGAATACATTTCTTCAATTGACAATTGACAATTCACGAGTGTCGAAATTCTTTTACTGCATCCACAAACGCTCTTGCATGATCCACAGGAACATTTGGGAGGATACCATGTCCGAGGTTGGCGATATGTTTGCCCGGACCAAACGCACGTAACATGTCTTTTACTTCTTTTTGTATCACAGGAATTGGTGATAATAATTTCGCAGGATCAAAATTTCCTTGCAGCGTTACGTTATTACCTGCAAACTGACGAGCCAATTCAGGCTTGATACACCAATCGATTCCCAAACCATGAGCGCCTGTGGCAGCCATGCTATCCAAACTATGCCATGCGCCTTTTGCAAAAACGATGGTGGGCACTTCATCTTTCAATGCAGCCACGATCTGACGCATGTATTGTAATGACAAGTTTTCAAAATCATGAGGACTCAATAATCCACCCCAGCTATCAAAGATTTGAACGGTGTCGGCACCTGCTTTTACTTGTGCTTTCAAGTAAGCAATGGTAGTATCTGTGATCATTTGTAATAACTGATGTGCCAGTTCGGGTTGTGTATAGCAGAATGCTTTTGCTTCATCAAAAGTTTTGGATCCCTTGCCTTGCACCATATAACATAATAAAGTCCAAGGAGCACCTGCAAAACCAATCAATGGAACTCTTCCGTTGAGTTCCTGTTTGATGAGTTTTATGGCATCCATCACATAACCCAATGTTTCATGAACATCCGGTACACGAACACGATCCATGTCTTTAATGGTTTTGATCGGATCAGGAAGTACAGGACCTTTGCTTTCGATCAATTGTACCTCTAATCCCATGGCTTGTGGTACTACCAGAATATCTGAAAATAAAATTGCAGCATCTACACCCACAATATCTATCGGCTGTAATGTGATCTCACAAGCCAGTTCCGGAGTTTGACAACGTTCGAAGAATCCATATTTCTCACGCAATACCATGTATTCAGGAAGGTATCGTCCGGCCTGACGCATCATCCATACAGGCGTTCTTTCAGTTTGTTCACCGCGAAGGGTTCGGAGGAGTAGGTCGTTTTTTAGCATAATTTTTTGTGAATGGTGAATGGTGAATGGTCAATTTTATGAATTCACAATTGACAATTCACCATTCACGAAGTAATAAATCGCTTTCCTCACCAGTTCTTCTTTTCCCGGTGAATGAGCTGTGATGATTGAATTGTTTGTATGTTTTTTAATAGCTGCTTCAGTGGTAACTCCGATAGCAAAGAATACAGTTGAAGCAGTTGCTTTGTTTTTATGGAAAAAGCTTTCAACAGCACTTGGACTAAAGAACAAAATGCCATTGTAAGCAGCATCTATTTTTTGGTATAGTGGAATGGTTTTATACACCACTATTTCTTCTACTTGTATGCCTGCTTCTGTAAGTCTGGCGGGTAATTCATCTCTTCGCTGGTCTCCGCAAAAGAAAAATACCTCATCCAATTCTTCATTGTCATCTAAAATATGTTCTGCGAGTTCTGATGCATTATTGCCGGTACCACGAATAGATTGTTCTCCAAAATAATTGCGAATCAGTTCTTGTGTGGTATTACCCATGCAGTAAATATTCCATTCAGGCACTTGCTGATCAAGCATGGTGATCACGCTTTCCACAGCATTCATGCTTGTGAATACAACCGTAGCATATTGCAAAGCGATTTGTTCTACCTCTTGTTGTGTGTCGATATCCTGTACGGGCTCTGTATCAATCAGTGAAATAACATCTAACTGAATATTGTTTTCAGCAGCTTCCTGTATCAAAGTATTTTTCACAGGTCTGGTAGATAATATGTGTAGCTTATTTCTCTGCATTTCTAATGGCTTGAATGATCTCTGCGGCACCCATTCCTAAAATCTCTTGTCCCGCCTCGGTACCTATCTCTGGCCCTACGCTAACAGATACAGTTGTGCTGATATCAACTTTCTCTTTACCGTCCAGCGACACTACATTTCCTTGAAAGAAAATTTCATCACCTTGTATTTGCGCTAAAGCTGAAATAGGTGTAGCACAACCACCCATCAATTGACGTAAAAAATTTCTTTCTGCATGGGCACAGATTGCTGTTTCGTTATGATGGAGTTGTTGACAGCTATTGAAAATATCAGTCTCACCTTCTCTACATACTACCATTACTGCCCCTTGTGCGGGAGCAGGTAACATCCAGTCGAGATCAATTGCTTTTTCCGGACGAAGATTGATTCTTTCCAATCCGGCTGCAGCAAAAATGGCACCCTGCCAATTGCTTTCTTCCAGTTTACGCAATCGTGTATTCACATTACCGCGAAGATTCTCAAACTGGTGATCAGGAAAACGATTGAACCATTGTGCTTTTCGACGAACGCTGGAGGTGGCAATTGTGAATTGTGAATTGTGAATTGTGAATGAATCCATATTCACCATTGACCATTGACCATTCACGAAACCTAATGCTTCGGGTACTTGATCATCTTTATAAACAAGAATGTCTTTATAGGATGCACGTTTTAAGACTGCTGCCTCTTGAATGCCTTTGGCGAGTTGTGTGGGCACATCTTTCATGGAGTGAACTGCAATATCAATTTTATTGCTCAACAAAGCTGCATCAAGCGTCTTCGTGAAAATACCTTGAACACCAATTTCATAGAGTGGTGTTATGAGATCAATATCGCCTTCGCTTTTAATATACACGAGTTCAGAAGCTACTCCTTTATCTTTCAGGAGCTCTTGCACCCATGTGGCTTGCCACACGGCGAGCTGACTGTCGCGTGTTCCTATTCGTACTACCTTGGTCATATCTAGGTTTAATGACTGCTCGTCATGAAGTCGTTGATGGCTTCAATGTAATAACAACCGGGTTGATGTCTGTTACGCATCTTAACGGCTACATTGTTCACCACTTTCTGAATGGCTTCTGTATTGATATCTTCTGACGCTCTCCGTGAAGTTAAAAACAATCCACAGGAATGCATATCATGTAATTTTTGCTTCACCGCCTTTAAAATAGGAACATGGCGGCGCTGATGATTCCAAATCATAAACTCATTCATGTGTTGACGAATGATATTCATGGCTTTTGGTACTTCAGCCTTTCTTTTCTGTAATGTTTGGTCGTTGATCTTAGACAGATCATCCACATTGGCTAGCACCACATTTTCTTGCTGCGCTAATAATGGATCAATATTATGAGGAATAGAAAGGTCGATTAGGATCTTTTTATGACCAACTTGCAAATTCTTAGTGGTAACCACCGGCTGTTCAGCATTGGTAGCAACGATAATGATATCAGCACTGTTGATCTCCTGTTCCAACTCATTCCAGTCAGCGCTTTGTAATTGCATACTTGCTGCAAGCTCATTCGCTTTCTCCGCGGTTCTGTTGATGAGGGTGATATTTTTAGTATCTAAGTAATCAACCAGATTCTTGCAAGTATTACGTCCAATTTTTCCGGTACCTAGTAGTACTATCTTCTTATCGCTGCTATCTGCTAACTGCTGGCGGATAAATTGTATGGCAGCAAATGAAACAGAGATGGTGCCACCACTTAATGCAGTTTCGTTTTTGATTTGCTTAGAAGATTGTAATACGGTATTGAACAATCTTTCCATAAAAGAACCGATCATTCCCTTTTCTTTTGCAAACTTAACTGCCAGTTTCATCTGCCCCACAATCTCATAATCCCCCAGAATTTGAGAATCCAATCCGGCACCTACCGAAAAAATATGTTGTAAAGCTTCTTCGTCTTGTTTGATATAGCAACGTTGAACAAAATCTGCTTTACTGCCTAAAGTAACGCTGCATAAAAGATCAACCAGTGTTTCAGCATCCGGAGCAATACCATAAATCTCGGTACGATTACAGGTGCTGAGTACAAATAATTCTTTTACGCCCTTAGCTTTCGCATGTTGTAAAATGATAGCATATTGTTCAGGATTAATGGCATAATTACCACGAACGGCCGCATCGGTCTTTTTGTAGTTGATTCCTGCTATGAAAAATTGTCCTGTCTCCATAAACTGCCACGATCCTTTAGGTCTCGCTCAAATAAGTACGCAAAGGTATCCTGCATGGTTTCTTTTAAAACATGACAAACGTCATTACATTGTCATTTCTCTGTCAGATTTCTGATAAGCGGTCATTTTAGCTGCTGAGAGAAAACCCTTTCTGTTTTTGTTTCGTTCTTTTCTGCAAACAAATTCCTTAGAACTTTTAACTAAGCGATTTGTTAGTCTAACTTTGCAAACTCAAATGTGATTATGGCAACGAATGCGAAACGTGCACTTTTATTAATGAATTTGGGCTCACCTGATTCAACAGAAGTAAAAGATGTCAGAAGATACCTGAATCAGTTCTTAATGGATGGTCGTGTAATCGATATCCCCTACATTGTTAGAGCTTTATTGGTGCGTGGTATCATTGTTCCGTTTCGTGCGCCCAAATCTGCAGAAGCTTACAGAAGTATTTGGACCGATGAAGGCTCCCCATTGATCGTCCTCACCAAACAATTAAAAGAAGCGTTACAACAGGATATTGAAGAACCCATTGAGATTGCTATGCGCTATGGTACGCCATCTCCTAAAGAAGCCTATGATGCTTTATTGAAAGAACATCCTTCTTTGGAAGAAGTGGTTTTGTTGCCTTTGTATCCACATTATGCAATGAGTAGTTATGAAACTGCTGTTGAATATGCAAAAGAGCAACACCAAGAATTTGGTTATCGTTTCAAACTGAGCGTCATCAAACCGTTTTATGATGATGAAGCCTATATCAGTGCGCTGGCTGAATCCATCAAACCCTATACAGAACAGGAGTATGACCATATTTTATTCAGCTACCATGGTGTACCACAAAGACATATTCGCAAAAGTGATATCACAGGTTGTCATTGTTTGAAAGTAGAGAACTGTTGCGAAGTAGCTTCTCCGGCACATAAAGAATGTTATCGCCATCAATTGGTAGTGACTACAAAACTGGTAGCAGAAAAATTGGGTATTCCTAAAGAGAAATATAGTCTTTCCTTCCAATCAAGATTAGGCAGTGGTTGGCTACAACCCTTTACAGATAAGCGTTTGGAAGCCATGCCGGGAGAAGGGGTCAAGAAATTATTGGTAGCTTGTCCGGCATTCATCAGTGACTGCCTAGAAACCATTGAAGAAATAGGAGAGGAAGGAAAAGAAACTTTCCTACATGCAGGTGGAGAATCTTTTACACTGATCCCCTGTCTCAACGTACACCCCTCATGGACCGCCACCATCGAAAAATGGATGGAAGAGATTCGGAGTGGGAAGGAGGAGATGATTTTGGCGTAATAGTCTATAGTCGATGGACCATGGACCATGGTCTATGGACTATTGACCTTATTTCGTAGCTTTTCGATTATTAATAAAGTTTACTACTATTTGCCATAACCATCACCCATAACCCCCATGTACGAATACCTCAAATCACTACACATCATCTTCATCGTTACCTGGTTTGCGGGGTTGTTTTATATGCCCAGACTGTTTATTTATGCAACAGAGGCGGGGGATAAAAATGAAATGGAATGTAAAGTGTTGCGTGAGCAGTTTTCCATCATGATGAAACGCTTGTGGTATGGTATCACCTGGCCTTCGGCTATTCTTACTTTGATTTTTGGATTGGCAGTTTTATTTCATGGAAATTGGGATAAAGTTGTTTTTGATGCATCCGGAAGATGGTTATTGGTGAAACTCATTTTTGTTTTGTTTTTGTATGTCTATCATTTTTCTCTGCATCGCATTTTTAAGCAGGAGATGGCAGGCATTTATCGATATTCTTCTAATCAACTCCGTATTTGGAATGAAGTAGCCACTATTTTCCTCATCTCCATTGTGATGCTCGTCGTGGTGAAACAAAGCCTCAGTTTTGTATGGGGGCTGGTTGGGCTGATCTTATTTGTACTGCTGCTCATGAGTGCGATTCGGGTGTATAAGAGAATGAGGAAGTGAATAGTGAATTGTCAATAGTCAATGAAGTCAGTATGTTAAATAATCGTGTATAATATTGAAAATCAATATTATAAGTATGTTTTGTGAATATGATTCTATTTACAATTGTCCATTCACTATTCACCATTCACAATTGACCTCTCACCTTTCACTTTTCCTCCCCCACATTTCATACCTTCGCAGCCTTTAAAACCTGCCCCTTAAAGGATTACAGGTAATTTTCAAGCTGACCGAAAGACTATGAGTGCTAAATACGCTGAATTTTCAGGATTGAACCTGCCGGCTATCGAAAAAGAGATACTGGCCAAATGGAAGGATGGACAGGCTTTTGAGCAAAGTGTTTCGCTTCGTGAAGGCAAAACACCTTTTGTGTTTTATGAGGGTCCGCCCAGTGCCAACGGTATGCCCGGTATTCACCATGTCATTTCCCGTACGCTAAAAGATATGGTGTGTCGCTATAAAACCATGCAAGGTTTTCAGGTGAAGCGTAAAGGCGGATGGGATACCCATGGGTTGCCTGTGGAGTTGGGTGTTGAGAAAGAACTGGGTATTACGAAAGAAGATATCGGCAAGAAAATTTCTGTGGAAGATTACAATCAGAAATGTCGTGAAGCAGTGATGCGTTACAAAGACATTTGGGATGATATCACTACCAAAATGGGATACTGGGTAGATCTGAATGATCCCTATATCACTTTCGATAACAAATACATTGAATCGCTGTGGTGGATATTGAGTGAGTTGTACAAAAAAGGATACTTGTATGAAAGTGTATCCATACAACCTTACTCACCGGCGGCAGGAACCGGATTGAGTTCGCATGAATTGAATCAGCCCGGAACTTATAAGGATGTAAAGGATACATCTGCAGTAGCAATGTTCAAGGCAATCAAAAGCAACAAGACACAATTTCTTTTTGATGCTGCAGGTTCTGATGA
>CAYMQQ010000071.1:0-11066 GCA_964392685.1 uncultured Sediminibacterium sp.
CCACTCAGGCCATCTACCCGGTGTGTAAGGTGCTTTATTCAGGTCCAGTTCTTTTTCCAATGCCTTGATCTCAGTATCTAGTTTTCGCATGGCAGTTAGAACCGTTGTCAATCCTTTAGAGGCGATTGCATAATCTTTTTTAAATGTTTCTGTAATCACAGACGTAGAATTCCAAATACCACCTTCAACATCTCCTATTCTTCCATTGATGGATGGAGCGGTTTCAAATTCTCTTCTTGCAACTGTTTGATCACCATTGAGCTGAATACCGATTCTATTCAATTCTTGCATCAATGCATATGCTTTTTCCAGTATTGATTTTGGCGCTGCTAACATATCATTCGTAGCAGCATTGATATTGTTCAATCGATTACGCATATTGTTAAAGAGATCTGATGTAGCACTCGCAGCTTTTCTAAGTGCAGCAACTTGTTTATAGAACTTCACATTCTCTTCCATATTCACCGGTAAGCTGCTTTGCTGTAACAATTTGCAAGTGAAAGTAACAGGACTTGTAAGTTCAGTGAGTTTACCATCTTCATACTTTGATAATGAAACAGTGTATTCTCCCGGCATAGCCAGATGTCCTTTTTCTTCTCCACCAAATAATTGATCAGGAGCAAGTGTTACTCTACCCAATACAGGTGCCGGTGTAGCATAACGGAAATCCCAAACAATTTTTTGTAACCCTTTTTTCGCAGGTGCTTTTAAATGACGAACCACATCTCCGGCTTTATCTCGAATGGTAAATAACAAATAGGGTTCCGGTTGATTATCTTCCATTCGTAAACTATCCATGGATGGATAATATACTTTTTCTCCCTTCTCTCCTTTTGCTTTTTCTTGCTCCAATCGAAGATCACGCAACTTTTTACTGTCATCTTTTACGTAGTAAGTAAACACCGCACCAACAGATGGATTGGGTGTACTGAAATAACTACTACCCAAATGTCCCTTATCACGCAAGCCCAAAGGATATCTTTCAATGAACATCAAACTTTCTTTCACAGGGAAAATCACAGCGTCTTTATTGAGTGTCTCTTTTTTGAAATTTCTCAATACACTATAATCATCCAAAATATAAAACCCACGACCAAATGTTGCAATCACCAGGTCATTCTCTCGACGCTGGATTTCCATATCACGTACAGCTGCTACCGGTAAGCCGCCTTTTAATTGTGTCCATTCTTGTCCGGCATTATTCGAGAAGAATACACCAAATTCAGTTCCTACAAATAACAGATCGCGATCAACATGATCTTCTGCAATGGTATATACACTTCCCCTTTGTGGTAAATTAGATTGAATAGGTTTCCATGTCTTACCTGCATCGGTCGTCTTGAGCACATAAGGTTTGAAATCACCATTACGATGCTGGTTGAAACAAACATAAGCAGTATTGACATCGTGTAATGATGCGATAATTTGATGTACATAACTCATCGGTGGTACACCTGGAAGATTATCAAATTTTGTCCAGTTGGCACCACCATCTGTCGTCAGTTGAATCAAGCCATCATCAGTACCCACCCAAATCATATTCTGATTGAATTTGGATTCTGCAACAGTGGTGAGCTGTCCGTATATATCTGTACTACCGTTTTTTGCGATGGCATCTACCGACCATACTTTGCCCATCACTTCAAATTTATTTCTATCTACCTGACGTGTTAGATCAGGGCTGATCACTTTCCAGCTATTACCTCTATCATCTGTTCTGAACAATTTATTCGCACCAAAATATAAGCGAGCATTGTCGTGCTGACTAATGAGCAATGGCGCATCCCAATTCCAACGATAAGCAGGTTCATTCTCTCCTTCCGATGGTTTGATGGAAAGATATTCTCCACTTTTACGATCAAAACGAACGAGTCCCCCATATTGACTTTGAGCATAGATGATATCAGGGTTAGATTGATCGACTTGTGTTTCAAAGCCATCACCAATAGACGTGATATACCAATCTGCATTCACAATACCATTTGCAGATGTAGTACGACTAGGTCCACCTAAACTCAAATTATCTTGTGTCCCACCATGTACACTATAAAATGGATACGCATTATCAGTAGCCACTTTATAAAACTGTGTAACCGGTAAATTGGATTTGAAATCCCAACTCTTCGCAAAATCCCATGTTTCATAAATACCTCCATCACAACCCACCATCAAATGATCGGTATCGGTAGGATCAATCCAGATAGCATGGTTATCAATATGTTTATTGATTTCTCCGAGGTTGTATACAGATTTACCTGCATCATCACTCACTTTATAATATACATCTGTAATAAAAATGCGATTTACATCCACAGGATCGCAGGTAATTTCCTGATAGTAATTCCCTGAAGTTGCATAACCACTTCTTTTTTCCCAACTCACACCTTTATCTCTTGATAAATAAATGCCGCCTTTGTTGTCTTTTGCTTCTATAACAGTATACAATACATCCGGATTCACAGGACTGATTGCCAATCCGATTCTCCCCAGTTCCCCACCCGGAAATCCACCTTCAATTTTTTTCCAGGTAGTACCACCATCTGTTGTTTTATAGAGTGCTGATTCAGGTCCACCACCGATATACGTGAACACTTTTCTCATACGTTGATGAAAAGCCGCATACAATACATTCGGATTACGAGGATCCATTACCAAATCATTACAACCGGTATAAGCACTTATCGATTTGATGAGGTTCCATGTTTGTCCGCCATCCACTGATTTATACACACCGCGATCTCCTCCTTCATTCCAAACCGGTCCGTAAGCGGCCACATAAATGATGTTGGAATTCGTAGGATCTACAATAATTTCAGAAATATGCTCAGAGTTTTTCAAACCCATATTTTTCCAAGTCTTACCACCATCTTCAGACTTATAAACGCCATCGCCATAAGAAACGGAACGCTGGTTATTATTTTCTCCTGAACCTACCCACACCACATTACTATTATTAGGATCAATGGTAACACAACCAATAGAATAAGATTCTTGTGCATCAAATACAGGTTGAAAAGTAACACCGTGATTGGTTGTTTTCCAAACACCGCCGGCTGCCGTAGCAACATAATACTCACTGGTATTAGAAGGATTTACAGCAAAATCAGCAATTCGTCCGGAAGTCACTGCCGGACCAATGGATCTGAATTTTAGATTGGAAAAGGTCCCTGCATTCCACTCCACTCCTGAAGTTTTGTTTTGTGCAAATGCAGATAAGAACAGAAAATAAGTAAGCGATAGCAGTACGCTACGTAGCAGCATTTTCATATGGCTTTGGTATTAATAAAAAAATAACCCGTAGGTTAAGAATAAATATAAGGAAAATAAAAAGAGAAGCCCCGAAGTGGTTATTTCACCACTTGAAAACGTCCGGATTCAATAATGCGATTGCTTTGGTCTCTCAGCTGATAGATATACAGTCCACGATAATACTGATCATCTAGCGAAACGGTGATTTTCGATTCATTGATCCTGACTTCAGTCATACGCTTACCCAGAAAATTGGTGATCAACAAAGTATAAGTTCTATCAACCGTCTTATCAAACTCAAAATTAATGACAGTAGTGGCGGGGTTGGGATAGAAACGGGTGACTTTTGAAGCGGTTTCTCCGAAAGGAATTCCGGTGTTGGTATAGGAAACTGTGTCGGGAGCATAACTGCTTCCGAGGATCATACAAATCAATAAGATGACTGTGTAACGATTTCCCATAGGTTAATATTACTCTAAAATAGTCAAAGACGTCGATTTGTGCAAAAACCTACGTTAAAATGACCCCGGAAATACAAAATCCGCTGTCTGGAAGCTACTTTTTTAAGCTAAACTTCATAGACAGCGGACATATAAACAAATCAAAACAGCTTAATTCAGACTATTGAGTGTTTGCTGGATGGCTTCGAAATTGGGAAGATCACCCGGAGTTGGACATACTTCTGCATAACGAACCACTCCTTCTTTATCAATCACAAATGCGGCACGTTTGCTCACACCTAGCATTTCAAAAGCAGGGAAAGTTTCATAAAGTACACCATAAGCACTTGCGGCTTCTTTATTGAAATCACTTAATAACTGAAAATTCAAATTTTGTTCCTCACGGAATTTACCCAAAGAGAACAATGAATCCACTGATATACCAAATACAATGGCATTGGTGTTGTTATAAAGAGCGATATTATCTCTTACATTACAAAGTTCAGCAGTACACACACCGGTGAATGCTAACGGGAAAAACAGCACGACTACATTTTTTCCTTTCTGATCAGCCAATGATACTTTGTTTTTATCGGTATCAAAAAGAGAGAACTGAGGTGCTACTGCACCAGCCTGAATACTCATAAGTTATATTTTATTGATGATGATTAGATAAATAGATAAACAAGATTCAAAGATAAAAGTTGTAAGACAAACCGTTATTATAATTGCATCTCCGGTACATGATCAGGTACGATAAGTTTTCCGGCTGTTTTAGCGATGATTTCCTCAACGGTAACACCCGGCGCTCTTTCCAATAAGACAAATCCCTCTGCTGTGATATCCAGTACTGCCAGTTCTGTCACTACTTTTTTAACACAACCCACACCCGTTAAAGGAAGTGAACAAGCAGGAAGTAGTTTACTTTCTCCTTTCGGATTGGTATGCATCATGGCAACAATGATATTTCTGGCACTGGCAACCAAATCCATGGCTCCACCCATTCCTTTCACCATTTTACCCGGTATTTTCCAATTCGCGATATCGCCTTTCTCACTTACTTCCATGGCACCCAATACCGTTAAATCAATTTTGCCGGCACGTATCATTCCAAAACTTTCTGCACTATCAAAAAATGCACCGCCGGGTATCACAGTTACTGTTTCTTTTCCTGCATTGATCAGATCTGCATCTACTTGGTCATCTGTGGGATAAGGTCCCATGCCAAGGATCCCATTCTCACTCTGAAAAATCACCGTCATCCCGTCCGGTATAAAATTGGATACCAGGGTAGGAATACCGATCCCCAAATTCACATACATACCATCCCGCAATTCCTGCGCGATTCTTTTCGCAATTCCGAATTTATCTAAAGCCATAGGTATTTTTTTGAATAAAATATACTGTGTAACTCTGTGCCACACTCCTTTACCTCTGTGGTAAAACAACCACAGATTAACACAGAGTTTGGCACAGAGTTACACGGAGTATTTTTATTTTTCATTTAGCTTGACTGTTTTTCTTTCTACTCGCTTCTCATAATTCGCTCCTTCAAAGATTCGATGCACGTATACACCTGCAACATGAATTTCATCAGGATCTAATTCTCCAGGTTGAACAAGCTGTTCTACTTCTGCAATGGTGATGTTTCCTGCTTTTGCCATGGAAGTAGAAAAGTTTCTGGTCGTTTTTCTAAATACCAGATTTCCTAAGGTATCACCCTTCCATGCTTTCACAATGGCGAAATCTGCATGTAGTGCCATTTCCATGAGATGTGGCTTCCCGTTGAATACACGTACTTCTTTTCCTTCTGCGATCTCCGTTCCATAACCTGCAGGTGTAAAAAATGCAGGGATACCCATTCCCGCCATCTGAATACGTGTTGCTAAAGTTCCTTGTGGAATCAGATCCACTTCCAATTCTCCACTTAAGAGCTGTCTTTCAAACTCTGCATTCTCTCCCACATAACTACTCATCATTTTTTTGATTTGTCGGGTCTTCAAGAGTAAACCCAGACCAAAATCATCTACACCTGCATTATTGGAAATACAGGTTAGTTCTTTCACTCCTTTTTTTACCAATGCAGCAATGGTATTTTCAGGGATCCCATTCAATCCAAATCCGCCCAGCATCAGCGTTGCACCATCTTGTATATCCTGTATCGCTGCTTCTGCACTTGCAAATACTTTATTCATAGCTTGCAATATTAAGGTTTCTTCCTTTTACCACTGTAGCGTTCAATACGCTCACGGTTTGACTTAGCATCAATCGAATCAACGATCTCTTTCATTAAGAGTGGGTGTGCTTCATAATACCGATAACTCTCAAAAAAACGATCCTTGCTTATTTTATGAATACGGAAGACTGTTTCATACAGCTTCACATCTTCTTTATTTTTTGTTGCATTGGTATCAGCAACTAGCTTTCTAATAAAAACTTCATCTGCTTTCATCATATCCCACATGATCACTTGCATGCTATCTATGGGAATGATACGACCATCATTATCATTTGAACATCCGATCATAGTACCCAATAAACAACAAATCAATAATTTCTTCATCATCTCAACTCCTCTTTATATTTTGCTGCATTGATCACATCCAACTCACTCAACAGTTCTGCAGCTTTTGCTTTTTCTGCTGATGGTGCTTTTTTAAAGATACCCACCAATTCCTGATACTTACCCTGCATAAAAAACTGTTGGATCATGGTATTCGGATTCTCTTTACTAAATGACTGCAATTGAATCAATGCATCCAAAATACCGGTTCTTGCTTCGGCTTCTTTATCATACAAATTATCCAACCCATTCCTATAATAACCATAAATCACATCATGTATCCGATTGTAACGGGTATTGATAAGGTTTTCATTCAACCAATAACGGTTACGCAATCCATCAAAAATTCTCCACCCGGAAATACCCCTCCCCTCCGGTGCATTGACAACAATATTTTGCGCTTTTCTGAAATAAGGATCTCCGGACTTGGGTGAAAAAGAATCATAATCCAATCCGAGAATGGTATATACATAAAAAGCGAAGACAGCCGTTAGATTTGCCACTGTAGCATCAGTTCCTTGCACTCTGTTTTCATTGAATTCTACCGGCTGAAACTCCAAATACTTGAATGTGACATCCGGATCTTGGAAATTTACCAACGCTGCCTGGTAGGAAGAATGATACACCGGACGGGCTGCCTGAATATTCAAAGTTGCTTTGTAAATATTAGGATCTACTACACTTTCAATATTCAAGATAAAACTGCATTCAATTTTTTCATTTTGCTTGTATGCATCCGTTGTCCACTTACGATTATTCAACAGATTGGTTAATTGATTTTGCAACGTGGTGAATATCTTACGATCAATATTTGTGGTTACCCTATTCGACAATACAGTAACCCTTGCCTGCAGTTCCTGCGCTTTTACGCCAAGACCCAAACAAGCAAACAAAATCATGATCATCCAATTCTTACGCATGTAGGTGTTTTATGATGAATGAAACAATATCGCTTGCTACTGCTTTCTTTGATTTTATGCCGGTCTTTAATTCGGTTCCATTACTATGAAAAATAGTGACGTCATTGGTATCAATACCAAATCCGGCATCTTTATCATTTAGTGAATTGAGTACAATAGCATCTGCATTTTTAGATTGCAGTTTACTCAATGCATTTTCTTTTTCATTGCTTGTTTCCAATGCAAAGCCTACTAAAAACTGTCCTTGCTTTTTATCTTTTCCCAGTTGCAATAAAATGTCTTTATTCTTCACCAATGCAATTTCCCATGCATCTTGTTTCTTTTTGATTTTATCGGTTGCGGCACTCACAGGTTTATAATCGGCTACGGCTGCTGACATCACTGCGATATGTGCATCACTAAACTCTTTCGTAGCTACTTCATACATCTGATCTCCCGATACCACTGTGCGTACTTGTATTCCTTTATAGTTGGTCTTTTGATGGGTAGGACCTGCAATCAATATCACTTCTGCGCCACGCAGGTATAATTCTTCCGCAATAGCAAAACCCATTTTACCGGAAGAGTGATTACCAATAAATCGAACGGGATCAATTGCTTCATAAGTGGGTCCGGCAGTAACAATGGCTTTTTTACCTTTCAATTCTTCGGTACGAAAAAAATGTTCGATCAAGTACTGACAAATTTCTTCCGGCTCAGCCATTCTTCCTTCTCCAAATAAGCCACTCGCCAGTTCACCATTCCCTACCCTGATGACTTGATTACCATCTTTCTCCAACTGATCGAGATTTCTTTTAGTAGAAGGATGGTGCCACATGTCTTCATCCATAGCGGGTGCAATCACCACCGGACAAATAGCAGATAAATACACGGCCAATAAAACATTATCACATAACCCATTCGCCATTTTAGCCATGGTATTGCAACTGAGTGGGGCGATGACAAATACATCTGCCCAACGTCCGAGCATGACATGGTTAGACCATTCATCGCCTTCTACTAGGTCATTAATCACTTTATTTTTAGATAGTGTAGAGAGTACAACGGGTGAAGCAAACTCACGTGCGGCGTTGGTCATAACCACTTTTACTTCAGCACCTGCTTTGATAAGCAAGCGAACCAATGTAATGGTTTTATAAGCAGCGATACTTCCAGTGATTCCGACGAGTATTTTTTTTCCTTTAAGCATGTTTGTGAATGGTCAATTGTGAATGGTGAAGTTGTTTATTTCATACATAATGACGGTAAAAATTATACTGCCTTACCAATGATGATTCGGATTTATGAATCTCTCCCCTCATTCACCATTCACAATTCACAATTCACCATTGACATTTCACCTATCTCCCCTCAAAGTAACAAAAAACGACAGTTCAATAACTGTCGTTTTTCATAAAATTATACGGGAATACGATCTTATCTGAATAGATCGTTATCGTTGTTCTTTCTATGGTAGATTTTGTCTTCCATGAATTCCTGCGTTGCGAGGATAGCCGGGTTTGGCATTTTCTCGTAAGCTCTTGAGATCTCGATCTGCTCTTTGTTCTCATGGATTTCTTCCAGACTGTCTGTATGACTTGCAAACTCTTCCAGTTTATTGTGCAGCTCTTCTCTCAATGAAACATTGATTTGATTAGCTCTGCGCGCAATAATGGCGATTGATTCATACAGGTTACCTGTTTTTCCTTTGATAGAAATCAGGCTTTTGGTTTCAACCACACTAGCGGTATTAGCGCTCATTTGCCTTCTTAGCTTGCTCATTTTTCTGGTTTTTAATATAATTTGTTGATTGTAATTTCAATTTGTTGACCTCTTCCAGATACTTGCTATCTGCGTATCGGTCTGAAAAATCCTGACATTCTTCGATCACTTTCTGGAAACGTTCGATCTGCTTCTCTTCATAACTCATCTCCGCATAACGGAAATATGATTTGATCACTTGCAGTTTGTATTCATCTGCTTTCTTTGAATCCGGGAAATTATCGGATACATTTCCAAAAGCAATGGCCGCAGCTTTATAAAAACCTAAGTTGTAATACAACTGGGCACTTTTGAATTCTTTCGCTTCCAGTTTCTCTCTGCACTTATCAATAATATCCGTTGCTTCCTGTACACGAGTAGAAGAAGGGTGTGTATTGATAAAAGCCTGCATCAACTGCATGGTCTTATTCGTGCTGGTCTGATCCAAATCGATCTTTGGCGATTGTCTGAAATAACAATACGCTCTCATGTAATCGCACTCCTCACCTTTGGTACTGTTCGGGAAATTCTCTACAAAACTCTTGAACAGATTTTCAGCATTCATGAAATCGTTCTGGTAATAATAGGAATAAGCGAACTTGTAATACATGTCCTCATAACGGGCAGTACCTTTTACATAAGGAAAAATGTCTTCAAAGAGCACTTGTGCTTTCGTATAATCTTTCTTAGCATAATACTGTTCTGCCATTTTGTATTTGTACTCGTAATCCTTGCTCTTCAAAACCTTTGAGAACTTATTCGAGCACGATACCAGTAAAACAGCAGCCAATAAAAAGACAACGATCCTATTCATACAAGTTGGCAAAATTAGTTAATTATGGGCAATTTAGAAACTTGAATTGGAGAATTGATTATCAGGGAGTTAAGAAAAGCACAAAAATTGGCTGAAGGTTATGCGCTGCAAGCCTCAAGCTACAAGCTACAAGCTGCCCGACTTCCACTTCTATACCTTATTTGCGTGTAGCTTGTGGCTTGCAGCCTGCAGCTCCAAGCCCCCGCTTAAAAGAAAAAGCTGCCCTGCGGAGCAGAACAGCTTTTTTCTTTACCTATTCAAACGAAGGCGTTATTAGTTCTCGCCTTCTCCTTCCTTCAGTTTGGCTTTGATCTCAGCTAAAGCTCCCAGGTCACCCAGGGTTGCTTTTTCTACCTTCGCCTGGATGTTTTTCACTGCTTTCTTGGTATTGTCAGACTCAGCTTTCGCTTCTTTCTTCGCAATTTCCTTTTCTTCAGCTACTACTTTCTCCCAGATACGGGCATGGCTCAGAACAATGCGCTTTTCATTGCGATCGAATTCGATCACCATGAACTGTGCAGTTTCATCAGCTTTCACCTGAGAACCATCTTCCTTATTCAGGTGACGGTTAGGTGCAAAACCTTCTAAACCATAAGGCAATTGTACCAAGGCACCTTTGTCATCCTTACGGGTAACGGTTCCTTCGTGCAGACTACCAATAGCGAAAGTTTCTTCCAAGGCATTCCAAGGATCTTCTTCCAACTGTTTGTGTCCTAATTGCAGTTTACGGTTTTCTTTGTCGATGCTGAGGATGATGATATCGATATGCTCACCTACTTTGGTATAATCAGTTGGGTGATTGAAACGCTTCAACCAGCTCAGATCGCTGATGTGGATCATACCACCGATTCCAGGCTCCAATTCAACGAATACGCCATATGGAGTGATGTTTTTCACCAAACCTTTGTGCTTACTGTTTTCAGGGAACTTGTTCTCGATTGTGCTCCAAGGGTCTTCGCTCATTTGTTTGATGCTCAGACTCATCTTACGTGCATCTTTATCTAAGGTTACCACTTTTGCTTCGTACTCATCACCCAACTTAAAGAATTCCTTCGCGTTGATTGGAGTATTTGCCCAAGTGATCTCAGATACGTGTACCAGTCCTTCAACACCCGGCTGAATTTCCAGGAATGCACCGTAATCTTCAATATTTACCACTTTACCTTTCACAACTGAACCTTCAGATAAACCTTCAGGCAGCACATCCCATGGATGTGGCGTCAGTTGCTTCAGACCTAAGCTGATACGCTTTTTGTCATCGTCGAAATCCAATACCACCACTTGCAATTTCTGATCCATCTTCACCACTTCGCTTGGGTGAGAGATACGACCCCATGAAA
>CAYMQQ010000072.1:0-7850 GCA_964392685.1 uncultured Sediminibacterium sp.
ACTGCTAATCACTTGATAAAAAAAGTAACCCTCCAAAGGCGGACAAGCAAAAAAATCAAGGCTTCAGAAAAAAAGCTAAAATTTCCTTCGTTACGCTACAAAAGATGAAGTCTAAAGCCCAACGTTTGTTCCTTGATTAAGCGAAGCTGTGCTTCAGCTATCGGATATATCCAAGCATCATCTTTTGCTTAACCTGCCTGGCGGCAGTCAGGCGCTTCACTACGTAAATTTCTTAACGCTTTTTTTCTGAGGCCGGAAAATTAAAACAATAGTGATAGGTGTTCGTGTTTATTCTACTTAATCCTGAATCAGAAAATAAAGAGACACAATAAAAAACTGCAAATCATAAGGGTGTTAAAACAAATAATTTTTAATCAGTCACTGCGGACGGGTCTCATTGGGATCAGAGGCCAATGCAGCTCAGGAGTAATATTGAGTTTTAACAATTAGAGTGATTCTAAATAGCACAACACATTACTACCCAATACCCCAACAAAAAAGAGGATGTCTCAAAAGTCTGAGACATCCTCTTTTTATTCTTACTATTAACCATGGACCATGGACTATGGGCCATAAGCTATGAACCATCCACTAATTCACATCCCACCACAACCTCGTAGTCAAAGCACCCACATTAGGTGTTTTGCTGTTTCTTGTTTTTTCACTGGACGGATAATCCAGTCTTCTGATGGGAGATGTAAGAATAGCACCTACCGGTAATTGGAAGCCGGTATATGCATAATTAAATCTTCTGGCATCATCAAACGTAACCGGAGAAAGGAACAAGGCTTTGTATTTTTCTTCCAGAATTCTGGCTTGTGTTAATGCACCACTTCCTACGCCAACCGTTGCTCTTAAGAGATAAGCATCTCTATCTGTTGCGCTTACTCCTATCTTATTCATGTTCGCTCTGATACCTTCAAGATAAGCAGTATAAGCCCTTGTTGGGTTCGCAGCTCTTAATGCAGCTTCGGCCTCAATGAATTTCACTTCTTCGTAAGTGCTTACAAAAAGCGGAGAAGCATCGCCACTATAATAGCCGGCTAATACCAGGTAACATTCATCATTGGTGGTTCCTGTACCTACACGTCCTACACCATTACGCGTTCCTCTGTAATCATTGAAACGAGTAAGATTGGTGAGTCTGGGTAAACGCGGATCCTGCGATGTAGTATTGGCATTCATGGAATTATTGATGAACTGTGTGCTCAACCAACCATCCAATACCAATCCGGCTTGGTTTCTGGCAACCTGTGCCCATGGATTACGCAAGGTGAAAACAGTGACCCTGGATTCCATATTGTTATTGGTGTAGGCACTGTCTACTGCAGATAAAACTGCTGTAGCACTGTATCCGGTTGTTTTGGATAACTGTTGTAACAATCTCGCTTTAATGGCAAAGGCAGTTCTGATCCACCAAATTCTGTTGGTGGTATTCCAAGCGGCAGAACTGGCTGCTGCATTGCCATGCATAAAGTCTGCTGCAGGTGTTACATTAACAGTAGGTGTTTTGCGTAGCTCAGCAATACCTTCATCCAATAAAGTAATACACTGGGTATGTAATTGTTGTGCGTCATCAAACTTAGGTGTTAAGTTGTCGCCTTTAAAAGCTTCAGAGAAAGGAACATCACCCCATAAATTGGTTGTTAAACTCAAGTTGATGGCCATCATCACTTTTGCCATTCCCAAATGTGCAGAGCTGTTTGATTTAATCGATAACTCTTGCAAATCATAGAGATCTGTCATGTTATCATACAAGTTTCTCCAAAGCGTACTATAGTCTACACGATCATAAATATCCGTCGGACTTGATGCATTCGGTGAAGCAAAGTATTGTACATAATAATTAGGACCCGCATTGGCAACACGGAATACATTCAGTCCGGTATTCTGTGTAGTAGCTGCTAACAAACCATTGATAGGCGCTTCCGTAGGTCTGTTGGGGTCGTTATTGATGTCAAGATATTTCTTACAACTACTACCGATGATCGTTACTGCCAGTAACAAACAGCAGAGAAGTTGATGGGGATTGATACTATATTTTTTCATGATCTTCAGGTTTGGGTGTTAGAAATTAACATTCAGTGTCAGGAAATAACTGCGTACACCCGGATAAGTAAATCCGGCAAAACCATCCGCATTGCTGTCTGCACTTGTTGAACTGTTTTCAGGATCAAAACCGGAAAACTTGGTCCACAATAAAAGATTGTTTCCCGTTAAGGTAACAGAAGCATCTTTGATGAAGTTTTGTTTTTTGAAGAGTTTAGCAGGTAAACCATAGGATAAACTCAACGTACGTAAACGAGTCCATCCCGCATCTTCTATAAAGTTTTCAGTAACACCTCTATGAATATTTCTGTAGAAACCATCACCATAGTTTCTTCCATCTGGCCCTACTTGTTGTCCTAACCAAACCGTTTGTGTATTGGCAGCACCACCGGCAACTACACCCGGGAATACACGTGTACTATTGCGGTCTTCTGTGTATTTAGCAATACCAAAAGCACTCATGAAATTTCCCAACTGATTGAATCGCTGAAAACCACTTCTGATATCAAACAATACAGAGAGGGTGAGATTTTTGTAGGTGAAACTATTATTGATACCCCAGATAGCACGAGGTTGTGAGTTACCCATTAAACGTTGATTGGTTACATCGCGAATAGGGAAACCGGCACCGGTACCGCTGGTAGCAATCAACATGGGAAGGTCTCTGCGTAATGTAATTCTGTCGTCAGGTGCAGTTCCATAAAAACGCTGATAAGCGATACCATATAAACCACCAACAGGTTGACCTACCACCCAACGTTGTGTAGCACCGCTGTTGAGATAACCAAATTGACTACCAATCACGATATCTGTTAAACCCGGAGCCAGACTAATAACTTTATTTCGATTGCTGGTGAAGTTCACACTCGCATCCCAGGTAAAGTTATTCGTCTTTACAGGTGTACCATTCACTACCAATTCAATACCCTTGTTTTCAATTTCACCTGAATTCAAGATGAAAGAATTAAATCCGGTTGAATTCGGAACCAATACCGGATTCACAACGTCTTTACTGTTGATCTTATAATAACTAACATCAAAACCAACACGGTTGTTGAGGAATTGCATTTCCAAACCAATCTCACGGTTATCAGTAAACTCAGGTCTGAGTTCAGTAGCACCTCTCACATCATCTCTTGTCCAACCAATGACATTGTTCACGGGTTGTCCAAATGCATTGTTATAATAGGTATTGGTAAGATAAGGTGTTACCGGAGCTATACCGATCTTGGCAAAAGAAGCACGCAGTTTACCATAAGAGATCCAGGATGGTAATTCAAAATGCTGGCTGAATACATAACTCAAACTGGCACTTGGATAGAAGAAGCTTTGGTTACCACTGGCAACAGAGCTTGCCCAGTCATTACGTCCGGTTACTGATAGGTATACAAAATTGCGATAGCTCAAAGTAGCATCTCCAAAAATACCCATGGTTCTGAGTGCTGTTTGTCGACTGTTTTGTGTTACGAATTTTGCATTGTTGAGCGAGAGTAGTGTTGGCACATCCAATTCACGACCCTCTGTTTGCTGGAAATTATAGCTTTGGTCAACAAGATCATGTCCGGCTCTTACGGTTAATCCGAATTGATCACTCAAATTGAATTTACCGGTTAACAATAAATTGCTGTTGAGGATTTTGTTGAGGATGCGATACTCTCCAACAAATCCCAATGCATTATCAGCAAAGTTGATGACACCGGTACGAGGTACTTGTGCAGGTGCAGTAGCTCTTCTGCTGTCTGATGTGAAGTCATAACCCACACGATAGCTAATGTCTAACCAACTGATCGGTGCATAGTTGATGGCAACGTTGGAAATGACACGATCTACTTTATCCTTGAACAAATTATAGTAGGCGCCAAAAATGGGATTGTTATTTCCATAGGTTTTATGTGTACCATCCGGATTTTTATAATCACGTACATCCCATCTTGGACTCCAGTAGGTAAGTCCTTCATTAAAACGATCGGCATTGTAGCGCAAGCCACCGCTGCTGATATAGTTTACGGATGGGTTTATTTTTAATTTATCACTCAACTTCAAAGTAGCATTCAAGCGCGCATTGAAATTGGAGTAATCGGTATTCGGTAACACACCTTGATGTTTGAAATAACCAAAGGAAGAATTGATCAATGCTTTTTCAGTCCCGCCGCTGATGTTTACCGTGTTGCGGTATTGGTAACCTCTTTCATAGGCTCGGGCATAGTGGTGGAAAAGCTGATCGGGGTGAGTAGGATCGGCTGTTTTACCGGCAGCTACGGTTGGACCAAATGAAGGGAAGAAATCATTTCTGTTGTAGTTATTATTATAACCTTGGGTGTAGGTAGTTTGTACATCCGGAAATTTATTGACTTCTTCCGTACCTACAGTGGATGTATAACTCACTCTCATTTTACCGGTCTTGGCACTTTTAGTGGTGATGACAATTACACCATTACTGCCTCTGAAACCATATAGGGCTGTAGCTGCACCACCTCTTAAAATGGAGAGACTTTCAATATCATCGGGATTCAAATCAGAGATCCTATTACTCATACCTCTTAATGCAGCATTACCACCTTCTACAACGGTACTATTATCAACGATCACCCCATCAATAACAAACAAGGGTTGGTTACTACCTAATGAACTTTTGGGTCCACGAATCACAATCCTGGCACCCTGACCCGGACCACCGCCGGTGGAATTGATCTGCACGCCGGCTACTCGCCCTTGAATAGCGTTGATTAGATTGGGTTGCTTACTTTCCAAGAGATCTTTATTACTGATCTCGGTGGCGGCATAACCCAATGCTTTTTTCTGTTGCTTCACACCAAAAGCGGTTACTACTACTTCACTCATGGCTGTACCACTGCGCAAGGAGATGGAAAGGTTGTTGGCTGTACCAACTTCCACCTCTTTGTCTTCATAGCCGATGGCCTTGATCTGTAAGGTTACTTTTCCGGAAGGAATAGCAAGTGTAAATGTGCCTTCTTCATTAGCATTGGCTCCTGTTTTGGTGCCTTTGATCAGAATACTGGCATAGGGAACAGGCTGTCCTTTTGCATCTGCAACTTTACCTGTGATTGTGCGGTTTTGTGCAATACTGAGTGAGCTGCATAATAACAGACACCAGCACCACAAGTGCGGTAACAATTTTTTCATAATAGTTATTTTAGGTATTAGATAGGATAGAAAAGATACAAAAAACAGTTTAAAAGTGAGTTATACCCGAATAAATTGATCAATCAGTCGAAATGCAAAAAGTGTAATAAATTATTTATATAAAAACTTATGTATATCAAAATCAATGACTTATTCGGTTTCTTGCGGATTTTCGATCAGAAATTTCTATTGGATAATAGCGATAAAATAGTTGAAAGGATGATCATTAGACCGGATTGATAAAGCTGTTATCATTGTAAATCACCAGCGAACCCTTTTTTTATATTACCCAGCAGAGGAATATGCTAATCAATCCATGTATTAAGATGGAAGAAGACCGCTGGATGAATATTTTTTTCTTTGTTCATCGACTTTTATATTGGACTTCTAAATGCCTGATTTGAAGAAGAAAGAGCCATTAAAGATTTTTACACATCAGTATCCGAAATGGTTATTCGATCACCCACGATGGATTCGTCTGATTTATCTATCCAATTATCTAACACAACTTCGAAAGTGGCATATCGCGAAACGACTCAAGAAGTTATTAGCAAAAAAAGGCGACTCATTTTCTCTGCTGGATGTTGGGTGTGGTGAAGGTCAATTTCTTTTTCCTTACGCAGCTGCCCATAGATACAGTTTTTTTAAGGGACTGGATCGTGCTGAAACTAATGTTTCATTTTGTAAACAATATGCAAAAGTACAGCAGTACACACATGTTGTTTTTGAGCAAACAGAGATTGAATCTTTTAATGAGTCAGATAAGTATGATGTTTCCTTGTGCTTATCTGTTTTACCCTACTGTACAAATGATGATGCAGCATTGGCTCAATTGTATAAAGCCATGAAGAAAGGCGGAGAACTTTTGTTGTATGTACCGGTAAATAATAGCATACTATTACCTTTCTATAAGCGTATTATTAAAAAATATGATAATTATGAAAGCATCCAAAAAAATCAAAAAACATATACCGAAGAACGTGTAAAAGAACTCTTATATCAAAATCATTTTGCAATCACTGAAACAAAGAGCACATATGGCTTTTGGGGTAAATTGAGTAATGAGTTATTGAATAGTCATTTTATCCTTTTTAATGCATATGCCCTACCCTTGAAAATTATTGTACTGACTTTATTTATCATTTTTTATCCACTGATATTACTGTGTATGATTCTTGATTTTATGTTACCCGTTCAATCAGGAAACGGATTAATGCTTGTTGCTAAAAAATAATGGAGAAATGATGAGTGCTTTTTTAAAAACAGAGAAAATGATACTTTCTTATCTTCAATATTCAAATTACGATTTATGAAACTACATACCAGTCGTGCTTTGCTATTTGTAATAGCGGCAGTAGCTTTTATCATTGTTAGTGCTTTTTCCGTTAAAGAAAAAAATATGGCCGATCATGATGTTATCGGAAGATGGGATCTCACTGTAAACATGGGAGATCGAATCGCTCCGTCTTGGTTGGAGATCAAACTATCAGGGATCAAAACCTTGGTGGGACAATTTGTGGCAGATGGAGGAAGTGCCAGGCCCATTGCACAAGTGCATGTGAAAGAAGGAAAGATTCATTTTTCCATTCCGCCACAATGGGATCGTACAGATAAGGAAATGGTATTGGAAGCAACGCTTGAAAACGATCAACTCAAAGGAACCATTCAGGCAAGTAATGGTAAAACTTATACGTTTATCGGAGAAAGAGCGCCATTGCTAAAGAGAACAAATCCGGTGGTATGGGGTGAACCTATTCAGTTGTTGAATAACAAAGATTTGAGTGGTTGGCACGGACAAGGCAAAAACAACCAATGGCAAAATATCAATGGTGTATTAACCAGTGCTCGATCTGGAACCAATCTTATTACAGATCAAACATTCACCGATTTCAAACTGCATATTGAATTTCGTTATCCTGCAGGAAGCAATAGTGGTATCTATTTAAGAGGTCGCTATGAAGTGCAGGTAGAAGATAATGCCGGTAAAGAACCTTCTTCTACTTATTTCGGCGGTATCTATGGATTTTTAACACCCAATGAAATGGTGGCCAAGTCGCCGGGTGAATGGCAGACTTATGATATCACTCTTATAGGCCGTAGGGTAACAGTGGTTGCCAATGGAAAAGCCATCATCGTTGATCAAATTATTCCCGGAATTACGGGTGGTGCTTTAGATAGTAAAGAAGGAGAACCGGGACCTATTATGTTACAAGGAGACCATGGTCCGATTGAGTATAGAAATATTATACTTACACCGGCTAAATGATCATCATGATTGGTTTATCTACTGAATTGGTTTTGTGGTCTACAGATAGGTGGCCCTCATCGAAGTGATTTTATGGACTGGATACATACGGGTACTTTCGCCAAAGAAATTATTCATTCAGAAAATAAAGAACGATCAGCTATTATCCGGGGGGATTATTATTGACTTGTTTTTATAACCCTAATGAATATCTGGATCCGCCTATGGCGGATCTTTTTTTTTGAAACAAGTTGATAGAAACGCCCTCAGTTTGTTTTGCTCTTTCATGAATCTGCAATGATTTTTTATAGTATCTTATGTGGTCAATACAACTGATTATGCATAAGAAGCTTGCCCTATGGTCCATCACAGTAGGATTGGGTGGATTGTTATTTGGTTTGGATGTGGCTGT
>CAYMQQ010000072.1:7950-11023 GCA_964392685.1 uncultured Sediminibacterium sp.
TATGGTCCATCACAGTAGGATTGGGTGGATTGTTATTTGGTTTGGATGTGGCTGTTATATCCGGCGCTGAACAAGCCATTCAATCTTTATGGAACCTAAGCGACTGGATGCATGGTACTGCCATTGCCATGGCATTGTATGGAACTGTGTTTGGTGCTGCCTTGGGAAATATTCCCGCTAATCGTATTGGGAGAAAAAAAACATTGTTCTGGATTGGCATCTTATTTCTGGTCACTTCTGTTGGTGCTGCGTTGGCGCAGGATGTGTATACGTTTATGGTCTTTCGTTTCTTAAGTGGACTGAGTATCGGCGCTTCTTCTGTGGTGGCACCCGTGTATATCTCTGAGATAGCACCACCGAAATATCGTGGCAGAATGGTGATCTCTTTTCAGTTGAATGTAGTGGCAGGAATTTTACTGGCTTATTTTTCTAATTATTTATTACAAGGATTGGGTGGCGAAAATGACTGGAGATGGATGTTGGGAGTGGTTGCTGTTCCTTCTCTTTTATTTTCAGTGATGATGTTGTTTACACCCGAAACACCACGGTGGTTGGTATTGTATAAAAACGATGCAGCGGCGGCCAAAAAAGTATTGGCTATTACCGGTGAAGCAACCGATGCCATGATTGATGCCATTCGGAACTCAGTGACTCAGGTGAAAGAATCACTGTTCTCTAAAAAATTCATGGCACCGCTGGTATTGGCTTTTTTGATCGCTTTCTTTAATCAAATGTCGGGCATCAATGCCATCATCTATTTTGCCCCCAAAGTGTTTGAGATGGCGGGTATTGAAAGAAGTGGTGCGTTGTTATCATCAGTAGGTATTGGTGTTGTGAATCTTATTTTCACTATTACGGGCTGGTACCTGATCGATCGTTTTGGAAGAAAATTATTGATGTATGTAGGCTCTGTGGGTTATATCATTTCTCTTACACTGATCGCAGTGTCTTTTAATGCAGCAGATAAAACGATGATCGTGTATTATGTGTTTCTGTTCATTGCGGCGCATGCGGTTGGACAAGGTGCTGTGATCTGGGTGTTTTTATCAGAGCTATTCCCCAACTCAGTTCGTGCCAGTGGTACTTCCTTTGGATGTCTGACCCATTGGGTGTTTGCTGCATTGGTCGCACAAGTATTTCCCTTCTTCGCCGCTAATGTACCCGGTACTTATATCTTCGGATTCTTTGCATTCATGATGTTCCTACAATTACTATATGTATGGAAGATGATGCCTGAGACCAAAGGGGTTGCGTTAGAAGATATGGAACAAACAATAGTGTTACATTAACAAAACACATGTTCCTTTGTTATAACGTTAAACAAAAGGAATATGTTGAAGCTACTGGCAGGGATTATTGCAATTATTTCGACCATTACGTTACAGGCACAAACCCCACAACAAGGAAGTTTGTCGGGTACACTGATTGATAAGAATACCTTAAGACCTATAATGGGTGCCGGTGTTTTACTCAATCCTTCTAATCTTGCTACGATAACAGATTCCGCTG
The DNA here is from genome assembly GCA_964392685.1 of uncultured Sediminibacterium sp. Lineage (GTDB taxonomy): Bacteria > Bacteroidota > Bacteroidia > Chitinophagales > Chitinophagaceae > Sediminibacterium. The sequence continues at coordinate 9,460 of CAYMQQ010000072.1, forward strand.
GTATCTTTCGCTTTAGTGGTTTAGTGCCCGGTTCTTATAACATTACGATTACCTCACTTGGCTACAAAGTGGTCTCTCTCAATAATGTACTTATCACCAATGGAAATATCAATGTGATCACTTTAGAAGCAGAACCTACAGCTTCTTCTTTGGCTGAAGTAACCGTTTCAGGAAGAAGAGCTACTGCCAGGGCTGCCAGTATTGAAACTCCATTGAGTGTTCAAAAAATGACCACAGAAGAGATCAAGAGAAACCCGGGAGGAAATTTTGATGTCAGTAAAGTGGTTCAATCACTACCCGGAGTAGGTGGTGGTGTGGGTGGCGGCGGTTTCCGTAATGATATCATCATTCGTGGCGGCGCACCCAATGAGAATGTATATTATCTCGATGGTGTTGAAATACCCGTAATCAATCACTTTGGTACACAAGGAAGTGGCGGTGGTCCCCAAGGTATTTTAAATGCCAACTTTATCGAAGAAGTAAAACTCAGTTCCAGTGCATTTGATGCACGTTATGATAATGCGTTGAGTAGTGTATTGCAGTTCAGACAAAAATCAGGTAACGATAAGCGAACGCAAGGGAATGTGATCTTGAGTGCAACAGAATTAGCGTTGACATTGGATGGTCCCTTGGATAAGAAAACAACCTATCTCGCTTCTGTTCGAAGAAGTTATCTGCAGTTATTGTTTCAAGCCATTGATTTACCGATCAGACCCAACTATTGGGACTTTCAATTTAAAACCACCACCAAGATCAATCCTACCACAACCCTGAGTTTTTTGGGATTAGGAGCTATTGATGAATTCAAATTTGCAGCACCTAAATCGGCTACGCCTGAGAAATTGTATGTGATCAATAGTAATCCTATCATCAATCAGTGGAATTATACCATCGGTGCCAGTTTGAGAAAATTGACCAAGAAAGGTTTTTGGAATTTGGCATTGAGCAGAAATACATTAAACAATAATGTTGAGAAGTTTGAAGATAATGAAAATCCTTCTCCCGCCACACAAACTTTATTAACGGATAGTCGGGAAACCGAAAATAAATTACGCTGGGACATGACCGCCAATACTGCCAATGGATGGAAGATCAGTTATGGTGCCATGGTGCAGTACGTAGATTTCAATAACGATTTCAATAATCTGTTTCGAAAAGAATTGCGCGATCAGAATGGCAATATCATTCAACCGGAACAAAGAATTATTGCCAATAATAATACAGACTTTATTAAATACGGAGCTTTTATTCAAGGAAGTAAAAAAATATTTCAGGATAAAGTTGCTATTAGCGGGGGTATCCGTATGGACGCCAATAGTTTGAACAACAGCGAATCCAATCCACTGCAACAACTATCACCAAGAGTATCGTTGAGTTATGCCATTGCGCGTACCTGGAATATCAATGCCAGTATCGGACGATATTATAAACTGCCATCGTATACCCAACTTGCTTTTAGAACTGGCGGCGTTGCGAATCCGGGTAATTATATTCAAAGCACACATTATGTGGCCGGGGTTGAATACATTCCCAGCAGCACCTGTCGTTTTACTGTAGACGGGTT
>CAYMQQ010000073.1:0-10959 GCA_964392685.1 uncultured Sediminibacterium sp.
CGCCTTGTTGCCTCAAGGTGCCCCTGAACGCAAAACCCGTGTCATGAATATGGTAGCGCAAATGGATAAAGAAGGTTTCGGTGCATGTACCAATACCGGTGCCTGTGAAGCAACTTGTCCGAAAGAAATTTCCATCAGCAATATCGCTCGCTTGAATCAGGAGTATTTGATGGCGAGTTTGACGGCGGAGTAAACAGCTGCAAGCCGCAAGCTTCAAGCTGCAAGTAATAAAATGAAGAGAGCACCTGAATTATCAAGTGCTCTCTTCATTTTATTCAGATATAAGTACACAGAAGTATCAATATTTCACATGCAGCTTGAAGCGTGAAGCTTGCAGCCCTCTTTTATTTTCTCTTCAACAAAAAAGCACTCACCAAAGAAACCAACAAACCAACCGGTAAAATTTCCGCATAGGTCATGAGGGCATTGAATAGCGGATTTTTATACCATTTTGCAAAACTGGCCATTTCGGCTGTCTGTTTGGCCAACTCAGCCTCGGTGGCTCCAGCAGCTTTTGCTTTTGCAAGCTCTACCTCTGCATATTTTTCTGCAAAATCAGGGAAGAAATAAAAGTATTCTACCAACCAGGTAGCTACATAAAAAGTAGAGGCGATCAATGCGATCAATAGTCCGATCTTAAAGGCTTTTCCAAAACTAATCAGTCCATTATTGTATCGGTCGCGGAAGCTTTTGATACCGACAAAAATAAAAGCAAAGGCTATAATCATGGATGCGTATCCATAGATCATTCCGTTTTCATGATCGCCGGAAGATTTAAAATACATGGTAGAAGCTACCATCAATACACTGACGATCAATCCGGCAATAATGCCATTGACAAGAACCACTTTTTTCATATGTGTTGGTTTAGGGTGATAAATGAACTGCTAAAGTCGGATGTCTACCTATCTTTTCGTTCATACTTTCGGGTGATTTTGATGATCCTGTCCGGAAATCATCCAAAAGCATGAACTGTTAGGCGATCAAACCGATCTTTTTTGCTTTTTCAACTGCTTGCGTTCTTCTTTGCACATCCAGTTTTTCAAAAATTCGTGCTGCATGGGTCTTCACCGTATTCAACGATACAAATAATTGAGCGCCTATTTCCTGATTACTCATCCCCTGCGACATCAATTGCAAAACTTCTAATTCTCTTTCACTGATACCCAATTCCTCCATTTCTTTTCTATTGATTTCAAAAGGAAGCGATGAATCACGATACACTGTTTTTTCTATGATACGGGTCTCTGTTTTGGGCCTTGTCAGTTTTTGGGATACCCAAATACCCAATCCGGTAAAAAACAAAGCGATGATTCCTGCATATATCTCAAAAGAATGTTGATAAATCAGGAATTTCAACTCCAACCATCTTAACAAGAGTAAAAGAATAGCCAGTGATAAGCCATACAATCCAACCGTTTTGTATTTATTGAGAAACCTAGTTTTCATCTTCTCTAAGATAATAACTCCTCTTCAAAACCCCGCGACCTTACCTTTGCAGCATGCCCAACTCCTATTTTCAGTTCAAGCAGTTCACCATTCATCAAGATCGATGTGCGATGAAAGTTTGCACGGATGCTTGTTTGTTTGGAGCCTGGGTGGGGAGGAAAGTGAGTAGTTTACAGATGACAGTTGACAGGAAGAATAATAGTAGGGCTTTGGATATTGGAACGGGTACGGGATTACTGTCCTTGATGCTTGCGCAAAAAAGTGATGGCTGGATCGATGCCATCGACATCAACAGTTCAGCTGCTCAACAAGCGGAAGAAAACATACAAGCTTCTAAATGGAAAGATCAGATAACCGTACACGCTATCAATATACTGGAATGGAAGAGCGAACCATATGATCTGATCATTTCCAATCCACCTTTTTATGAGAACGATCTTAAAAGTCCGGATACAGATCGCAACCTGGCTTTACATGATAGCGGATTAACCTTGGTTACACTATTTGAACAGGTGGCCCGTTTACTACAACCCCATGGCAGATTTGCATTGCTGCTACCCGCACATAGACGAACAGAAGCCATGGATCTGGCAAAACAATATGACTGGATAGCAACTGAAACGTTAGAAGTTTGTCAGACAGAAAAACATACGCCTTTTCGAGTGATGTTTTGGTTTGAAAAATCCGTTACTGCTAGTGAAGAAAGGACTATTCGGATTAAAGAAAATGGGGCGTATTCAGAAGCCTTTGTAGACTTTTTGAAAGATTATTATCTAGCTTTTTAAATGCCACTGAAAACACAGAGAAGCACTGAATCGTTTCTGTGTATTTCAGTGCCCTCAGTGGCAATCAATCATTAATGCGTAGCATAATCCGCTAAATAATCAAAATAACTAGTCAGCTTCCCTTTTGAAAGAATCGTAGCACGATCAATTGTTTCACTACCGCCATTTCTGATGTCTTCCAGTACATATTTGATCAGTTGTTCACCAAAATATTTACTCGCATCGCGAGGCAATTCATTGGGTAAATTGCCTACAGCCATTACATCTACGCTGTTAGACAAATAAGGCGCAGTTTTTTCAAATGAAGATCGATCCACTCCATACACCGGATCATCGATAGTACCATCACCCAGGTTACAAGGAACGCTACCACCTTTATCATCGGTGATATCTGCAATGGTTTGAATGCGAAAATCAGCAGCACGCAGGTCATCCATTTCAAAGAGTCGAGGAATATTGTGATCCCAGTAAATACCATTCATGAGAATATCCGTATCAGCACAATATTGTTTGAAAATGCATTCATACTCTTCCGGATGGTTGTGAAAATGATCTCGCTGATAGGTGCGATTGACTTTATGACGGTACAAATCGCTTCCTTTCAAGTGTACATATACCGGATAAGTAAATGAGCGGTTCAGGTATTCATCCGGCTCTACTTCCTGAACATCCATGAGATTCATGATCTCCAAAATACCATGTGCTACACGCCCACTGCCGGTTACTGCAATTTTGATATTCGGAAGTTTGAGTCCAAAATAAGTACGAATCAATTCACGATAATCTTTTACCTCCACTACCCTATTCAAATGATATGTGCCAATTCTGTTTCCATAACACATGATCCCATTATGTGCCCCAACAATACCGGCAAAAAATCCAAAGCCAATAATGCGTTGTCCGTCGGTATGTTCCAAACACTCATAATCAATCAACGTGATATTTTTATCCATCATGGCATGTAATAAAGCCTGGTTATAAGGTTGTTTTTTCTTGGTATGAGAGAAAAACAGGTAGGTTTTATTCGGAATCAGCATGCTCACCGGCACTTCTTTGATCCCCAGCAGAATGGCACAATCAGATAAGTCATCGGTCACGTCGATCCCGGCATCCAGATACTCCTGATCCGAGAAACATCGGTTAGGCGATTGTTGGACCCGTATTTTAAGATCCGGAACATTTTTTTGCAGCCATTTGCATTGTCCGGGCGTAAGTGCCACCCGATTATCCGCCGGAATTTTTCCCTCTCTGATAAGTCCGATAACGAGCATTGGAGTAATTTTGGGCAAGATAGCGTTTTAAGGCAGTGAAAAGTGAGAAGTGTCCACAGGACTCCTTTGGAGAAAGGTGAAAAGATAGTAGCACCAATACCCCCTTTCACTTTTGACTTTTCACTTTTGACTTTTCACTTTTGACTTTTCACATCCATGAACCATTTCGAATTATTCAACATCCCAATCTCCCTGCAACCTGATACGAGTCAGTTATCGAAACAATATTTCGAGTTACAGCGAAAGTATCATCCGGATCGGTATGTACAGGCTTCAGAGGAGGAGCAGGAAGAAGCATTACAGGTGTCGGCACAGGTTAATAAAGCATTCAAAACTTTGAAAGACCCGGATGACACGATCAAATATGTGTTACAATTGAAGGGGTTATTGGAAGAGGAGGAAAAATACCAGTTATCCCCCGATTTTTTAATGGAAGTGATGGAGTTAAATGAGTTGAGGGAAGAAGGCGATACCGACAGTATTACCGCTACGATTGAGGAACTAAAAAAACAAATCTATGAACCCGTGGAAGCGATTATTTCAAATTATCAGGAGGGTATTACTACCGAAAAAGAGTTGCTGCAAGTAAAGGAGTACTATTTTAAAAAGAAGTATTTGGATAAAATTTGATCCGCCAAAGGCGGATTGAATATGAGGTTATCAAAAGCCTCAGAACAACGACGTTAATCGATATTTTGAGCCTTTGGCACAAAAAAATATTTACAATCAGCCTTTGGCGGATCAAATTTTATCGTATCATTGCAGCCCAATAAAAAGCCCAGATGGCGGAACTGGTAGACGCGCTAGACTCAAAATCTGGTTATCGCAAGGTAGTGCAGGTTCGATTCCTGTTCTGGGCACAAAAATCACCAAGCAATTACACCCTGTGTAATTGCTTTTTTATATCGGTTATTCAAGTAGCGTTTCTTCAAATAATAGCAAGGCTCATTCTACCCTAAATTTTTATCTGTAAAAGTTCGGTTAAATAACCGAACAATTGAAAAGTTCGTATATTTTACCGAACTATTTAAAAGTTCGTATATTTAACCGAACTATTCAAAAAATCCTTTTTTAACCAAACTTAATGATATGTCTAGTCGTGCCGTCATCACTGCGGATATTGTCAATTCAACCAGATTGAAATCAGCTGAAGCAAAAAATCTTCTGACCACCATTACAAAAATACTTGCATCACTGAAGCATGAGTTTTATAGAGGCGACAGCTTTCAGGTATACGTCAGAAATCCACAAGAGGCATTACAATGGATACTACTTTGCAGAGCAATAGCTATCAGTGTTAGCAAAACAGCTCAATGTGATATACGAGCAAGTATCGGATTGGGAAATGTGACCACTCCTGTTAGAAATCTGTCTACAGCCAAAGGAGAAGCATTTATATTATCCGGGAGAGCATTTGACATGATGAGTCAATTAGACAAAAGACTATTTATTGCAATCAATACTACTGAAGAAAAAAAGATTTATGAGATTGCGTTAGATTTGATTGCAACTTATACTGATAGCATTTTCAAAAAAATGACAGCTAAGCAGGCAGCAGTGATCGCAGAATTATTAAAAGGAAAAACGCAACAGGAAATAGCTGATCAATTCAGAAAATCAAAAAGTACTATTTCCCAACTTGTGAATACTGCTAGATGGTCTGAAATTGAGTCGGTAATTGCAAAATTTGGAAACATCATCAAACTGCTCAAATGATCATTGAAGAATTGTGGTTAATCAAACTATTGATCGCACATTTAATGACTGATTTTATACTTCAACCCAGATCCTGGATAGAAGAAAGAAAACTGAAACACTTCAATTCAGGTAAACTATACTTACATGGAAGTATTACAGCCTTAATTGCCTGGCTATTGATAGGTTGGCAATACTATCTCGTAGCCATCATCCTATTTGCAACACATACCATCATTGATGGATGGAAATCCTATCAAAAAGACAGTACCCCCTATTTTATTATTGATCAACTACTTCATCTGATCGTGATTTTTGCCTGTTGGTATTTTTCATTTATCGAATGGAAAGACACTCTTATGAGTTGGAAAGCGTTCACTAATAACCTCCCCCTTTGGAAACTGATAGCTGGATTTCTTTTCGTTACCTATCCTGCAGGTATTATCATCGGTCAGTTTACAAAACAGTGGAGTGATAAAATCAAACAAACAGACGATGCAGAAAAAACTGAAAGTCTGGTCAATGCAGGAAAATGGATAGGTATTGCTGAACGTGTTATTGTATTGATCCTAGTTATTCAAGGGCAATATGCAGCCATCGGATTACTGGTAACCGCTAAAGGCATTATTCGTTTTGCTGAGAAAGACCGGCAAGAATCGAAAACAGAATACCTCGTCATTGGAACATTACTTAGCATCGGATTAGCGATTGTTACGGGATTAATGATTCACTAATGATTCATACGGCGGAAAGATGAATACTGTTTTAACAGTTTTGAAAAATCAATACGATCGAATTCTACTTCCTCCATCCGATCCGTTACACAGTAATTGACGATCGTAGGAAATAAATGAGCCCGATTGGCATCTACCATAAGTATTTGGAAACTTCCCCCATATCTAGAGGGTGAAAAGCTGAGAATAGCAATCCCCCTTTTTTGATCAATGATGTGAATGGTTACGGTATCTCCCCCATACAAACTACTCCTTTCAATGGTAAACTTTCCTTTTCCATGATCTTTGATTTGTTTGATCCAAGAGGGTTCTGGTCCTTCCACACCATGATCCATGGTGGTGGTATCAGTGATACGAAATCGAAAAATGCAACACCAGTCTGAAGCATGATACGTATAATATTTCCCTTGGTATTGGAAAAGTGGTACCCAATTACGAGGCAGTTCTTTGATGGGCGAAAACCTTCGCTGCTGTCTGGGTCTTTCCGAACATGCAAGCCCGTCAAAATAAGTTGTGGAATCAAATTCATTGAATTGATAATCAGTAATCCGATTTCTAAATACAGAGTTTTTAGTAGTATCAATAAAAATGGCATGATAAAATGCGTAAGGAGTATCTGCTATTCTTCTTTTGATAAAGAGGGTATCCTGTGCATTGGCAAACCCCAAGAAAAAGATAAATACAATAGTTTGTACTATTCTCATATTGACTAATCTTTAAACACAAGATGTTTTTAATCGATATTACATATTACTACAAGGAAATAACTCAATCCATCGGCACAATCAAATGTATTTTACAACTTTGGACATATAAATCAAAATACAATTAAGCTTTAGTTGAATTACCAATTTATATAAATTAAAACTCGTATATTAGAAAAAAACTCATTTCAATGATAAAAGTTTTTTTTGCCTTTCTGTTAATCCCCTCCTTTAGCTATAGTCAAATTAAAGCTGGACAAATTTTCACAGATTCTACCCAAGTTATAGGAATCATAAACGAAGATTGTTATGTGGGAAAAACTATCACTAACTATTGTACAACTGGTTCTGATAAGTATTTTTTAAAAGGAACAACTGTGGCTATTAGTGGCGCTATAAGATGTTCTTATAATGAAACTTCTCCATCTACTGACTTTTACGAATTCTATATCAATCTAGATAGATTTTTTATAAAAAAAGATCGGATAACAACTTTAGATAAAAACGTCTTTGAGAAAATTAAATCCTTAAATGGTATTCAACAAGAAAAGTTCAAAGAAAACGCTATATACATATCCTCACTAATGGCTGAAAATCAAAAGAAAAAGGCATTAAACTTTATAACAAGATCCAAGTTAAAAGGAATTCTTGTAACTAATTGGAGTTTTTATGATGAAAGTGAATTTACAAAAGGTATTGGAGTTAAAATTCAGGTTTTAAACCCTACCAATAAAACAATAAAGTATATATGGTTCACATTCACTGGATATAATGCAGTTGGAGACAAAGTAATTGATTCAAAAAGAGGAACTAATATAACTATGCAAGGCATTGGGCCTATTAAACCAGATGAAACAGGCTCATACTCATTTGAGTATGTTTGGTTTACCGATTTAGTTGATGATGTAAAAATTACTTCAATAAAAGTTCAATACATGGATGGTTCAATCAAAATAATATCTAACCCGAAAGATGTTATCCTACCCCAACAATATTATGAATCCATTTTAGGTGAATAAGTCATGATTATATTTTCGAATATTTATAAGTGAATATCAATTCGAAATTCGCCGTACCAACAAGAAGTAAAAAATATTAGCTAGTACAAAATATCCACTTATATCAATGTATAACTTTTTTAGTCTTGTTATTGTTTTGCTATCTTGTCAAAAAGAAACCCTATGCACAAACGCGACTTCCTGAAATCCCTTTCACTAGCTGGTATCTCTTTACCCTTTAGTGGACTCGCCATGCAGCAATGGGTCAATAAATATGAAGCTATGTCTGCAAACAAATTAGCCACCGAAGAAGATTTCTGGTCGGTCATCCGTTCAGGATATGTATTGAAACCGGATTATATCAATCTTGAAAATGGCTACTATAATTTTCTACCCCAAAATATTCTCGAAGCATATATCGAGAATATCAGAGAAGTCAACAAACAGGGAGCATTTTATATGCGTACGGTGCAGGGTGAGAACAAAAAGAAAAGTGTAGAACAACTCGCGGCGCTTGCGGGTTGTAGTGCAGAAGAATTGATCATTACTAGAAATACGACCGAATCCTTGGATACCATCATCGGTGGGTTCCCTTGGCAAGCCGGTGATGAAGCAGTAATGGCTTATCAGGATTATGGTGCCATGCTGGATATGTTTCGCTTAGTAGCAATACGGCATGGGGTGGTGAATAAAATGGTATCTGTTCCCAATAACCCGCAATCAGACGAAGAGATCGTTGAAGTGTATGCCAATGCCATTACTCCTAAGACCAAATTGTTGATGGTTTGTCATGTCATCAATATCACCGGACAAGTCATGCCAGTTCAAAAGATTTGTGATATGGCGCATAGCAAAGGCGTACAGGTATTGGTGGATGGGGCTCATGCATTTGCACAACTCAATTTTAAAATACCCGATTTACATTGCGATTATTATGGCGCCAGCTTACATAAATGGTTGAGTGTGCCTTTGGGTGCAGGTATTTTATATGTAAAGAAAAACCTTGTACACCAAAACTGGCCACTACTTGGACCTTCAGAAGGAGAAGAAAAAACGATTGCACGATTGAATCATACCGGTACACATCCGGTTGCAACAGATATCACGATTCCTTTTGCCATTCAACATTATCAGATGATTGGCGCAGAAAGAAAAGAAGCACGTTTAAAATACCTGCAACAATACTGGACCACACAAGTGCGTAAATTTCCGAATGTGATCCTGAATACACCGGAAGACCCTAATCGCTGTTGTGCCATTGCCAATGTGGGTATCAAAGGAATGAAACCGGCTGAATTGGAAGCTGCATTGATGAGCAAATACAAAATATATACCGTTGCTATTGATAGACCTGCCGCACAGGTACAGGGCTGCCGTATTACGCCCAATGTGTATACCACTATACAGGAATTGGATGTATTGGTCAATGCTTTGAAGAATCTTTGATTTGTTGATCCCTGTCTGCCGACAGGCAGGTTTGATTTCTTGATTTAATTTGAGAAGTCAAAAGTGAAAAGTGAAAGGTGAAAGGGAATCGAAAAAAACAAATCAAAAAATCACAGATCAAAAATTCACAGATCAAAAATGCCCCTCTCTCCCTCTGACTGGATATCCAACTACGCTGATGCACTGTATGCTTATGCCAAACCAAGGGTGAATGATGCACAGTTGGCAGAAGATCTGGTGCAAGAAACTTTTTTAAGTGCGTGGAAAGCACGAGAGGGATTTAAAGGAGAAGCTTCTGAGAAAAGTTGGTTGTTTACGATTTTGAAGAATAAAATCATCGATCATTATCGTAAGAAAAGCAAGGACATCATTCAGACCGGATCGGGGCAAGATGCAACTGATATTTTCTTTAATGATGCGGAACATTGGACAGAAAAAGACCAGCCATTGAATTGGGGATTGGAGGGAGCAGACAGATTACAACAAAAGGAATTTTACCAAATCCTGGAGAATTGTAAGAAGAAATTACAACAGCAGCAACAAGCAGTATTTGTAATGAAATACATGGAAGACATGGATGCAGATGAAATTTGTAAGGCATTGAACATTACACCGTCTAACTATTGGGTATTGATACATAGGGCCAAACTCGGACTCAGAGCTTGTTTGGAGAAAAATTGGATCAACCTCAAATAATAACCTGATCAACATGGGATTATTTACTATCAGTTGTAAAAAAGCCACTTATCTGGTTTCAAAAAAAGAAGAAGGTAAGTTGAACTGGATTGAAAGTATTCAGTTGCGTTCTCATATGGCCATCTGTAGCTTATGCAGGTTATTTGAACAGCAATCAAAATTCATCAGCAAGCAAGCTAAACATTTACATGGTGAGGAATCGCTTTCGGAGGATCAAAAAAAGAAGATGGAGCATGCCTTGCATCAGATACAATAGGCCGCAGATTTTTATGATTCATTATGATTGATAAAAAAAATGTCGAACATATTTCTACATTCGACATTCATTATTCCTCTGTTGGATATTTCTTATTTCTCCGATGGATTCTTCTTACCCGCCAGTAATTTTTCCAGCGCTGTTTCCAATCTTCTTTGACGGGTCTCTTCTTTTTTTGCTCCCTGAATCCAGGTTACATATTCTTTTTGGTTGGTAAAAGACAAAGAAGTAAAAAACTCTTTGGCTTCTTCGTGTTTGGTAAACAGTCTTTCCAGTTCAACCGGAGCCACTACCAAACGTTTTTCAAAATCCACACCCATTTCCTGGCTTTTTACTTCAGAGAAAGCCCTGGAACGGTTAGGGATCTTATCAGTCTTTTTAAAACGAATCGCAGACCACACATGATCCAATGCTACCTGACGTACAGATTCGTATTCTTTTTTGGTCAAACAATCCCAACTACAATCGCGATTCAGATCGCTGACGATCTTGCTGGTTGTTTTAGGATAGGCCACCCACAATTTGCTGTCTTCATGCAGGGCCGGTATCACTTCACACAAAACCGTATTCAACTGCTGTTGGCTGATGGCAAACACTAACGCAAAGTCTACCTTTTTACTTCTGAGTAGCGGGGTTACATTTTTGGCGTAGGTTAATTTGGCAAACTGCTTTTCGATGGCTGAAGGAAGACCCTGGATTAACAGGTTCTTCTCATCCTTCAGCTGTAATTTTTCTAACATCGTCTGATTTGACATGCCTAAAGAGAAATTTACAAGGATGAACAAAAGAAGTGCAAAGTTAAAAAAATGTTACCGCTTTCTGCAAACAAATGGTGGGTATTTTGTGTTTACGGCCACTTTTAAACAGAAAAAGGGCTGATATTAATGAGATATATTTAAAAATCAGAATGTGATAAGTGATATAT
>CAYMQQ010000074.1:0-10767 GCA_964392685.1 uncultured Sediminibacterium sp.
TACTTTCTATGAAACAGTAAAACAGGTAGATGGTACATTCTCCTTTATTCTGCATAATCATTTTTTAGCAGACCAATCTGAATGGATGATGTGGCGAAAACTATATGAAGATTTTCTCAATAAACATTGCTGATACTACATCGCATCTACATCAGCCAAAGCTTGTTCCCTTTGTTTTTTGAGACTTCTATTCACCAGAAATACGCCGATCAGTGTGATCAATGAACCAATGAGGATATTGATCGTCAATTTTTCATTCGTGATCATGGTTCCTAATAAGATGGCTACCAGCGGATTCATATAAGCGTACAAGGAGGCAATGGCGGGTTCAAGTTGTTTCATCGTATAAATGAAAGCCACAAACGCCACTATTGAACTGGCAAGTACCAAATATGTAATGGCCAGCCATGTATTTGCAGGTATGCTGGTGAGTGGAATACTTTTACCTGAAACCAATGTCATAATCATCAGTACAAAAGAGCCCATTAACATTTGCCAACCGGTGGCATTATAGGCATTCATCTTTACTTTATTTCTGGCAATGATGATCGTTCCTACACTCCAGCTCAACATAGCAATCACAGAAAGTATCAATCCCCAGATATATCCTTCCGTGTAATTGTGAAATGCATTATCATAAAAAACAAAGCCGATACCGGTAATGCCTAATAGCATTCCGATAAAAGTAATGGCAGTGATTTTGGTATTTTTAAAAAATAGTTTCTCAATCACTACAACAGATAATGGGTAGAGTGCCGCAATTAAAGCTGCTAATCCACTGGGGATGTATAAGAGTGCAACCGTAGCAAATCCATTTGCGATTACAAATAAAAGCATCCCCATTCCCGTAAGCCACAGCAATTGTTTGAAGGTGGGTAGTTTTTCTCCTCTAATTAAAAAGAAAGCAACAAACAAACTACCACCCAGAAATTGACGGATAGCAGCTACTTCCAACCCGGGTACACCTTGTTGAACAGCAATTTTACTGGCCACCCAACTAGTGCCCCAGAGAATACTGGTAGCTACTAAACCGATATATGCTTTTTGTTTTACTGTCATGATCAATGTCTGAAATGACGCATACCCGTCATTACCATCGCTAACTGATGTTCCACACAATAGGCAATACTGTCTTTATCTCTTACAGAACCACCGGGCTGTATGAAAACCTCAATACCTTCTTGATGAGCAATTTGCACACAATCATTGAAAGGGAAAAATGCATCCGATGCCAATACGGCACCTTTCAGATCAAACTGAAATTGATGCGCTTTTTCAATAGCATGTCTGAGTGCATCAATACGGCTGGTTTGTCCGCATCCCTTTCCTACCAGTTGTTTATTTTTTACCAATGCAATGGCATTGCTCTTTAAGTGTTTGCATACCAGATTGGCGAAACGCAGATCTTCTTGTTCTGCAGTAGTGGTCGTTCTGCCACCTACTTCTTCCCATTTCTCAAAATTGCCCTCATCAGCACCTTGTTCCAATACACCATTTAAAATGGATTTAGATGGAGTTTTCAATGCAGCAGTACCGGGTTTCAATTGTAATAAGATCCTGTTCTTTTTGCTTTTCAATACTTCTAAAGCATCTGCATCAAAAGAAGGCGCAATCAATACCTCAAAGAAAATTTCATTGATTGCATCAGCAGTGGCTTTATCAATAGTACCATTGGTAACCAATACTCCACCAAATGCACTTTCCGGATCGCCTGCGAGTGCTGCATCCCAACTTTCTTTTACAGAAGTGCGAGCAGCGATGCCACATACATTGGTATGTTTAATGATTGCAAAAGTGGTATCTGTAAATTCTCTGATCAACTGTACAGCAGCATCCACATCTACCAGATTATTATAAGAAAGTTCTTTGCCATTCAACTGATCGAATAATTGAGAAAGGTCGCCATGAAAAACGGCTTGCTGGTGTGGGTTCTCTCCATAACGTAATGATTGCTGATGTCCGGGATTAAAATAATTACTGATGGCAATATCATAGTGCATCACTACTTCAAATGCTTTGGCAGCAAATACTTTTCGTTGCTCTATAGTTGTAGAGCCTTTTTGCTCAGCCAGTATTTTTTCAAGTGATGCATAATCATCTTTGGCAGCAATCACTACAACATCCTTGAAGTTTTTAGCAGCAGCACGTATCATGGATGGCCCACCGATGTCTATTTTTTCGATGATGGCTTTTTCTTCACTTGTATTTTTCAAGGTTTCTTCAAAAGGATAGAGGTCAACGATCACCAGATCGATCTCAGGTATTTTGTATTGCTTCATCTCCTCCAAATCCTGTGCTTCATATCTGCGACCCAATATTCCACCAAATACAACAGGGTGTAAAGTTTTTACACGACCTCCTAGAATGGAAGGGTAAGTTGTTAAACTCTCCACTGCAACACACTGAATTCCTAACCCTTCCAAAAATTGTTGGGTACCACCGGTGGAATAGATCGTGATACCTTCTGATTGTAAGCGTTTAGCCAATGGCTCAAGACCATCTTTGTAAAAAACGGAAATAAGTGCAGATTGAATCTTCTTTTGCATGATGAACAGTTCGGTTTATCACCGGGAACCCGGTGGTATGAGTGAATGGTTGGCGCAATCTTCAGTATTCCATTACAAAAGCACCTAGTTCAGGCACCGAATGGTGGCGCAAATGTAGGCTGTCTGCCTCTTTTTTCCATTTTCGGATTTTCCACAAGGTATTGTTCCCATCAAATATGTATAAACGAGCATTGAAAACACGATGTAAATCGCTCATATTCAAAAAAGAACCTTTTTGTACCACCACAATATCAACCGGAAAAGACCCATGAATCGGGGCTTTGTCTGTAAAGACCAAACTGTGTTTCCTCATACGTACAACAGGGTATTCTTTGGTAGATAAAATACCCATTCGTTGTACCAAACCAAGTTGGGTTCGGGAAGCCGTGAGAAATTTTTCAGCATTTTTATCCGGGTTATCACTAGTCCATGAGTAATAAGCACCTCCGCTACCAATATCAGTCATGGTTTGTCCACGCATTTGGTAAACGATCAAACGCCGGGTATTTCGAATGTTTATTTGACGATCAGTATGAAAACCTATTATTGTAAGACTACTGGCGATTGCTATTATTGTATATTTTGGTTGTTTGTAAACAATTCTACATCCAATCGCTATCACCATCACGTAATAAAGTATTACTTGCACAAAATGAAGATCAATATGATCTGTGACAGCAAAATTCAATTGATCAAAGAAGAGAATTATTTGATTCATTACCCTTAGTGTTTTTTCAATCATGTTACCGGTAATCATGGCTACAGCATGGAAAGGAGATATTACCAGCAAAACAATACACCCATACAAAACCAATCCTGATAAGGGCACAATGAGTAAGTTGGTGATGAGAAACAGATTGGGAAACTGATGAAAATGATACAAAATGATAGGCATCGTTAATACTTGTGCACTGATCGTAACAGCCATCAACTGCCATACATAACGAAACGGGCGAAAAGAAATAAACACGGATCGATACAGTGGTCCGGATATCCAAACAATACTCAGTACGGCTAGATAAGATAGCTGGAATCCGATATCCCATAGATAAAAAGGGTTCACTAGTAGTAATAAAAAAGCAGATGCGGCAAGTGTATTATATGTATTGTTCTTGCGAACTAATAATTCGCCCAACAGCATCAGCGAAAAGATCACAGCGGCTCTTAATACGGAAGGTCCGGCACCTGTTAGCAAGGTAAAAGTCCATATCAGTAATAGTATACATAAAGCCCTGACCCATCTGGCGATGGTGTTACGTTGAAGCAGCTTTGTAAAGAATAGTAGAATGCCATAGATCAATCCCAAATGCATACCACTGATCGCGATCACATGTACTACACCGGTATTGCTATACGCTTGTAAAAGATCATCATCCAAATCATATTTGTAACCAATCACCAATGCTTCCGCAATGGCTTTTTCTTGATGTCCACGGATGTACAGGTGAAAAATGGTCCTGACATATTCCTGTGCCCGATCCAGTCTATTCTTAGACTCTTTGGGTTGTTGTACAACATAAAAATCCTTTGCTGTCAAATACAAACTATGATAAATGCCTTGTCGAGCGCAATAGGCAGCATAATCGAAACTGCCGGGATTTTGCATTTGAGTAATAGGCTGTAAAGACTTTTCTGTAATGATCTGTTGGTCTTTCTGTAACCCGTTTGTACGTTTATCTATATACAATAAAATTCTACCGGAAGTTTTTTTCCATCCTTGTTGATCTTGAAAAGCGAGTATGTTGGCTTCTATTTTCCATGTTTTGTCTCTTTCGATGGGTTGCGAAGAAAAGTGCAATAAAATTGACTTCGCTTCTGTTGCATATTTTCCGATCCAATCTTTTTGATAAGAAATATTTCTCTCTCGCGTCAGCAGCGATCCTATACAAAATAAAGAGGTATATAATAATGTTGCCGTTAGTCTTCGGAAACGAAATTTTGATCTTACTGAAATGAATGCGTGTATCATCAGCAACAGAAGAGATATCAGCAGAACAACAGCAGGTAAAAAGCCTGCATGTGGGAAGTAATATTGAATCAGAATACCTGCGATAAAACAAGGCAGTATTCGGATGAAGGGAACTTTCCTAAAGAAGGGAACAGATGATACACGCATTATTAAACCTACATGAAAAGACCCCGTTGTAGAACGGGGTCTGTCTATTCAAGTAAGAATACTACGTGTTTATACCTGTTATTTAGAAAGATTCATACTTCTTTCCTTATACAAAGTTCTGAAGTAAGGATCTCTTAAGTCTTTGATAAAACGAATGGCTTCACCGGTACTCTTCATTTCAGGTCCGAGTTCTTTGTTGACGCCCGGGAATTTCTCAAAACTGAAAACAGGTTCTTTGATCGCATACCCTTCCAGTTTTTTATCCATCGTGAAATCAGTAAGCTTATTGGCACCCAACATTACTTTGGTAGCAATGTTCAGATAAGGAATTTGATAGGCTTTTGCAATAAATGGAGTGGTACGAGAAGCCCTTGGATTGGCTTCGATCACATATACTTTACCATCTTTGATCGCAAATTGAATATTGATAAGCCCTTTGATGTTGAGTGCTCTAGCAATCTTTTCACTGTAATATTCCATGGTCTCAACTACCAGTGGAGTAAGATTGAAAGCAGGGAGTACGGCATTGCTATCACCACTATGAATACCTGCCGGTTCAATATGTTCCATCACACCCATGATATGAAAGTTTTCGCCATCAAAAATGGCATCCACTTCTGCTTCCTGACAACGATCCAAGAAATGGTCGATCAAAATGGTATTGCCCGGAATATGTTTTAACAAACTGATCACCGCTTTCTCCACTTCTTCATCATTGATCACAATACGCATTCTTTGTCCGCCCAATACATAACTCGGACGCACCAATACCGGATACCCTACCTTATTTGCCACTTCAATAGCTTCTTCGGCAGTGTATGCAGTTCCGTATTCAGGATAAGGAATATTCAGTTCTTTCAGCAGATCACTGAATCTACCCCTGTCTTCAGCAATATCCATGCTGTCGAAAGAGGTACCAATGATGCGAATACCTTTCTGGTGTAAACGCTTCGCCAGTTTGAGGGCTGTTTGTCCACCCAACTGAACGATCACACCATAAGGCTGCTCCAGTTCAATGATTTCCCAGAGATGTTCCCAGAAAACGGGTTCGAAATACAGTTTATCTGCCATATCGAAATCGGTAGAAACTGTCTCGGGGTTACAGTTCACCATAATGGCTTCATAACCACATTCTTTAATGGCCAAAAGACCATGTACACAACAATAATCAAATTCAATACCTTGTCCGATACGGTTGGGACCACTGCCTAAAACAATGATCTTTTTCTTACCGGATGGGATTGATTCGTTGGATGATAAGGTAGGATGGCTCATTTGCGACAAATTGCGCAAAAATAAGGGGTTGGAAGAATTTACCGTCGTTATTTTTTGAATAATCGAAGAATAGTTGGAAATGAGGCGATCAATCGGTCAATTCCTCACATAGCCAACCGCCATTTTGAAGGGTGTTTTCAATGATTCGTGGCGATAAAGCAGGGTCTGCTTCTATTCTCAAGATATTGTCAATATCATGCATATCTACATTCCAGCGATGTATGCCCCGAATGGGATGCAATAATTGACCCGCATGAAGAATCTGACCTTGGTCTTCCAGATTGGTTTTAAAAACAAGAACTTGCATGCTTACAGTTGTTAGGTGTTGGTGAACTTTTCTCAGGCATCTGGTTCGACACTATTCCGTTTCCACATGTTGCATCGGTTGCGCCATTCTTCTTTTATTTTCTCTCTTTCTTCCGGACTCAATCCTTCCAGTTTGGCTTCCATTTTTTCTTTCCAGCGTTTTTTATAATCGCCTCCTTTACCACGGAAGCCGCCAAACAATATTTTGCTTAATACCAATAAGCCCAAAGCTTGCCAGTAGGTAACGGTAGAAACGGGTACTACTTCTGCTAGTACGCCATTCCATAATAACATTACCACCCAGGTGAGTAAGGCAATTCCTGCTATGGCAAGGATGCTAAACCCTATTATTTTTTTGATCCAAAATTTCTTGTTCATCATGTTTTATTTATGAGTGGTTCAATAATTCATTTTTTAAAGTCCCCAGTCTTTCACGCAAGTGTAATACTGCATAGCGTTTGCGGCTGATCAGGGTATTGATGGTATCACCTGTTTGCTCTGCGATTTCTTTGAAAGGAATGCCTTCAATTTCATTCAATACAAATGCATCTCTTTGCGGGGCAGGTAACTCATTCAAAGCAGTATACAAGGCATCCCAGAACAAGGAACGCATGTATTCCGATTCAGGATTGTTTTTATCATCAAAGAAAAGATCCGACCACTCAAAACCTTCATCGGAATCAGAAACGTAAAGGTCTTCCAGTAATTCCGGCTTTTTCTTTCTTTGTTTATCGGTAATCTTATTACGGGTAACCGTGAATAGCCAACTGGTTAGTTGCTCAATAGGAGTGGTATTGCCAATAAACTGATAAAAGACATCCTGCAGAATATCTTCCGCATCGGCTTCACTGCTCACCCGTTTACGGATGAACCCCATCAATCGCTTACTGTACGTATTGATGACTTCAGTGATATGCTTGCCGCGAGATTCACTCATGTTAGCCGGTAGTTGCCATGCCTGATCCATACCTATAGATGGACGAATCAAGAAATACTATATTGTAATGATCTGACATTTTTTTATCGTTGGCATTATTTCAGTTCGCCTGCTACTTCATGATCATCATATTGATCACGCAAACGCAGCAACTCCTTTTTCATATCAGCAAGGATCCCGGAATAGGCTTTGTTGTGGATCAGGTTATGTTGTTCTGATGGATCTTTCAGTAAATCAAATAATTGCCACTCATTGACTGTATAAAAATAGATCAGTTTATAACGTTCAGTTCTTACTCCTAAATGTTGTAATACCGTATGATCAGCCTTATACTCATAAAAGTGATAGTACAAACTTTTTCTATTCCAGGTGGTTTTTTGCTGAGTAAGTAGTGGCTGTAAGCTAAGTCCATGCATGAAAGCTGGTGCCGGAATGCCCGCTATATCTAAAAAAGTAGGCGCGTAATCAATATTCTGCACCATGGTATGATTGCTGCTACCGGCTTTGATCTTACCCGGCCAACGTATGATCAATGGAGTACGCATAGATACATCATACATCCATCGTTTATCAAACCAGCCATTTTGACCCAAATAAAAACCCTGATCTGAAGTATACACGACCATTGTATTTTTTGCAAGACCTGTACTATCCAGATAGTTCAATATCTCCCCAACGCTTTCATCAACTGAAGCTGCAGAGGCTAAATAGTCTTGCATGTACCACTGGTACTTGAGTTTCAATAAGTCATTGCCTTTGGGTTTTTGTTGTTGTAATATTTCTCCGCGTATGGAATAGATCTTTTTTATTCTTTCTCGTTCACTAATAGGAATTCGATTGAAAATGCTGTTATAGTAAGCGATCTCGGCTGAATCAGGTTTCATCCATGGAATATCCATTAAGTAAGCAGGGTCTACTTTCAGGTCACTGGATAGTTTCATGTCATGTAATATGCTCATGGTCTGCAATTTCCATGCAGTACCCTTTCCCGTAGTATCTGCGTATAGGGTAGCAGGTTCGGGAAAAATTTTATCTCTGAATGCTTCAATATTTTTTGGGGAAGGGAAAAAATAACGATGGGGTGCTTTATGATGTAGCAATAGTAAAAATGGTTTTGTATCATCTCTTTTTTTAGCCAACCAATCAATGGCCTCATTAGTAATCACTTCCGTGGCATAACCTGCATAGGTATTCGTATCGCCTGTCATTGATATCAATCTGGGTTGGTAATAGAGTCCTTGCCCGGGCAAAATCTTCCAGTAATCAAATCCGGTTGGATAACTATGTAAATGCCATTTACCTACGATAGCAGTTTGATAACCGTATTGTTGAAACAACTTAGGCATTGTGATTTGTGAACCGTCAAAACGAGTACGATTATCTTTCATTCCATTTTTATGCGAGTGCTGCCCGGTTAACAGGGTGGCTCTTGCCGGACCGCAGATTGAATTCCCCACAAATGCTTGCTTGAACAGCATTCCTTCTTTTGCAAGTCTGTCAATATTCGGTGTAGCTAATAATTGAGAGCCATATGCACTAATTGCATTGGCATCATGATCATCACTCATGATATAAATAATATTGGGTCTTTGCTGTGCTGTTACGATGATGGGCAATAGCCAGATAAGCAATAAGTATTTTTTCATGTTCTAAGGGTGAATGCTGAATAAAGGAAATATAAACCTGTTAGCTTTGTATACAAACTTACTGGTATGGAATTTGGTCGCGTACATGAATCGGAATTGAATACGATTGATTTTACCTTTCCCACAGAGCCTGCATTCAATCAACAGGTATTGAAAGGTAAGCAACAAAAACATCCTAAAGTATACCTGGGTTGTGCCAAATGGGGGCGTACGGAGTGGATTGGTAAAATCTATCCGCCCAAAACCAAAGAGAAAGATTTTCTAGAGCATTATGTAAAGCACTACAACAGCATTGAGTTGAATGCTACTCATTATAAAGTATACGGCGCTACAGGTATTGAAAAGTGGGCGGATAAAGCGGTAGGAAAGGATTTTAAATTTTGTCCAAAAATGTACCAGGGTGTTACCCATCGTGGCAACTTGAAAGGCAAGGATTTTATCACCACTGAATTTTTACGGGGTATCATTGCATTCAAGGAGCACCTCGGACCGGTATTCGTTCAGGTAAGCGATAGCTTTTCTCCGAAACGAAAAGAAGAGTTGTTTGATTTTCTCAAATCGCTCCCCACCGATATGCAATTCTTCATGGAAGTACGTCATCCTGATTGGTTTACCAAACCGGATATCAGTGAAGAGTTGTTTACTAGGTTGAAACAAATGAATATCGGAGCGGTCATTACTGATACCAGTGGTAGGAGAGATTGTGCACATATGCATTTGACGGTTCCTAAAACCTTTATTCGTTATGTAGGTAATAGTTTGCATCCAACAGATTATACACGTGTAGATGCATGGATTGAAAGAATGAAATACTGGATCAATCAGGGAATGGAAGAGATCTATTTTTTCATGCACATGCACGATGAAGCATTTTCTCCCGAACTTACGGTGTACATGGTAGACAAACTCAATGCCGCCTGCGGACTTGAACTGCAAAAGCCAGTGTTTGTGCAACAGCAACAGTCCTTGTTTTAACGTATGGCATGACCAATATCATTCTTTCTCTAGATCAATGGGTATACCTTTCCCAAAATCTGATTTATGAAACAAGTAATAGTGCTATTCGTCATTGTGCTGATTTTTACGCAGTGTTCTATGACTCGTGTATTTAATACTGATACTGCAACAGACGCTATCCCAACCACGTACAAAACATACGGATTTTATGAATTTACTGCTGCTGGCGATACTAGCAGCGCCACATTTCAATTACGAGTTGAAATTTTGAAGAATGCTATCAAAGCAGAAATGAATACGCGAGGTTATCAGTTTGTATCTACTCGTCCGGATCTACTCATCAATATTGGTATATTGATCAAACGACAGATTCAAACCCGTCAAACGAATTGGCAAAATGATGGTCAATTTACTTATATGGGGCAACGTAATTACATTTGGAAAAGCGAAGAGGTAGAAGTAGGGCGTTATAAGGAAGGAACATTAACATTGCATATTGTAGAAGCCGCAAGAAATAAAATAATCTGGCAAGGATCAATGTCAGGAGTAGTTCCTGATAAACCAGATACTAAAAGTAATGAGGCTGGAAAGGCCATGAAGAAGTTATTTGAGAAGTATCCGTTTAGGGCTGGGGTTGGTATGTAGTCCATAGCAGGAAATATAACTGCTTAACTATGGACCATCGACCATGGACTCCTCACCCTACCTCACACAACTCCTCCCATCTCGTTGTATAACGTGGACTGCGTAGTTCTTGTCGCATTTTCCAGTTGCGGGTGGTGCCGGAGGAGGCGAACTTGATAATATCATCACGCATGGCAAAGTTGACATTATCCATCATGTCCATCAACAGGCGATTATGATTTTGTGATGGTGTCTTGAAGAGATTACCTTGAACAGAATCGTCCGGTACGATGCCGCTTAAGATCACACCGGCTTTTTTATAGAGTTTTCCTTCTTCATACAGTTGCTCTACCAATGCCA
>CAYMQQ010000075.1:0-10677 GCA_964392685.1 uncultured Sediminibacterium sp.
CGGCTACTTTTCTGCAAATGGCTGCCGGTGCTTTTTCTTTTCCACCCGTCCAAGTGCCTTCCGGACCAAAAATGTTATGGAAACGGGCAATCTTAACGTTCATTCCATGATTACGACCAAAAGCGAGGTACAAACGCTCACTGAAAAGTTTCTCCCATCCATAATCACTGTCCGGATCAGCAGGGTAGGCAGAGTCTTCCGAACATTTCGGATTATCAGGATCGGTTTGGTTATAGGATGGATAGATACAAGCCGAAGAAGAATAGAAAATCTTCTTAGACCCTGTCTTTAAAGCTTGTTGCAAAATGTTCAGGTTAATACTGGCAGAATTGTGCATCACATTGGCATCGTTCTCCCCTGTAAAAATATAACCGGCACCACCCATATCAGCTGCCAACTGATAAATTTCATCAAAACGCATATCCAATACAGAACGAACCACACTCTGTTCTGTTAAATCACCCAGTATAAACTCATCAGCCAGAGAACTGCTGAATTCATGTTCCTTAATGTCTACCCCTCTCACCCAAGCTCCTTCCTGCTTCAGTTTACGAACCAAATGTCCTCCAATAAACCCCCCGGCCCCACATACCAGCACTTTCTTCATACTCATATATACCGTTTTTTAGAAATGTAAAAATCCAAAAATTCTTTGATATTCAGCCAGATAAACTTAGGAACTATTTCCAAATATCGCTTATACAACCGTTTCGGCTCCATTAATACCCGGAAAAACCACTCTAAACCCATGTTTTGCATCCACTTAGGTGCTTGTTTGACCCGCCCGGTATGAAAATCGAAAGCTGCACCTACCGTGATAATATAATCCGTTTGCACATACTCACTCAATTTTCTGGCGAATCTCTCCTGTTTGGGGGTACTGATACCGATCCATACAATATGAGCCCCGGATGCTTGAATCTGTTGCCCCAATACTTCCATTTCGGCGGTACTCATGTCCCTGAAGGGCGGACAGAACACCCCTGTTACCCCATGGTTCATGAATTTACGACCTACCTCATTTTTTAGTTCTTCCGCAACACCTTCTTTACCGCCACAAAAAAAATGATGAATGGGTTCATTGGCAGTGGCTTTCATCATGGCTTCAAAAAAATCAGGACCATAACAACGTCGCATTTGGGAAGCCCCTTTTAATCTGCCTACCCATACTACGGGCATACCATCGGGCAAATTCATGTAAAACTGTTGCAATAACGCATGAAAATCCGGATCCTTATGTGCTTCAATCAAACCATGAGCACCTGTAGCACTTATACATCTGTTTTTACCACGAGTGATCCCTATTCGAATATCTGTTACCATTTCAGCTACAGCTGATGGAATATCTTGATCATAGATAGGAACTTTCAAAACAGCAATCATAGGATGGTTCTTTCCATATTCTATAAATAAAATGTCTTGTACTGATATATACCAGACACTTGCAATCATATTATCGACGCTTCATGCCTAATACAGACTTGATCAGACCAACAGCTTTTGCTTTCATATTAGAATACACCAAAAAATAACGGTTAATACCCTGATTCTGCCAATCATTAATCAATACTTCTTCCCCAATTTTTTTAAAGAAAGCAGTTTTATCTATCAAAGCATCCAACTCCCAGTTCTTTTCGTTTTTGAGGAATACATACAAATTACGAACGGAAGGCAGGTGTATATCATCTACCACCATATACCCACCGGTTCGCAGTTTTTTTTCCGTGAAGTGGTAGTCAATTTCTGCGTAGGGATAACGATGTGCTCCATCAATAAATACAAAGTCCAGTGCAGGTATGTTGTTCACCAATAAGGGCAACACCTCCGCTGAACTATTCGCTACAAACGTAAAATCAGTTACAATCTGGTTGGCGCTGCAATAATTCCGTATCCGTAACTCTTCTCCCGGATCCGGCGCAATGGCGGTATGCTTGCATCCTGCCAGCAAAAAGGCAAAGGTAGATTTACCGGAGCCCGTCTCCAGTGTCACATCACCCGGTTTTAATTTACCATAGATATACTTTACAACCCGATCTGATACGCCAAAATTGGCTGCACTACCATCGCTCCACACGTGAAAACTAGGATTGTCTTGTAATAACTTTTCAATTTGCATAAATAAATAACTGTTTTAAATACCTATATCGGCCACTTTTACGGCTGAATTACTTCCAAATGATTCTTCTGCATAAACCAGTCCAACAAATATCCAGAAAGGCATAGCACCCATCGGTCCTTCCAGGAACACATCAAAAGAAGCATTGATCAGAAAAGATAAACTAATGGATAACAATACCAGCATGAACGGACTCAAATCCGGTTTTCGGATATTTCTCAGATGCAGGTATATCCAATACAACCAAAGGAAAAAAATAGGCACACCGAACCTCGCCAATACGGTCATGTGAAAACTGTGGGGCGATCGAAGATTGCCTTCGGTAGGGTCATACTCTACATCATCGGTAGCCGCCAAACTCATGCCCAATCCCCTGCCCCATAAAAAATAATCGCCTAAAAAAGTATAGTCCACAATTCGTGCCCACCAAACCAATCGCCACACTTTATTATCACTTAAACTGGTACCATCATCTTCTGAGGAAAAAATACTTACTGCATTATTTTTCAACTGTTCAATACTCAGCGATCTTCCCTGAAAATTTTCTTCCAGATTGGTAGATATAAATAAGGGCATCGCCAAGATGATGATTAACGGTGCATATTTCACCAACTTGATCATTTGTTTTTTTAATGCAAGATTTTTTGTCAGCAAAAAGAAAACACCCATGGGTATTAGTACAGATATCATTCCTGATCTGCTATACGACGATACGACCAAAAACAGATATGCAATCAGTATCCACTGTAGTATTAAAAATCGTTTGGGCATCGTAATATATCCATTCAGTAAAAAAATACTGGCAATGAATAAATGCACCCCCATATCACCAAACTTGTATAAAAAAATGCGCTGATCACCAAAAATGATCAGTTCACGGAAAAAAGTAGAGTAAGAAGATAGCAAAAAAAAGCAACACATACATAACGGATACCACTTGTAAATCGTTATGAGTTTTTGTTTCAAATAGGGTAATGCATCTTTAAGGTAATACACAATAAAGGCAAATATGATATAATTGAACACCACAGAATCACGTACTACATCTACAATCCCATAGCCTTCCAATATACCCCTGCCAATATACAAGGTTGCCATTAGCATGAACAGCGTCAGCAATGCCATTCTTTTGTCCCAGGCAAATTCATAAGAACGCAGATCCCATAATACCATTAATAAGCCCACCACAATCAATAGCTCACTTAGATACGTATAGGCAATTCCTTTGTTGAATAGCGCATACAACAGATACACAAAAACAAAAAAATTAAAGTAGATCCGTTTAAATACACTCATTCATTTCATGACTTATAGAGCAAATAAAGCAATTTTAAGGCACAAAAACTATATTTGCCAGGAGTCTAAAGACATGATCCACTGAATTCATGTCTGCATCCACCAAAGTGCCATAACAAATCGCAGATGACGCAACCTTCTTTTGATTACCTGATTGTTGGAGCCGGTTTTTTTGGCAGCATCTGTGCACATGAATTAACCAAAAGAGGTAAACGTGTATGTGTTATAGATTCCAGAAACCATATTGGCGGCAATTGTTATACGGAAGAAAGAAACGGTATCCATCTGCACATGTATGGACCACATATCTTTCACACTTCCAATCCCGAAGTATGGCAATGGATCAACCAATTTGTTCATTTCAACACATTCTCCTTACGCCCGGTTGCCAATTATAAAGGCGAGATTTTTTCGCTGCCATTCAATATGTGGACTTTCGCCAAATTATGGAATATCACCACTCCCGAACAGGCAAAAGCCATCATTGAAGCACAGTCGGCCCATATCACAGAGGAACCACAAAATCTGGAAGAGCAGGCCATCAAACTGGTGGGCACTGATGTGTACCAGAAACTCATCAAAGGATATACGCAAAAACAATGGGGAAAAGATCCTGCCGATTTACCGGCCAGTATCATCAAAAGACTTCCGGTAAGGTTCACGTACGACAACAATTATTTCAACGACACTTACCAGGGTATTCCGATTGGCGGATACACGCAAATTTTCTCCCAATTACTAAAGGGTATTGAACTGCGTTTGAATACAGATTATTTCAAAGATGAATTACCTACCCACGATCGGGTGATTTATACCGGACCTATCGACAAATTTTATGATTATCGCTTTGGGGAACTGGAATATAAAACACAAATATTTACCCACGAATTCAAAGCGCAGGTATCCAATTACCAGGGTGTGGCCATGATGAATTTTACAGATGCGGAAACCCCTTATACACGCATCATTGAACACAAACATTTCGATCCTGTTGATCTTCCACATACCTGGATCAGTTATGAATATCCTGTTCCATACAAAGCATCAGAAAGCGAACCTTTTTATCCGGTGAATGATACGCATAACAATGCCATCTATGCCCAATACAAAGCATTGGCAGATCAAGAACCCAAAGTGAGTTTTGGGGGACGTTTGGCTGAATACAAATATTACGATATGCACCAGGTCATTGCCTCTGCTTTACAATTCATACGAAACCACCATCCATGAAATACCTGATCATAAGCGCTGTAGGCGATGAGTCTTTACATACAGAATGGATAACAGAACAACCCGCATTTGATCTGGCGCTGTTATATTATGGTACGGATCCGGAGATTGCGAAAACCTATGCCAGGCAAGCTAAATATTTCCTCCAGACCAAAGGAATGAAATATCACCTGATACACGCTTTTATACAACAACATCTCGCATCCATCATCCAATATACCTATATCTGGATGCCGGATAATGATGTTTCTATATCCACACAAGACATCCATCGTTTATTTCAACTGGCAGAACAATATGACCTACAGCTTTGTCAGCCTGCTATGACAGGGTATATTTCTCATCCCATCACACAACCCGACCCTACCTCCTTGTTACGCTACAGCAATTTTGTAGAAGTACTGGCACCGCTCATGAGTTTACCTGCATTGCTGCAATTGTACAATACTTTTACCCTCAATTATTCCGGATGGGGGTATGATTATGTATGGCCATTTTTATTAGGCTACCCCAAAAATAAAATCGCCATCATTGATGCAGTAATAATGAGACATACCAAACCCATTGGAGCAGATTACTCTCGATTCCCAAAACATCCGAAACAAGAAATGAAGGAAACATTGAAACCCTACGGAAGAAGCATGCAGAAAAAGCAGGTCATTTACAGTCGTATACCTGCAGGAGAATTGATCTAAAGCATATCGGTATCCATTAACCGATCTTTCGCCTGAATTGAGTGATCAGATAGTAGGGATTATAGATAAAATTGGTGAACAATAACGCGATCAGAGAGGCCACGATGAATCCAATGATACCCATGGTTTGCAGTAAGAAATAACCCAGTACCAATGCAAATATTCCTTGTCCGATGGAAATAATGGTTTGCATCTTATTCAACCGCAACGCATGTAAAAAAACAGAAGACACATTGTCTAATACAATTAAAATAGTAAAGACTGAGAAGAGCGTATACAATTGTTCAATGGACTGCCCGCTTAATCCACTCCAATATTCGAATATAAACTTTCCGATGGTCAGTAAAAAACATAACATCAATATGCATAACAGGAATACACCCCTCAATACTTTGAAATAAGTAATTCTCAATTGTTGCCATTCGCCCATAACTTCCTTTTGTGCGAGCGTAGGAAATAAAATAACGGTAAAATTGGTAGCACCCATCCGTACCACATCCAAGAAGCGGGAAACCATGATGTAGCTGGCTACTTCGGCTTTGGTCGTTACATGGTTGAGTAGTATAATCTGCGAATTGAATACAAAAACGACCCCAATGGAATTTAAAAAATACCAGAAACTATAACGAATATGATCACTCAACACCAGCCAGCTGAACTTCGCTATCGATAAATGATAACTGGTCTCTTTTTTAGAGAAGAAAAACAAAGTACAGATAAATAAAAAATTAACCACACTACTCGCTGTCAATAACAAAACAGCAGATCCTTCTTTGCTGAAATAGTACAATACCCCAAATTCAATGATCGTTTTCCCGATTCGGATCAGTTTACCAATAAAAATTTTATTAGCCGACTGCAGTATCACATCAAACATGGCAGCTACAACAGTTTGCAATACCAATAGAGACGTCAGTAAAGCATAGGAAAAAAAATGATCTCCACTAGCAAGTAACTGTGAATGATATAGCCACAAAAAAACCGGAAAAGCGATCAGGAATAGCAACAAATAAAAAAAGAAAGAAGAACTGATCAATACCGATGCCCGCAAGGGTTCCTGTATTAAACGCCGCATCAGTCCCAAATTCAAACCCAGATCAAAAGCTGATGTAAACAATACAATATTCAATAAAACCCCATAATTACTAAACTCCTCAATACTGAACCGTTCATTCAAAACAGGGATGAGCAAGATGATCAGTCCCGCACTACAAGCCTGCGATAGAAATGTAGTAACAAGATTCAGAATATAAGGACGTGAAAAAGATAGTTTCAATGGCATTTTTATTTGTTAGCAATGATCAGCAATTCATTTCCTTCTTTACGTTTACGACGCAGGAAAGAAACAAAATAAGAGATCGGTGTAAAACACAATCTAACCATTTGATTGATTCGAAAAAACAGACTGCCGCCACCGCTATCCCCATACTGCCGCACAGTATTACGCGATTTGTTACGGTAAAACAGTAAGCTGATCAACAGATCATACAAGTTCTGATCCCAGGTATCTGAAGTACGAATACTGCGGATGGTAAAGCCTTTACTTTCCAGCAAACTGCACAAATTGGCAGCATTGTATTGATTAATATGAACATAAGGCTGTTGTAACCAGCCCCATTTCTGTTGCGTAAGTTTGAATGATAAACTATCGGTATTCGGCACCGCAATAATCAGAGTACCCCCCGGATGTAAGCGCGCCTTGAGGTCTTCTAATACAGCATCCTGATCGCGCATATGCTCCAGTACATGCCACATCGTAATGACGTCAAAATCTCTTTCCTCATAATCAGAAAGCTGGTATCGATTGGTGATCTTGCCATTGTTATGATGCATGATCTTATCGCTACCGATATCAAAACCAAAAGCATGAAACCCTTTTTGGGTCAAAGCCTGTACAAAAAATCCATGCCCACAACCAAAATCAAGCACCCGTTTTTTATTTTTCAAATGATTCCTCACTTTAAATAAACGATGGCGTGCCTGCCATCGTTTAAAAAACATATTTTTTTGAAACCAGTCGTACGCATATTCGTGCTGGTAATAAGCATTCAATTCCTCCTGCTTGGGTATTGGGCTTGACTGTATAAATCCGCAATGATCACAACGCACATAATCATAATGAATACCATTCAATATCCATTCAGCTGATTCTAATGTATCTTTAAACAATACGGTTTGTTCTCCAAACTTACAAATTGCACAACCCATCGTACGATTACTTATGAATGCGATGATACAAACAATTTGATAAATGAAAAATGGTGAATAATGAATACCCGACATTCAACATTCATCATTCATTATTCATCATTTATATCTCTCTTCTTGTTTTCAAGCTATTTAAAATAACACACGATACTATTCCTGAGATCCAATACCAGCCAAACAAAAAATTCCTTGATACGATTCCGGTTCGTTTGAATATAACTTGTTTCCCGTCCATTGGTGACGATCAATTCCGGATACACACCTCCAATACGTAGCGTTTCAATATGCATGAAGTATTTAAACTGATCTACGGGATAGGCAACTTTTTGGGTAGCTTTCAATAATAAAGCTGCTGCTTTTTTATTCACGGCATATCCATAGGTACAATAGACGCTTTTGAGATAAGGCGTTCCGATATCAAAACCCTCCGCCAATTGCTTACGCGTACTTCTATAGAGTTTCATATGCCCCTCCCATGCACCCCAAAAAAACAGATCATAATGACCGGCTACGCTTTGGAATCCTGTTTTCAACAAAGACAGATTGGCAAACGCACTATCTGACTCCAGTATGAGGAATAGTTGATCTTCATCAACATCTGCCGTTACGATCTTTCTCCATACAGATCGATGACTCAACAAACATCCCAGCTCACCATCACTCAATGCATGACCGGTACGTTCTAAAGATCTATTTTTTAGCGCAGATATAAAGGGCACTCTTTCATAGGCTGGATACACCGCTTCAACATATTGTAAAGTAGGTAAACTTGCCTGTAAGGTTTTGATATGAGCAAGCCTTTCTGTTTCATGAACAGACCCAATAATATATCCGGGTATTTCGTCAGTTCTCATGGGGGAAAAAGGATGATCGCGCATAAAGATCTTCAAAAGAAAAATAAGTCTGATGCTGGAGTGCAAAGGGTGTGAAAAACTGATCTTTTACATAAGAGGGGTAGAGTATATAATGCGGCTTCCTGAATAATTGTGCTACATGTATTGGCATGCTATCACCTCCAATGACCAAATCCGCAGATCGTATCAACGCAACCAGTTCGGCAAAATTGCGATAGCCGGTATCACCATTTTCCACTGTGGTTGATTTCATGAATCTTGCTACCTGCACCGAAGACCCATTCATCTCAAAAGCTGCTTTGATTTTCATAATGATGTCGGAGCCAATCTCTCTTCTCTTTTGTCTGGCATCCGGTATCACCAAAACATGTATACCTTTTTGTTGCACATCAAAAGGTAATGCTGTCAACTCCGTCATCGGCACAGAAAAAAATCGGGCATACGATGCATACACTTTTTCTGTGGATACTACATATTCAAAAGGATAGCCACAGTACCAACTGACCCATGCACTTCTTTTCTTTTGTTCGAGATAATAATGACCCGTTGTGCTCTGTGTTCTAAGATACCGACGCAAACGTGCCAGCTCAGTCAGGCTACTGATACGCAATAGATAACGATCCGTAAAACAACCCATGATTCCATGACGAATACCAAAATCATGAAACTGCAACACAACATTATCAGGTAAAATGATTCCTAACGATTGATACAAGGGCTCCAAATGTGCAGATGCCACCAAAGTAATCTTTGATACTATCCGATTTTGCGAAGCCATATTCACAGCAATCACAAAATCGCCATAAGCACGGAGGAGGAAGAGGGTCATGGGTGGTTGGGTTATCAGGTTATCGGGTAATCGGGCAATCGGGCAATCAGTTGGTGGTCTCGCTTAAGGCGAGATGGGTGATCGGGTTATCAGGTTATCGGGTAATCGGGCAATCAGTTGGTGGTCTCGCTTAAGGCGAGATGGGTGATCGGGTTATCAGGTTATCGGGTAATCGGGCAATCAGTTGGTGGTCTCGCTTAAGGCGAGATGAGTACTAGGTGCTAGGTATTTGATTTAGTTTTAAATAAACTTCTTAAACCCGATTACCTGATCACCCGATTACCCGATCACCCGATCACCTGATCACCCAATCACCCGATCACCTTGCAGCCTGCAGCTTGCAGCTTGCAGCTCTCCTACCACTCAATATCATACCTCATCGACAACCGAATCTGAAAATTCTTTTTATCGGAAAGTGTGGATGGACTACCGAAATCTCCATCGAGTTTCAACCATTTATAATTGATGGAGCTGAGACGATCGATTGAACCGGCGATCATGAGTTGTTTGAATTGCCATTGTGCAAATAAGCTGGCAGAGATATCCACCCAAAATGCCGCTGTATTACCCAAACCGATGGTGCCACTAAAATAATTATAATAGTAAAAATCAGTATTCCGCATTACCCTTTGCAATTGTAACCCTATTTGGTTCTGTCGTTGATGCCAGGTGATGTTGAAAGTCTGACTATTACTACCCGGACCAATCGCTGCTCCCATCACCCTGCCATCATTCGTATAGCCATGTCTGATACTGGAACTGGTATACCAACTGTAGGAATTGGGATTGGGTCCACCGAAAATATTGTTACGGTCAAAGATCATTTCTGCCTTGGGAAGACCTAAATGTGTGATCTCTGTTGAGATACTCAGGTACTGATCTTTTTTGCGTAAGGAGATCAATTTGCGGAAACCAATGGTATATCCGCGAGGCACACTGTCGCGCACCAGATCAAAGGGACTGATATGTTTATCAGACCTTCCATACTCTGCATAGATCTCGGCCTTGTCTTTGGGCATTACATATCGGAAAAACATCGATCCCAAAGATGATGCACGTGCATTGGAATCGCTATATCGGTAACTGGCATAAGACATACCGATGAATAGATTGTCCATGCCTTTCGGACTAAAAGACAACACATACCCAGTAATGGTTCTGTCTTTGTTATTGGGAGGTGCTTCATAACACTGCGGACAACCCAACTGTGCGATTCTTTCAAATTCAGGAGGGGTTACGCCGGATCCTTTCAAAGTTCCATACACCAATTGAGCTTCCAGTTTACCGATGGGGGTTACCAGCGGCTTCATCGTATTGATACCCACATGCAAAATACCTGGTGCATTGTTACTCATAACCAAAGCATTGAAACGGGAAGGTCCCCACCACAGGTTTTCATTTGAAACACCGATGGCAAACTGCTCGGTCTTAAACCGTAAAGAAGACTGC
>CAYMQQ010000076.1:0-10468 GCA_964392685.1 uncultured Sediminibacterium sp.
CAAGATTAGGTTTAGTACTGGTTCCTGATAATTTAGTTACTTAAGAGTAAAAAAAGTAAACGGAGGGTAGCCAATAGAGAACGGTGATTGACTATAAGTTACTTTCCTAGTAAAGAATAAAAGTTTAACTATTCGCAAATAGGTAAACTTTTCGAATCCCCAACTGTTACAAAACAAAAATTTCATGAAACCTCGCATACAGGTCATGTGGTTCCGCAGGGACCTTCGCTTAACAGACAATGCAGCATTGTACCGTGCATTGAGAACAGGTGTTCCTGTACTTCCTATATTCATTTTTGATCGCAATATTCTGGATCAACTCGAAGACAAAGCAGATCGTCGTGTGGAATTCATTCATGCTGCACTTACGGAAATGCAAGCGCAATTGGCATCCATGGGAAGCAGTCTGGAAGTGTACTATGGTTTCCCGATGGATGTCTACAAAAAGCTGACAGAAGTCTACGAAATCGAAACTGTTTTCACCAATCACGATTACGAACCGTATGCGAAAGAGAGAGATGATGCGATTGCTGCTTTCTTGCAATCCAAAGGAGTCGGTTTTCAAACTTTTAAAGACCAGGTGATCTTTGAAAAATCGGAAGTGGTGAAAGATGACGGAAAACCTTACACGGTTTTTTCACCTTATGGAAGAAAATGGAGAGCGGCTTTAAAACCTTTTTATGTAAAATCGTATCCGGTTGAAAAATACAATGCGCATTTTTATAAGCAGTCGATCAAAGAAATTCCATCATTGCAATCGATGGGTTTTATAGCAGTGGATCTGCCTTTTCCGAGTAAGCAATTACAAGAAAGTATCATCAAACAATACAGTGCCAACAGAGATTTTCCTGCATTGGAGAATGGCACTTCCAAAATGGGGGTGCATCTGCGTTTTGGAACGGTGAGTATTCGTCAACTGGCAGCGCGAGCATTGTCGTTGAATGATACCTATGTGAATGAATTGATCTGGAGGGATTTTTATCATGCTATCCTCTGGCATTTCCCGCATGTAGGAAAAGGTGAGTCGTTCAAAAAAGAATACGATCGCATTGAATGGAGAAACAATGAAGCGGAATTTGAACATTGGTGTAATGGCACTACGGGTTATCCTATTGTAGATGCAGGTATGCGCGAATTGAACACCACCGGTTACATGCACAATCGTGTTCGCATGATCGTGGCGTCTTTTCTCACCAAACATTTGTTGATCGACTGGCGTTGGGGAGAAGCCTATTTCGCGCAAAAACTTTTAGACTTTGATCTAGCAGCCAATAACGGCGGATGGCAATGGGCCAGCAGTAGTGGTTGTGATGCCGCTCCTTATTTCAGGGTATTCAATCCGGCCTTACAAACCGAAAAATTTGACAAGGATCTCAAATACATCCGCAAATGGGTTCCCGAGCTCAACGAATTCAGCTACCCTAAGCCGATTGTTCCGCATGATGTGGCGAGGAAGAGGGTGTTGGAGGTTTACGCTAAAGCGTTGAAACAGTGAGGAGCCGCAGGCTGCACGCTGCAAGCTACAAGTGTGTATGCTTACTTGCAGCCTGCGGCGTGAAGCTTGCAGCTCAAAACCTATCTAAAACTGATTAATTCTACATCAAAAATCAATGTACAATTCGGTCCGATCTGTGCGCTTACCTGACGATCTCCATAAGCAAGATGGGGTGGGATGAAGAAACGCCATTTGCTGCCGGTGGGCATGAGTTGTAATCCTTCTGTCCAGCCTTTGATGACCATGTTGAGTGGGAAGGCGGCAGGTCTGCCTCTTTGTACAGAACTATCGAATACTGTTCCATCGATCAAAGTGCCATGATAATGACAAGTCACTTCATTGTGTGCTTGTGGCTTGGCTCCTGTGCCTTCTGTGAGCACTTCGTATTGTAATCCGCTGGGTAACTCGGTTACTTCAGCTCTTTGTTTGTTGTTGGCCAGGAAATCTTGTCCGGCTTTTAAATTGGCGGCAGATTTTTCTGCTTTTAATTGTGCTAATTGATCAGCTACTCCCATATACAATTTTTTGCGAAAATAACAAATAGGGACATTGGGTTCTAATGTTATCTTATTGTAAACTTAGTATTAAGTCTTGCAAGAGTGTAGGAAGGAACTGTATGAAAAGTCTACATTGGCGTCCCTAATTAACTGCAGCCATGACACCTATACTTGATCAACACGGCATGACCGTTGCGTATTTGCACCTCAATATTATTTTGAATACAGAGCAGGATCGTGTGTTGGGATTGGTATTGGGTAACTGTGTATTTGGTGCCACCGATTCTCCGGTAGGAAAATTTTTCAAAGATACTTTTCGTAATATGCGTGGTGAGATCGTTGCTGAATTGGCAAGCACCACCAGTTCTCTCAGACCTTCCAATGAGCCCCTCATTCTACAACAAGCCTGGCAAAAATTAACCGGCGTCAAAAATCATCTCTGCACCTGGATTGAGGAAAAGAAACATTGGTCTGGGGATGCGTTTGTTTCTTTTCTGCATTATCATGAAAGTGCTGCGGTGGCGGTGTAGTTGCTTAAGATTTTGAGAGTTTGGTTTACGAAGTTTTTAAGGAATGATGCAGTGTTTGTGAGCTGATTGATATTTAATCGGTTGAAAGAGATTGCGCCGTAGAGTATATGTTAAAAAGTTCGTATATTTATGAGTTAGCGGTAATTTTACTAGACGACACAAACAAAATGAAAGTTTATAAAACGGGACTTATTCTGACGACTTTAAGTTGGTTTGCTTGCTTAAATCCCTATTGGATAATATTTGCTGGACCTGTTTTTTTAATGGGACTTTTGATTGTATGGTTCTCTAAGACCACGACAAAAAGAAAATTATTAACGACACTTTTACCACTACTACTTTGGTATCCTGGAATGCTTGCTTTCTTTTTCTTAGGCTCAAAGCATATGACACCAGAGACGTTTCTTGTTCCTAAAGACTTTAGAGGGCAAATCACGTTAATTTATAACGAGCCTTGCGGACAGACGGTTCGGAAAGTTGACGGTAGATTGATTTACAAAATACCTGACAATGGCGTTATGATATTAACAAACGAATTTGAGACTGGTATCATAGACCATGAGTATTATTTTGTTGATGATAATTGGAATAAAATTGAAAAAATACCTGAGCTTATCCAACAAGACTTTAACGAAGACTACACTCTTGAAAAAAACAAAAATGAGCCACCAAGAAACAAAGTAGGTTTATTTCTACTTGGGACAGGCAGTGGAAGCACTTTAAAAAACGAGAATTATAAATTTCATATGATGGCAGTTAATTCGTGGGACAGCCTTAGGGTTCAATATAATGGAGGAGTTCCAGATAAATTAATAGACAGTTTATTATTCCAATGCAGACAAAAGAAATAAAAACTACCACTAACATCGTATTGGTAATAGTGGGGCAGACAGTTATAAAATCAACATTTCATTCTCCTAAGAGTGTTCAAAATAAAAAAGGTTCCTCGCAGACGTCTCTCGTACCTCAGAGACTCTTCGAAGAAATAAAAACCAAATTTTCCTTCTCCGCAGAGTGTCCACTAAAATCCCTCGGTTTCATTCTCCGCAGAGTATCCAAAATGAAAAGGGCTCTATGCAGATTCCTTCTCCGCAGAGTGTCCAAAATCAAAAGAAGTTTGTCGCATCGTCTACCGAGGTACGAGGAGACGTTGCACAGGTTGCACATAAGCAGGTAAATCTTTTGTATAAGTGACCAATACCTCTTACAGAAATGTAGGGTTAAAAAGTAATAATGATATCTTAGCTGTATGACACAAAGAGTCCTCCATGGGAGTCCTTTGGACCTCATACCTCGGAGACTCTTCGAAGAACTAAATTGAAATAATCAACATGAAGAACTTTTTATTGATAACATATCTGTTGCTTTCCCATTTTGTTTTTAGTCAATCCAATAAACAATTACATCGTATAAAGCCTAAATGGAAATTGGGAGACGTAAAAAAAGTTCATACAGAATCCTTTACAAAAGTCTTTATCAAAGACAGTCTATTCAATCGTACATCATTAACAGGGAATTACAGCATTAAAGTGATTGATACGGTTAAAAACTACACATTATTGTACGCCAGTGAACCCAATTCATCAAATATGACAACGAACTCATCTATTGCCGGCGTAGATTCAGTTCTAAATATTATCAATACGATTGTAAAAAATATTGAAACAGAAACCCAATATTTTCAATATGAAATTTTAGTGAGTAAGAATACCGGACAGGCTATCAAAGTAAAAAATAGTGATCAATTATTGAAATTCGTAGAAAAAATTACATTTAAAATGGTTGATGAATTCGGTGATAAATTAGGGAAGACAAACATTCAAATAGACAGTGTAAAGCGAAAGATTTTAGGCTATTATAAATTAAAAGAGCCAAAAATTTTGGAAACCATCATCAATCAGTTTAACTACACCATGGGCGCATATTCTCTTTCTTTTCCCTATAATTCCTCAATTTCTCAAAAGGCAATGGTACGTGACGTAAATGCAATGAGTGAGTTTGGTGATATTGAGATGCCTGCGATCATCACTGCAAGCTCAAAGAAAGATGCCAATACTCTGACGGTTCTGACTGATACAGATTATGATAAGGATTTCCTATTAGCGCAATTC
Organism: uncultured Sediminibacterium sp.; assembly: GCA_964392685.1. GTDB lineage: Bacteria > Bacteroidota > Bacteroidia > Chitinophagales > Chitinophagaceae > Sediminibacterium. The sequence continues at coordinate 4,634 of CAYMQQ010000076.1, forward strand.
AAAAAGAAATATAAAAGCATGAATAGTCTCTCTGCTTCCGAAATTTTTTTGAGTGAAAAAACGGAGGCTTTTTTTACAACTATTTCCAATTGGATTGTTTCACATAAGTCTAGTGTGATCTTTAAAACAAAAGAGGTCAAAGTGATTAATGAAACAAATGTTAGCTTTCAGTAGTATTTAAAGCGCAATAACTTATAAACCCATGCAAACCCTACTCTTCAACTTCCTCTCCAAATATGTCACTCTAACCGAAGAAGAAAAAAACGCCATCGTTTCTTTAGACATCTTTCACTCTGTCAAGAAAGGAACGATCTTACTCAAAGAAGGACAAAAATCAAAAGAAAGCTACTTTGTACTCAAAGGTTGTATTCGTACCTATTATGAAATAGATGCAGAAGAAAAAACCACCGCTTTCTATACCGAAATGGAAGCTTTGACACCTCCTTGTGTCATCAGCAAAACGCCATCTGATTATTATGTCAGCTGCACAGAAGATTGTATCCTGTTGATCTCCAATTCTGATATGGAAGCTGAAGTCAATGCAAAATTCCCCAAGTTTGAGTCTCTGTGCAAGAAATTATCCGAAGAACTCTTGGCCAAAGAACGCATGGATTTTGACGAGTTCAAAACCTCTTCTCCTGAACAACGCTATTTAAACTTACTAGAAAAAAGACCCGATCTCATTCAGCGTGTACCACAACACCAGTTGGCGAGTTATTTGGGTATACAGCCACAGTCCTTAAGCCGTTTAAGAGCAAGGATTTCAGAAAAAAAATAAGAAGGAAGTTCATTACTTAACTTAAGTGAACGAGTGGAAGCTTTCCGCCTTTCTTTCTTTGCCATATCATTTAAAAGCAATTAAAAGGATATGCAAAAGAAAGTTCTATGGATGGCATTGGTCATCGTATGGGTAAGTAGTTTACAAGCACAAGACAACCCTAAAGACAGCACGTTTAAAAGATGGTACATCGGTAGTTCATTACTGATGTTGGGTAATTTCTCTAAAGTCAACAACCCGGAATATATACAATTGAATGTAGGCTATCGCATCACACCAAAAGATGTGGTTTCCTTTGAATTCAAAAGATCCATCTATGCCTGGCCCATCGGTATTCCATTCGGTCCCAATTTTGATAAGCCGGGAGAAGGCTATCCCGGTCATGCACGCATACTCGCACCCACGGTAGGGTACCAACGTTTTTGGTGGAAGGGCGTTTACACATCTGTTCATGCATTGAATGCTTTTGAAAAATACATGGATACGAATAAAAAGAAGATCGGCAATGGATACACACTATACCTGAATTTTCATTTGGGTTACCAATTCAAATTCTTCAAAAACCGTTTCTTCTTTGAACCGGCACTGGGATGTAGTTATTGGCCCATCAGAACCAATGTTCCCGAATCTTTCAAAGCAGTAGAAAAAAAATGGCCGAACTATTTTATTCAACCCGGACTTCATTTTGGATTTAATTTTTAAAAAGAGTCTTAAAAAAGAGTCGACAAGTATTTCTTAACCAAAGTGAACGAGTCATTGAGCTTCGTCTATCGACTTTTACAGTATCATTTCATATAAAAAGCAAGCAAATGCAAAAGAAAATTTTATTCATCGGTGCTCTCTTCATGATGGTGAGTGCCCTTCATCTCAAAGCGCAGTATGCTAAAACAGACACTACGCATAAAAAATGGTTTGTTGGAAGTTCTATGTTTGTATTATTCGGAAATCTGGCAACCACCAACAGCCCCGATTTTTTTCAACTCAATGTCGGTTATCGTATCACAGGCAAAGATGTGATTACGATCGAACCCAAAACCTGGAAATATGCCTGGCCCAATGGTATCCATCCATTTTTGAACAAAGCATATGGAAAGAAGGAAGAAGAATTTCCGGGTTATGTTCGTGAGTATGGGGTATCTCTATCTTACCAAAGATTCTTTACCAACAACTGGTATGCCGAATTGAATGTGATGCCCACCTGGCAAAGTTTTAAGGATCGTCAAGACAAAAAGATCGACAATGGTTTTCAGATCTTCAATACCTATCGTGTAGGGTATCATGTGAAATTGTTTAAGGATCGTTTTTTTATTCAACCATCGCTAGCTATCACTCACCGTGCTTATCACACCACACTGCCCAATGGATTCAAGCAGTTGGATGATAAATGGTCAAAGTTTGTATTTGGTGAACCGGGATTACATATAGGGTTTAATTTTTAAAAACTATGGTATGCATACACAACAAAGTGAACTACAGAAAATGAAAGTCAGTACACAGCTAAAGCTGGCATCTTTATGGACCAGTTTGATGTTTCTCTATATCTATGTCGATTATTTTCATTTATACATGCCGGGTAAGCTGGCAGATATTCAAAATGGAAGAGTATATGTATTTGATATCACACCGGGATTTCTTTCGATTGCACTCGTATCATTGACTATTTCGGCACTGATGATTTTTCTTTCAGTTGTTTTACCGGCTACGATCAATCGTAAGTTGAATATGATTGTTGCTACGGTGTATATTCCTTATACGCTGTATAATCTTGCAGGAGAGGCGTGGATACACATGGTATTTGGTGCTGTTGTGGAAGTTATTTTGCTTGGATTGATTGTTTGGTATGCTTGGAAATGGCCGCGTGTTGAAAATGAATCAGTAAGACAGAGCGAATAGTCAATAAAAGGAGCTTGGTAAAAAGTAAATAGAATACTCTTCACCAAGCGCCCAATAGCCATATCTATTATTTTATTGACGCCAGATCAATCACAAATCTATATCGTACATCTGCTTTCAACATTCTTTCATACGCTTCATTGATTTGTTGCATGGGAATGACTTCTACATCAGAAACGATATTGTGTTCAGCGCAATAGTCTAACATTTCCTGTGTTTCTTTGATACCTCCGATGAGTGATCCGATGATGCTTCTTCTTTTCATGATGAGGTTGAATGCCGGTACTTCTGATGGACTAGGAGGTACGCCCACAACGATCATGGTGCCGTTGGTGCGTAACAGGTTCAAATAAGTACTGTAATCATGAGGAGCAGAAACGGTATTCAGGATAAAATCAAAATGGTTTTGCAGTTTCTTCATCGTTGTTGCATCGGATGTCAATGCAAAATGATGAGCACCTAATTTTTTAGCATCTGCTTCTTTGGAAGGAGAGGAGCTGAGCATCGTTACTTCTGCACCAAAGGAAGCTGCAAATTTTACGGCCATATGTCCTAGTCCACCCAAACCTAATACGGCTACTCTATGTCCTTTGGTAACACCTACATGTCTGAGTGGAGAATAAGTAGTGATACCTGCACATAACAAAGGCGCTACACCCGCTAAAGGTAATTTATCAGAGATGCGTAATGTGTATTGTTCATCTACTACAATTTGAGTAGAGTAACCGCCATAGGTAGGAGCATTGGTACCTCTTTCACGTCCATTGTAAGTACCTACCATTCCTTCCTCGCAATATTGTTCAATACCAGATTTACAGTTTTCGCAAGTGCGACAAGAATCCACAAAGCATCCAACGCCTGCTAAGTCGCCAACTTTGAATTTGGTTACATCATTACCTACATGTGTTACTCGTCCTACAATCTCATGTCCGGGTACCATGGGGAAAATAGAGCCACCCCATTCATCACGAACCTGATGGATATCTGAATGACATACGCCACAGTATAAGATTTCTATTTGAACATCTTTTGGACCGGGATTTCTTCTTTCGAGTGAAAACGGACCTAAAGGTGATTTGGGATCCGGTGCTGCATAAGCTTTGGTTGCGATCATACAATTTGTATTTACATTGGTAACAATACAAAACCCAATAGGTTTGCTTAAAAAATAAAGAATTAATTATTTCATATTAGCAGCCCAAAAGTCAAGGGTTCTTTTCCAAGCCAGTTTTGCAGCAGCTTCATTGTATCGTGCTCCGGAAGTATCATTATGGAAAGCATGGTTCACGCCTTCATAGAGATAGAGTTCATATTTGACATTGTTTTTCTTCAGGGCCTCTTCATAAGCAGGTATGCCGGCGTTGATGCGCTCATCTAAGCCAGCATAATGAAGTTGTAAAGCAGCTTTTATCTTAGGAACATCGGCAACATCTGCTTTCAAATCAGGAACATTTACTGCCAGTTGATTCACCAAAGCGCCACCCCAACAAAATCCAACACAACCTGTAAAGCCATTACAATCTTTTCTGCTCTTCAGGTAATCAAAACCTTTGCTGAAGTTGATGAGATTTTGTTTAGCATCGATCTGGCTGAATAATTGTCTGGCCTGATCCTGATCTGTGGGTGTACCACCTGCTGCAGAGAGTGCATCAGGGGCAATGGCAATATAACCGGCTTTGGCAGCACGTCTGGCTACATCACGAATATGATCATTCAAACCACGATTTTCATGGATAATGATGACAGCGCCATACTTACCCTCTTTTTTAGGTTTGGCGAGATAGGCTTTCATGGTAACGTCGCCTGCAGGATAAGTGATATCCTCTGTATGAAGCTCGATGTCTTGTTCGGGTACAGTAGCCGCAACCGCATAATTATTTTCCAGCATGGGAAGTATGGTCATAGCGGCAGCTGTGCTACCTGCTAATACTGCCAAGCGTTTCAAAAAAACTTCACGTGGAAGTGGTTTATGGGTATACTCGTCGTAGAGATTGATGATTTGCTGGTCCATGTAGTTTATATTTAGTCTATAAATATAACACTAAACAGTAGCTACCGCAAATGGTTTGACCGAGGGGTTCTCTCAAATTACCGTTTCTGTTGATTGACTAACGCTTACTGAATCAAAGAAGCCATTTTTCCCAAAGGCAAACTGCCGGCCCAAGCCAGTATCTCTGCTTCATGGGTTTTTGAAACCGTGAGGGTAAGTAAAGCATTGGTCATGGGAACTTCCAGTTTATACTGATCTTCTTCCGGTTCTTTGGTAAGACGAGCTTTGTATTGACCTACTTTCACGATACGTGTATTGGGATCAGCTCCAAAACCCGCCATTAAAGGAGAAGTGATGTAGGCATTCAGGCTGTTTAATAATGGAGAGTTGATCACCACAGCTAGTGTGGCTTTCTTGTTGGTGATGCCATAATTTTTTTCAATGGTTACGCCTGTAAACTGACTGTTGCCAAAAACCTCTTGTTGTTTGGTAATGGCTGATAAAGTATCCAATTGCATTGGAAACAGTTTTAAAACTTCTTTTCCGATGGTGATATCTAGGTCTTGCATCATTTGCTGTAATGCAAAATGTGCGTCTTGTAATTTGCCGGTAGTATAATGAGTTTGAGCCTGACTAATATTCTTTTTGAAATCCTGAGCCGATAATGTGGTGATGATGCAGGATAATGCTATGTAACAAATAATCTTTTTCATTTTTTTTCTTTTTAGATCAATTTTCGCCCATGGTTTTTTTAATATGATCGATATCAAACAGGTTGATGGCATCCATCACTTCTTTTTCTGTTTGGAAGTTGATGGCTTTCCAGGTAATCATGCCTGATTGTCCAAGTTGCATCAATACAGTATATCCTTCTCTTTCTTCAAATTGAATGATGGCTTTATTACCCTTGATACGAATTTGTTTGGTGTTTTGTGTTTCACCATTCGACTGTGTGGCTGCAAATCCAAAATACATATCCAACATCCCACTGTACATGGCATTATTGCCCATCAGCAAGTTGAGTTGCTTGTTTTCTTTTTGATAGATGCGTTGGATGGAAAGATTCGCCCAACCATAACGCGTGCTCATGACACGATCTTCGGTAGAGTCTTTGGGTAATCCGTTGATCTCATAGGGTAATGACTGCAATAATGATTTACCGATCTGCAATTCA
>CAYMQQ010000077.1:0-10179 GCA_964392685.1 uncultured Sediminibacterium sp.
TACGAACCCAATCGTATCGTTATAAAAAATCGTAAAGCGTTGAAGAAAGAATAATACGTAGAATAACTAACTAATAATCAGTTATGAAGTCTTGTGGTAAGTAGTATATCGTTACCAAAAAAGTCACCTCCACTCCTTCCGAAGCACTTCAATGACTTTCTTTGATAAAGATAACCCTGTAATATTTTCTTCCATTCACATTCTCCCCACAGTCGAATTTAACTGATTGATAAATGGCAATCCCCCAATCCTACAATCTGCTAATTTGCAGCAAATTGAAATTGTGAAGTATCTCCTATTCATTTCCCTAATAAGCACCCTATTATTCGCCTGCCAAAAACCACAGGCTTTTGACTACCGGAATGTGAAAAATGTGAAACTGGAGAAATTGGGTTTTGAGAAGTCTACCCTCAGCATGGATTTGGTATACTACAACCCGAATGCATTTGGCGTTGACCTAAGGAAGGTTGAGGCAGACATTTATATCGATAATCATTATCTAGGTAAATACCAATTGGATACTTTAATGCATATCCAACGTAAGGCTGAATTTGTACTCCCATCCCGTATTCAGGTAGATATGCGTGGCATTTTCAAAAACGCCCTAACCGTTCTTTTCAACCGTGAAGTACTACTGCATGTAAAAGGCACCACAAGAGTGGGTAAAGCAGGGTTCTTTAAAACCATTCCTTTTGATTATGAAGCCAGACACAAACTTGAGTTGTAAAAATTCAAGGTACAAGATTCAAGAAGACAAGACCCAAGAAAGATTCAAGTTGCCAAGGCGCAAGTTTAGATACACCGGACTTCGGTCCGGCGAAAAATTGAATCTTGAGCCTTGTTTCTTGTAACTTCCTTGTGTCTTGTCCTCTTGTACCTTGTATCTTAATTATAAGGTTTGACATGGCAAGGCTTTCTTGGCTGTGGTCCGCCGCCGTCTGTTGCTCTTTTGCAGGATGGGGGTAGTTTTTTGTAGGCGTCTTCGGTGGCTTTGGTATCATCTGCATCAAAACCTGCATTGTTCAAAGTTACTTTGAGTGCATCCGGATTGGTATAATTCGGCAGGTATTGAATCCTGATTTCACCTTGTAATAAGTTGATTTTCCACTGTACAAGTCCACCTTCAATGATCCCTTTTTCTTCCAACAGGTACTTATCCAAGATCTCTTTACACTCCCAACACTTAAGGTTATTAGATTTGATGCTAACCCACTCAGGTTTGGCTTGCTGGGCATTTGTAATCTTGTTGAAAGCAATAAATAAGGTGATTAACAACAACATCTTTTTCATAAACGGAGGATTTAAGTAATTCAGTGCTTATCTGTGCACTCAGTGGCAATTCTTTTAAAAGACACCTGATGAATAGAAAATGTTGCCACAGAGGACACTGAAATGCACAGACATTAGATGCCCTTCCAGTTGGCTGGGTCTTTTCTCCATTCCAACAATAATTGTTCCGTTTTCAAAGAAACTTGCCCTTTTTCAACTGCCAAACTAATCAGGCTGCTATAATTGGTTAATGATTTATAAACAACCCCTGCTTTTGCAAAAGCTTCATCAGCATGGGGGAATCCATAAGTAAAAATGGACACCATGCCTACTATTTCTACTCCTGCTGCACGTAATACCTCTACTACCTGTAAACTACTTTTCCCCGTCGAGATCAAGTCTTCTATAACCAATACTTTTTGTCCGGCTGAATAAAACCCTTCAATCTGATTCCCCATTCCATGTTCCTTAGGTTTCGGACGAACATACACATAAGGTAATTTCAACTGATCGGCCGCCATGGCACCCCAGGCTATACCTGCCGTAGCCACCCCCGCCAACATTTCTGCTTCGGGAAATCCTTCAAAAATGACATTACACAATTCGCTTTTGATAAAATCGCGAACATACGGGAAGGATAATACTTTACGATTGTCGCAATAAATCGGACTTTTCCAGCCGTTTGCCCATGTAAAGGGACTTTCCGGACTCAATTTTACGGCTCCTACCTGAAGTAGTTTTTCTGCTACAGCTTTTTCGTTGGTCATGGTGCGAATGTAGGAGCATTTCTGCAATTTGATCAGCCTAGGGAGATTGAAAAATTTGAAAATTTGAAAATTTGAAAATAATGATCAGATTTGACCTATGGGACTAAAAACAATAAAGGCTGCCGGCGGATTGGTATTGAATGAAAAGCAGGAAATACTCATGATCTTTCGAAGGGGCAAATGGGATCTCCCAAAAGGGAAATTAGATGAAGGAGAAACCATAGAAGCCTGTGCCGTTCGCGAAGTAATGGAAGAAACCGGTTTGACAAAAATAGACCTAGGTCCATTACTCAGCATTACCCACCATACTTATTTTGATACCTGGCTAAAAGAAGAAGTGATGAAAGAAACACATTGGTACCAAATGTATGCTGATACCAATCAACCCCTGATCCCTCAAACTTCAGAAGATATTGAAGTCATAGAATGGGTCTCTCCTGCTAATATGGTAGATAAACTGAGCAATAGTTATGATACGATTGTGGAGGTAGTGAGGAAGTTGACAGTTGACTGTTGACAGAGTTTTAGGAAAATCCCTTCCTTTTCTTTCTGTCAACTGTCAACTATCAACTGTTAACTAAACACTACTTCTCACACGGCTCCTTCCTTCTCGTATCAATCAAAAAATGAATTTTCCATCCACTCTTTTCACGCAGTAGCTGGAAAGAATTCACGCCACAGTGACTAAAATTTCCATTGAAATAAAATTTATAGGGAGTCCAAACCACAGCAAGGGGACCATCAATTTTAATGGTTTCAAATTCGATGCGTTCATCTGCTGCGTTTTTTTGAAGTCCCGCTATACTTCTACCAAAATTGGATAACAGATCCGTTTTGGCGCTGATATTTCCCTCTTTATCTCGAACAATGGTTTGTAAAATATTCTTTTCAGAGAAACAGTTGACTACACCGGCAGAATCAGCATTGCGCATAGAAGTAAATAACTGATTGATGACTGCTTTTACGGAATCTACCGCAGACTGCGCTTGTACATGCGTTGTAGCTGCTATCAAAACGATTGCTAAGAAGTATTTTTTCATAGACATTACTTTCAATAAAAATAGCTGTAAATATGGTTTGTCCATATCCGTTTATAAAAAAAGTCAGATCGAACAGTATGTCGGATCTGACTTTTCATCATCGGATGAGGTATTTATCTTAAATAACCCAATATTTTCAACATACTTTGTGCTGTTTGTTCTTTAGCATAGACCCAATCTTCCAACTTCCCATTTTTATCATACTCAACAATCACATGTTTCGGAGAAGGGATCAAGCAATGTTTAATACCGCCATACCCACTGATCTGATCTTGGTAAGCACCGGTGTGGAAGAATCCAACATATAGTGGTTCTTTATTTCCTTCCGCATCTTTCGGATCAGTATTGGTAAGCTTGGGAAGAAACACTTCATTGATATGCTCTTCAGAATCGTAATAATCGTGACTATCACATGTAATACCTCCTAAGACGACTCGTTGGTATTCGTTATCCCATTTATTGATGGGCAGCATGAGAAATTTCTCTCCAATGCCCCAAGTATCCGGCAAAGTGGTGATGAATGAAGAATCGATCATATACCAACACTCGCGGTCATTCTGCACTTTTTGTCCGATCACACTGTAAATATGTGCCATGCTCTCACCTACTGTATAGCTTCCGAACTCAGTATAAATATTCGGCATCGGCACTTTGGCTTTCTTACAGGCTTTTTTGATATTGCTCACAATCTCATTGATCATGAATTGGTAATCATATTCAAATCCGAGTGAGTGTTTGATGGGAAATCCACCACCAATATTGATGGAATCCAACTCCGGACAAATCTTCTTCAACTGGCAGTATAGGTTGATGATCTTGTTCAACTCAGACCAGTAGTAGATATCATCTTTGATCCCTTTGTTCAGGAAGATGTGCAACATTTTCAACTGGAACTTATCTTCATATCCTTCTATTTCATCCACATAAAATTCCAGGATATCTTTTGCACGGATGCCTAAACGTGACGTGTAAAAAGGGAAATTGGGTTCTTCTTCTGCAGCAACACGAATACCCAAGCGGAAGGGCTGTTTTACACTGCGTTTATATGCTTGTAATTCTTCCTTGTTATCCAGAATAGGAATCACATTCTTAAAACCGGTATTGATCAGTTTAGCGATGCGTGAAGTGTAAGACTTTTGTTTATAGCCGTTACAGATGATATAGATTTCCTTATTGATCTTTCTGCGTTGGTATAAGCGATTGATGATCTCAATATCATACGCATAAGATGTTTCGAGGTGAATATTGTGTTTCAATGCTTCTTCTACCACGAAAGAAAAATGTGAACTCTTGGTGCAATAGCAATAAAAATATTCGCCTTCATACTTATGCTTTTTAAAAGCATCGGCAAACATTTTTTTAGCTTTGTTGATCTGCATTCCAATCTTAGGCAGATAGGTAAGCTTCAACGGAGTTCCATACTTCTCGATGATTTTTTTGAGATCCAGTTCATTGAACTGTAAATAGCCATCATCATTAACATCGAATCCTTCTTGTGGAAAATGAAAGGTCTGGTTCACCAGCGAAGTGTAGGTATTGTTCATTAGCCGGGTTAGTGGTTGTTTAGTGTGAACATGATAGGTACCTGAACGAAGGAACAAAAATAGTTCTTTGTACAGTTCTGCAAATAAAAAAACCGAGAAGTAAGGTTACTTCCCGGTTATATTTTTGATCAGGGTTGCTGATTACTTTACAGAGTTTACCAGTGCCTTGAAGCTAGCCGGCTCATTCATCGCCAAATCTGCCAGCACTTTACGATTCAGATCGATACCTTTTACGGCCAATTTATTGATAAACTGGCTGTAAGTCAATCCTTCTTCTCTCACTGCTGCGTTGATACGGGCGATCCAAAGCTGACGGTATTCGCGCTTCTTCAACTTACGACCTACATAGCTGTAAGTCATACCTTTTTCAACAATATTTTTGGCTACGGTGTATACATTTTTACGTTTACCGTAGAATCCTTTGGCCTGCTTGAGGATACGCTTTCTGCGGGCTCTTGATGCTACTGCATTTACTGAACGTGGCATAATATCTTTTTTTGTTCCTTCGTCGGTAAACCGATATCAGGATTTGTTTTTAAATGGTTTGATGTCCCTTCCCGGGATGATGGCTTGGATTAACCTTTCAAACGCAATAAGCGCAGAACGAAATCTTTGTTGGGAGCTCCAACAACACCTTTCTTGTTCAATGCTCTTTTACGCTTCTTTGATTTTTTGGTTAAAATGTGCCTTTTGAAAGCTTTCTGGAAGGTGATCTCTCCACTGCCAGTAACCTTAAAGCGCTTCTTCGCGCTGGAGTTTGTTTTTACCTTTGGCATAAATAATAATCTACTTAAGATTACACCCTGCTGGCGGTCTCGAACAGACGAGACACTTGTTGAGCCTTACGGGAAAAATTTGGAGTGCAAAAGTAGGGGAAAAACAGAGAAATATGAAATAAGAAATAAGGAACAGAGAAACAGGGGGAATTTAAATTGCGCCTCCCTTATAGAAGAAATGTCGATGAAAATCATCGACATTTCTTCTATAATTAATTGAAAACCAGACTATTAAAGTCCTTCCTATTGTTACTTGTTCCTTATTTCTTGTTCCTTATTTTCTATTCCTCTGTTTTACTTGCCGCTTTCTTCTTCCCTGTTTTAGGGGTAAAAATGGCGAACATACGCTTGCCTTCGAGTTTTGGCATGCTTTCTAATGAACCAGCTTCTGCCAAACGTTCAGCAAATTTCAAGAGTAATAATTGCCCGCGATCTTGGAACATGATGGCACGTCCCTTGAACTGTACATAAGCTTTTACCTTATTTCCATCTTTCAGGAATTTCTCAGCATGCTTGGCTTTGAAGTCAAAATCATGATCATCTGTTCCAGGCGTAAAGCGGATCTCTTTGATCTCACTTTGCTTGGAATTCGCTTTCATCTCCTTCTCTTTCTTCTTCTTTTCGTAAAGGAACTTTTTATAATCGATCACCTTACAAACGGGAGGGTCAGCTGTTGGAGAAATTTCCACTAGATCCAGTTCTTGCTCTTGCGCAATTTTCAATGCTTCCTGTGTGGAGTAAACGCCAACAGTTACATTGTCGCCAACCAAACGCACTTGTGGTACTCGGATTCTTTCGTTGATACGATGTTCAGGCTCCGGTTGCCTGTTAAACCTGGGATTGAATCTTCCGCCCCCTCTTGGTGGTAATGCCATTAAAACTTGTTTAGTTAAAAATTTAGGTGTTAAAGATATAGCTATTTCCTTATTCCGAATTATTCTCCGCTTTTTCGGTGGAGAATTTCATCTTGTATCAATGTGATAAACGCTGCTAATTCCTGTGTTCCCAGATCACCTTTTCCTTGTCTGCGTACAGCCAGTTTGCGCTCAGCGGCTTCTTTCTCTCCCACTACCAACATGTACGGAACGCGACTCAGTTCAGTATCTCTGATCTTTTTCCCGATCTTTTCGCTTCTATCATCTATTTCCACCCTCACTCCTATGGCACGCAGCGATTGTTTTACTTCGAGTGCATAGTCCATGAATTTATCACTGATCGGCAATATTTTCACTTGCAATGGCGCCAACCATACCGGGAATTTTCCTGCATAATGTTCCAACAAGAAGCCGATAAAACGTTCATGGGTTCCCAATGGTGCACGGTGTATGATCAATGGTACTTCAGGCTGGTTGTTCTGATTCACATAATTCAACTTGAATTTGTTCCCTGAATTAAAGTCTACTTGATTAGTTGCCAATGTAAACTCTCTTCCAATCGCACTCCAAATCTGTACATCGATCTTAGGTCCATAGAAAGCCGCTTCATCAGGCACTTCTACAAATGGAATATTCGACTCAATCAATACATTACGTACCATAGCTTCTGTTTCTTTCCAAAGCTCCGGTTCATTTACATATTTGGCGCCCAGTTTAGTAGGCTCATGTAAACTCAAACGCATCACGTATTTATCGATACCAAATATTTTAAAATACTTGATGTACATATCATTCACTGCACGGAACTCTGCAGCAAACTGCTCTTTACTACAGTAAATATGCGCATCATTCATGTGCAGACAACGAACACGCATCAGACCAAATAACTCCCCACTCTGCTCATAACGATAACAGGTACCATATTCAGCGATACGGAATGGAAGATCCTTATAGCTCTTAGGTTCTGCATCAAATATTTTGTGGTGATGCGGACAGTTCATCGCTTTCAGATAATACTTGGTTCCGTCCAATTCCATGGGCGGGAACATACTATCAGCATAATAAGGAAGGTGTCCGCTGGTGAGGTACATACTCTCTTTGGCGATATGCGGTGTTACCACACGCTTATAGCCTGCATCTTCTTCTGTTTGCTTGGCCAATTTCTCCAATTCTTCAATGATAACAGTACCATTGGGTAACCATAGAGGCAATCCTGCACCCACATCATCATCCATGGTGAAAATACCTAGTTCTTTTCCGAGTTTACGATGATCTCTTTTTTTGGCTTCTTCCAGCATCAATAAGTATTCATCCAACTCTTTTTGATTCGGGAAAGTCACACCGTATAAACGGGTGAGCATTTTATTCTTCTCATCTCCTTTCCAATAAGCTCCCGCAATACTGGTGAGTTTAATGGCTTTAATGAAACCTGTGTGTGGAATATGTGGTCCGCGACAAAGATCGGTGAACTGTCCTTGTGTATAGAAAGTGATCGACCCATCGTCTAGTCCCTGCAACAAATCAAGTTTATACTCATCTGATTTCTCTTGGAAATAAGTAACAGCCTCTTGTTTGGATATTTCTTTACGCTGGTAAGCATTGTTCTGCTTGGCCAGTTCATTCATTTTCTTCTCAATGGCCACTAGATCTTCTTCCGAGATATGTTGTCCACCCAAATCAATATCATAATAAAAACCTTTATCCAATGCCGGTCCAACCCAGAACTTCACACCCGGATACAAAGCTTCTACAGCTTCTGCCATTAAGTGAGCAGAAGAATGCCAAAAAGTATTTTTCCCTTCTGCATCGTCCCAGGTGTGCAGTTTCAGTGAACTATCTGTCGTAATCGGACGCGTAGCATCCCATACTTGTCCATTAACACTTGCCGCCAATACTTTTCTGGCCAGCCCTTCACTGATTGATTTAGCAATATCCAAAGCACTCACGCCTGCTTCATACTGCCTTTCTGCCCCATCGGGAAAACGAATCTTAATCATTGGTTCGATTGCTGAAAAATTGAATAATTCTAAGGATTGCAAAAATAGTGTAAAGAGAGGTACAAGCCGCACGCTACAAGCTGCAGGCTGCAAGTTTTCTAATAATGCTGGTTTATCTCGATTCGTTGAAGCGTAAAGCGTGTAGCGTGTGGCTTGCAGCTTATTTAACGCTTCTTTATCAGCATACACTATATTGCAATCGTAGTTTTGCCCGAATGAGACTGAATATTACCCTAACCTCTTTTTTACTGTTCTGTTCGCTTGCCCTGGGTGCCCAAAATTTGACGGGTATCTGGAGAGGTTATTTTGGCTCATCGAGTGGCTTGTATAAGGGTGATACGCGACAAGAAATGTATAAATATGAAGTGCAGATTGATCAGCAAAGCAATAATGCACTTAAAGGTGTCACCTATTCTTACCAGAGCACCGTATTTTATGGAAAAGCTACTTTACAGGGTATTTATACGGTACAGACCAAGAATCTCATCTTAAAAGAGCTGGTTTTAGAAGAACTAAAAATTGCCGATAAAAGTGAGCCTTGTCTCATGACCTGCTACCTTGAATATTCCAAAATGGGAAACCTGGAAGTATTACAAGGCACGTTTATTTCCATAAATGCCAAAAGCAAAGTGGATTGCGGTAGTGGTAAAGTGTATTTGGAAAGAGTCAAAGAATCAGATTTCGAATTGGAACCTTTTTTAGCGAAGAAAAACGGTTTTTCTTCGAAGCGTGGTAAAGATTCTGTCAAACCACCCATCACTGTTCAAAAAACAACGCCTAATAATAAGCCGTCCACAATCACGCCCAAAGACAATACTACTAAAGCACCTGTAAAAACACAGTCTGCCCCACCTGCCAATAAAAAAGCTTCCCCGGCTACACAAATACCTTTAACGCAGAGAAATAATAGTACTGCTCAAAAAAAGCCGGTTACAAGACCTGCTACCAATACAACTAAGAGCACTCCAAAAACAACCAAGCCTGTACAAAAAGAGGAAGTCAACAATACTATTCAGCCACCTGTTACCAACAACTGGAAACAGGATGCTGCAATCACAACCAGAAAAGCAGACACCCCGATTGTAAAATGGGAACAGCCTAGTACCCTAAGAGGTCCGATTCCAAAAGTGTTATTGGAACGGGAAAATAATCTTATCAAAACCATATACACCAATGAACAAGTCGCCACAGTAGAAATTTTCGACAATGGCACCATTGACAATGACACGATTTCTCTTTATCACAATAATAAATTGGTGATCAGTCAAGCCAAGCTCACCTACACACCTTTACGTTTGAAAATTGATTGTTCAGGAGATAATAAGCGACATGAATTGATCATGGTAGCAGAAAATCTGGGTGAGATTCCACCTAACAGTGCATTGATGGTGATTACCGCCGGAAAAAAACGTTATGAAGTATTCCTGATTTCCAATGAACAAAGGAATGCAAAAGTGGTCATCGAATATAAAGCTGAATGACGCTTATGTTAGAAAAACTCATTCATAACCCAAAATTCGTTTTTCTATTTGATGCCGTAGGTGCTTTACTCACTTGCACACTGATCGGTGGATTATTGGTGTCTTATCAATCCTATATTAGACTTCCTTTCACATGGCTTTACATACTTGCCTCTATAGCAGCAGTACTAACAACTTACTCAAGTTTATGTGCTGTATGGATTCAGAAAAAATGGAGTCCTTTTTTAAAGATCATAATCACAGCCAATACACTTTATGCTTGCCTTACAACTGCATTGATCATCATTTACAGTCAAGAACTCAAAAGTTTAGGCTTCGCTTATTTTATTGGGGAGATACTTGTTTTAATTGGGGTGATATGGTTAGAGATAAAGGCATTGAAAGCATTACCCCATTAAAATCATCCTCACAGAGCACCAAAGTATCGTGA
>CAYMQQ010000078.1:0-10140 GCA_964392685.1 uncultured Sediminibacterium sp.
CACTCTCCCACTTATTCCTTGGAATGTTATACTCATCTAAAATTTTGAGCCTCTACTCCAAAAAAGTATCTAGGAGAGCATCCACTTAGAGATATGTTTTTCAGCAAATGCGAATTATTCTAGTCAATTAATTAGTAATCACCCCATTTTTATTATCAGTTTTCCACCATAAACAGCTTTTTGTTGATTACTCAACCCTTGATGCCCAGCACAATTTGATAAATTTGTGATATGTCACGCGAACCATTACTTAATCGAATTACAAAGCAACTCCTAAAAGATTTTGGAGCAGGAGGTCATGAGCCGGGTTCTGGTAGCGCTGCTACGTTGGATGGTTTGTTGGCAGCGCATCTTACTACAACAGTAATAGACTTAACAGAAAGATATGCATCCAGAAGTCCTAGATATCAATCTCACCTTGAAGAACATAAGAACAATCGCCTTCTGATAAAGACCAAAGTGTTGCCACAATTAGAAAGCCTTTTTGAAAATGATTCTGTACAATTTGATAAAGTCATCAAAGCCAGAAAAGACAGGCTTGGAGAAAAAAATAGTAAAATCAAACATGAAAAAGATTTAATCGTCAATGCTGAGCTTAGAAAAGCTACAGAAATACCGATTCAAATCGCCAAATATTGCCATCGAATTGGCGAAATGGCTACTTATGTCTTTGATTACGGATTTATTTCGGCAAGAGGAGATTCTGCCACAGCAATTCACACGGCTACAGCTGGGATGCTAAGTTGTCTTTCCATTATTGAACTAAACCTTCAACAACTTCCTGCTGATGACTGGATGGAAATGATTCGGGGAGTAAAGGATAAACTTGAAATAAAATACCACCAATTGGATCGAATTTGTAAAGAGAAACATCATCAGCTAAAAAAGGAAGCAGACGAACACTATCGTTTTGAAAAGCTGATGGCTGAATACAAAGCAGGCAAGCATGCTGATAAAATTCTATCGGATGATGACCTTGAAAAATTTGTCACCAACCTCCAGCAATTTATCTGGATTAAAAAAGATAAATTATTTAAGAAGGATAGCGATCAGTTGACCCTACCAATGCAAGTACTAAAACCGCAAGAAATACTAATTCGCTTGATGAAATATGCTGTAATACAAAAAGAATCATTGGGCAGACATTATGATGACACTGGAGCTTTTGAGGTAGCAGGTTTGATCAATAAAAAGAAACGAGTGGTGGAAGTTTCACAGCAGTTCCCAGTTGAAACCATGAGATTCACCTTAGCGCATGAGCTAGGACATGCTCTTTTACATCCTGACATGTTATTACATCGAGATAAACCAATCGATGGTTCCCATACAAGCAAAAACCTTACGGAGAGGCAAGCAGATAAATTTGCCGCCTATTTTTTAATGCCTAGAAAACAGGTTATTAAGATATTTAGAGAGAGATTTGGAAACGAGGTATTTAATATCAATCAAGAAACAGTATTCATGCTCGGCGCGGGCTCGATTCAAACTTTTAGAGAAAAATGCCAAAATCTTCGTGGGTTAGGTCGTGAATTAGCAAGGGCGAACCGAATTGTTGGACACAAATTCACACCACTTTCAGCAATATTTGGTGTATCAGATGAAACTATGGCGATACGCCTGGAAGAGTTGGGATTGATAAAATTTTGATCTATAGATTTTAAAGAAATATTTTAAACTATATCAATTAATGCCTTTCCACTTTTGACTAAAAATTCATGCCAAAGGAAGCATAAAAGTATTTCTGGGGAAGTTACCGTTTCTAGGGAAATGAATTTTTCTCTTCCGTTATTTGGTAAAATAATACATTCCCCGTCACTTGTAATACCTTAACCAGTGTAGTCAACCTAAAATTCACCTCCCCCCCTTTCCATTCTTTGTAATTGTTGTACATCAATGCCACATCGTTGACTCAAATCCTTGATGGAGAGTTGATGATGTTTTCTGAATGCTTGAATATTTTGCCCAATCTGATCGTGATAAACACTGATGGATTTTTTCATACCAACAAAATATCCCAACTAAAATAATTCTTTGACGTATGCTCATACGCCAACCATATTAAATCGATGATATGGAATTGGTCGATTGCCTATTCAAATGTTTGGAGAGCTCAATCCCCTTTTTTGTAATAGAAAATTGAATCGTATCTCCGTGAAAAATTTGAACAGCACCTTCTTCCGCTAAAGCGCTTAGACAAGAAAAAATAGCAGACCAATCCATCGGCAATCGTAAAATCAATTCCCTCGGAATAAACTGGTATAAACTAGGTTGTGCAGATTCAGCGACCATTTGCGCGAGCGTATGCAATACCAGATCCTTATGTTCCATGAGCCGAAGATAAGCGCTGGAAAAATAACTTTGGATGGAGCCCACCATTTCTTTTAAACATTCTCTTACATTTACTTATGCACGAAACCTTCGACCTACCCGTGTGGTATAATGGGAAAGAGATCATGTTCCCTGCCGAACTCCAGCCCTATGGATATGCCCATCGCATCACAGTGCACATCGAGAACTTCCCATTTATTTTTGAGCCTGATGAAGAAAAAAATTACCGAGCCATCATTTCAATTGAAGATCAAAAGAAAGCAGAAAAAATAGACAAACAACTCTTACAAACGGTAGCAGAAACCTTACAAGATCTTTTCGGTTAATCCTCCAAAGACTTATACACTGCATTATCATAACCAAGAAAAATAGTAAAGTATCCATCTTCTTTTAAGTGATACCCATAACGATAACAGAAGATAAAATCTTTGTGTTGATGAGTAAAGTATTCTAAATTAAAACCTTGCTTGATAATTTGCTCTCGTTTCTTTTTGACATGTTGTTTTCCACCCAAGGCCTTAGCCAGAATCTGAAAATTCTTCAATAATATTTTATTGATACGCTTGATATCCGGATGTAGTTCAGCCCGCTTCGGATTATGATAAGCAGCCCGACACTGCTCATTACAAAACTTGGCATCCTTCCGCATACGCTGATCCAACGGCTTTCCACACGCTGCATATAAACAATATCGTTCTGAAGGATGCTTTACAGTTTCCATACTATAAATCTAATCAATTTACCCGTTTCTGAAACGTATAATAAACGAAACGGATATGCATAAAAACGGCTATTGTTTCCGGAAGTTCCAAGTTTTGCTGTTCAAAATCATCAACATGAAAACAAAAAATTTCGTCCAGCTAATTGGGTACCTGGGGGATGACCCTGAAATCCACAATACCCCATCCGGTCAAATCTTGGGGTATTTACGTGTAGCAACAGATCATTACCGCAAAAAAGAAGATGGTACAGCCACCACCATTACTACCTGGCATGACATCAAATTTTGGAACAAACTAGCCCAGCAATTACCGGGCAATTTTATCAAAGGCAGCCATGTCCTCATTGAAGGTGAAATCCAATACCGCACTTTTTTAGATCATGTAGGACACAAACGCTATATCACGGAAATCAAAGCCGCCAAAATTGTAAACCTGGATCGTTAACCCAATCAAAGACCTATGCATACAAAAGCCTCCAAATTCATGTACAGAGAACCAACACCTGTCAAAGGATGGGGATGTCATTTCGATTCATTGACTGAGCTCCGCTTTGCCATCTCAGTGATGGAAGACCATGCCTTTATGCGCTCACCGGTATCCATGTATTTTCATCCAAGTACCGGACAACTGGCTCATTTTCCCCGAGGCTGCTTTCTTCGATATACACCGGATTTTCTCATCCGTAATTATGAAACAAAACAAGCTACATTGGTGGAAATCAAGCCCAGAGCCTTCGAACAAGAGCCCTCCCTACAATTGCACCAGCAAGTTGCCAACAATTACATCCGCACCCTCAAATTTGATTGGCAATACAAGATCATTTTTGACGACCAAATCATACTCACTGAAGAACAACTCCGGCATTACCAAGATTGCCTAAAACAATCGGGTAAAGAAAGATATCTGTGGTATGAAGAATATTATCAAAGAATCACGGGTGCAAAAACAGGATCAGCGTATAAATCAAATGCGGAACTCGACTTCCTCATGAGAGGTCGGTAACATGCAAGACACTATGAAATGGATATCAAGAATTACACCAAAAGAGCCTACCCTTGTTTGTATCATGGACAATGGATGGATTCCTTGTTAGAGTTGAGATACATTTTATCCATTGAAAATACACATGCTTGGCAGCGAGATAATCTGCAGATTTATTTCTCGGTAAATAAGACTACAAAAAGTGTCGAAAAAGAGCTGAGAAGGTATACTCCTGATTTTTTGATCCGGAATTATCAGACAGGCGAAGCCAAACTGATAGAAGTAAAACCAAAGCATTTCAGAAATAAAAGGCAATTGCTTCTAAGAAAGCAAATAGCGGAACATTTCATCCAAGATTTTGGCTATGACTGGACATTCGAAATCGTATTTGGAGATCAAATCTTATTATCGGAAGTAGCTGAAGAAAAATATCGACAACTCATGCAGGACTTTACAGTGGGTCGACACTGCCCCTCACCTATCTCCTTATCTCAGCGAGAGTCATACATAAAGTTTATAAGAGAAGGTGTTTTGTCGGCTGAAGTTTCCAAGTAGGAGCAGTTGTTGCGACGCTCCGTTCATCTTTCTGTTCCATGATCATATCGTAAAAACCAGATCTATCAAACATGCAATGATTTTCTTATCAAACCCCTCCATAGATGTTGAGAGGGGTTCGATAAGAAAACTCCTTTCATCATTTCTAACCAAAAATTGTATAAAATGGAATTCACAGGAAGAATTACAACAGATGCTAAAACTAGCGTTGTAAAAGGCGGTAAAGAAGTCGTCAACTTTTCGATTGCACTAAACGATCGGTACAAACCAAAAGGAAGTACCGAGTCCAAAGAATTCACCACTTATATCAACGTAGCATGGTGGATGAATCAGGCAATCGCCAAAATCTTAAAAAAAGGAGCAATAGTCACTATCTCAGGGCGGATCTATCCGCGTGCGTATAGTGATATGGAAGGCAATCCAAAAGCCAGTATAAACTGCCATGCGAGTAAAATCCAAATCATCCATTTCGCTAAAAAATCCACAATGGAATCCATACCAGAAAAAGGAGAAATCATCGATCCAATAGATGACTTGCCTTTTTAATCAATCACTACAAAAAAAACAGTATGAAAAACAATTTTGAAGAACGAAAAGAAAGAAGAATAGAAAACGCCAAGCAAATCGCGATCAAAAACCAAAAACTTTCGGAGCAATTACATGCAAAAGCCAAACAGATGAGTTCGGTGATCCCTTTTGGACAGCCCATTCTGGTAGGCCATCACAGTGAAAAATCAGATAGGCGTTATAGAGATAAAATTCATAACACATTTGGCAAATCCTTCGAAGCTGCAGAAAAAGCAGACTACTATAATGAAAAAGCAAAAACCATCGAAAATAATACAGCAATTTCTTCCGATGATCCACATGCAATTACAAAATTAAAAGAGAAGCTTTCCAATCTAGAAAAGCTTCAGTCCTTTATGAAAGCTGCGAATAAATGCATTAGAACTAAGAATAAGGATGCTTTTCTGAAACTAGAATACGGATCCGAAGAATCATGGCAAAAATTAAATACGCCCGATTACCTCAATAGACTAGGATTCCCAAGTTATGCCTTGACAAACAATATGGCCAATATTCGAAGGATTAACAAGCGGGTTCAACAACTAGAAAAGCTGGAATCATTGACCAACACAGAAATAACCATAGGTGTTAACCGAATTGTGGTAAATGTAGAAGCCAACCGCGTCCAAATTTTCTTCCCTGCAAAACCGGAGGAATCCATCCGACATCAACTCAAGAAAAATGGGTTTAGATGGTCTCCATCTGAAGGTGCTTGGCAAAGACACTTATCAAGCTATGCATTCCATATCGCTAAGGAGATGATTAACGCATCAATAAAATCATCCTAAACATAAATAAAGGTCTATCCGTGATAGAACCGATCATTTCAAAAAATCGAACCATGAATAAGATAGCAGAAACTGCACATCAAAAGAACTGTTTAACCTGCGGCCATATCATTCGGGGAAGAACAGATAAAAAGTTTTGCGACGACTATTGCAGAAGTACATACAACAATAAACACGCTTCAAACAGACTTGGTTTTGTCCGATCTATAACCAATAAGATTATAAGAAATAGAAAAATCTTAGAAAAATGGTCGACAAAAAAGAGAAATCCCGTTTCACTCTATGACTTATTATCCGATGGATTAACGCTATCCTATGCCACAGAATACATTAATCAGCCTGTAGGCAACCCACATATCTATTGTTATGAATATGGGTACCAACTCCTTCCGGGAAACCAATGTAGAATCTTGAAACCAAAGAACACTGTGGATACAGAAATCATTCATCAAAACTCAATCCAATGACTGACTTTTTATTCTTTCTCCAAGAAACTGCCTTTTGCGACCTAACACGAGGGAATTTCTACGTCATTGAAAAATTTCATTTCCCGGCTTTTGTGTTGGACGAAAACGGAGAACCGAAACGATTTGACACTTATGGCGAAGCTGCTGACGAAGCGATGCTTTGTCAAAACGGATATGTGATTGCATTCTAAAATGGATCGTTATGAATCAAGTAGAAAAAAAAGATCATTTTCCTGAAAACCGAATTTCTGAAGTAGAACTGATCTACAAATACAAAGTTCCTTATTCAGCAAGGACTAAAATTACTTGCTCAAAAGACACCTATTCCATCCTTTTAGCAAGTTGGAATCCGAATAAGATTGAATTACAAGAACAATTCAAGATCTTATTACTTAACCGCTCCAATGCTGTCTTAGGAATTGCTGACATTTCTTCTGGTGGTATAACAGGTACAGTCGTAGACATCCGAATCATCTTATCCACGGCTTTAAAAGCCAATGCAACAAGTCTTATACTATGCCATAACCATCCCAGTGGTAATCTCAGTCCTTCAGTAGCAGATGAAACAATAACGACGAAAATAAAAACCGCTGCTGCCTTCCTGGATATCCATGTACTAGATCATATTATTCTTTCTAGCGAAGGATACTTCTCCTTTGCAGATGAAGGTCGAATCTAAGTAAAGTCTCTACTCCTCTCGAAGCCTACCTAAAATTTAGGCAGGCTCTCCCCACCCCTTTTTTCCTACCTATTTTTGTTCCACTATTTCAACAGTATGCCAATCCTGTGCAACTAGTAGCAGCCTTAACGGCATACGGCAAGATGTACAAACGTTTTACGTTTGGCATCTTGCCCTGCACTCGGAACTCGTGCAGGGGAAGCATTGTTAAACCCGTATCATGGATCAAAACCAAAAGGATATTAGAAACATCATGATCATGATTCGGATGAATCATTTGGAATATGAAAGACTGCTTATATTAAGAAAGCGAACAACTGAAAAAAAGAATAGCACCTACATCAGAAAAGTGGTACTCTTAGAACCTGTAACTGTCATATACAGAAATGGATCAGCCGATGATTTTTTGGAAGAGATGTTACACTTAAAAAAAGAATTACAGGCGATAGGTAACAATTTCAATCAGGCAGTGCATAAACTACATACACTGGATAAAATACCAGAGTTCAGAAAATGGATCACAGACTATGGACAATACCACCAATTGTTCTTAGGAAAAACCAATGAAATACTCGATCGGGCGAATCGTTTTTATGAACTATGGTCGCAAGAATAACTTTTCCAAAATCAGTTTCAAAAGCGCTTAATTACAATGAACAAAAGCAGCAACAAGGAAAAGCGATTTGCATCGGCGGAAATGGGACTTTAATAAATGCCAATGAACTAAATTTTTACCAGAAACTGGCAGTATTGGAAAACCGAAACGGTTTAAATGATCGAGCTCCCACCAAAACTTTACATGTATCACTAAATTTTTCTCCGATCGAAGAATTTTCAGCTACCCAACTCATGGAAATTGCGACTGATTATATGCGCCAATTGGGCTTTGCCGATCAGCCATATTTTGTATACCAACATGAAGATGCCGGACATCCGCACATACATATCTTGACTTCCTGTATTCGGTCGGATGGAACGAGAATCAATACACATAATATCGGGCGTAATCAATCCGAGTTTGCACGCAAATATGTAGAAGCAAAACATGGACTAGAAAAAGCCGAAAACCATCGTTTAAAAAATGAAACTGGCATACTACCCTTTCGTTTGGAAAAATTGGAGTATGGGAAGTCTGAAATACGCCGAGGAATGGCGGCCATTGTACAAGCTGTTTATGGAACTTACAACTTCACTTCTTTACCCGAGTACAATGCCATTCTGAAGCAATTCAATGTTCTAGCAGATCGTGGAAAGGAAGAAAGTTTTACCTATCAAAAAAATGGATTGATGTATCGTGTGCTGGATACGCAGGGAGAAAAACAAGGCGTACCGATTAAAGCGAGCGCGCTGCCCGGCAACCCCGGTCTAAAAAACCTTTCTGCTCGTTATGAAATCAATCGCAAACACCGCGAACCCTTAAAGCAGAAACTAAAGCATACAATTGATACCTGCATCACAAAATCTCCGGCAGATTTAATGCAATTAAAGTCCTTATTAGAGCAGGATAAAGTAAAAGTATTGACCAGACAAAATGAATCAGGAAGACTCTATGGAATCACATTTGTTGACATGGGAAACAGAAGTGTTTTCAATGGCTCTGAAATTGGTAAATCCTATAGTGTATCCGGGCTACTCAAACAATTAAATGGCGCTCAGAAAACCCAAGCGAGAAATCATTGGATTCATAACCATCCAATAGAACAAAACAAAAGTGTAGTAGAATTTAATGGGTGGTTGATGGCAACAGAACTCATAAACCCTGTTCAAGAGACTACCCATATCCCCTATCATTTAAGAAAAAGAAAGAAGAAAATTAGACGCTCATGAGTGGCACCGGTGAAAACGATAACGACTTACGAAAGGTATTAGACTTGACACGATTACTCAGTATCAGTCTACTGCTTTTGCATATCTATTTTACTTGTTATGCTGCTTTTAAACATTGGCAGCTCACCAGTGCTTTCACAGACAGGATCATACATCAAATAAGCAACGCCGGCTTATTCTCTAATTTCCATTCCGCCAAACTCCTTTCCTTGCTTTTTTTGGCGGTTGGTTTATTGGGCGTACAAGGCAAAAAAGATCCTACCAAAACAGTAAGCCAAGTATTGGTACTATTCTTCTCTGGTTGTCTTCTTTTTTGGGGAAGCGTAGGACTGTTTTTTCTATCATTTTCAGTGACGACAACTGCCTTGCTTTACATGGGTACTACCATTACTGGCTATCTGTTTTTAATGCAAGCCGGAACCCTTGCCACACGATTTATGAAGGCAACGAACTTGGAGGATATCTTCAATGAAGAAAATGAAACTTTCCCGCAGGAAGAACGACTGCTTACAAATGAATATTCCATCAATTTCAAAGCAGCATATCGCCTCCGAAACAAAACAAGATCCAGTTGGATCAATATCATCAATCCTTTTCGAGGTTTACTCGTAACCGGAACACCCGGCGCAGGTAAATCTTGGTTTGTGATCTTACCGGCTATGAAGCAGATGATCGAAAAAGGTTATGGAATGTTCATCTATGATTTTAAGTATCCCGACCTATCCAAACCCGCCTATAACTGGATGATACAATACGCGAATAATTACACCAACAAACCCTCCTTTTATTCCATCAATTTTGATGATCTATCCACCTCTAACAGATGTAACCCACTAGACCCTTCTTCCATGTTGGATATCACTGACGCAACAGAAGCTTCCAGGATCATTTTGCTAGGACTCAACCGAGAGTGGATCAAAAAACAAGGAGATTTTTTCGTGGAGTCGGCTATTAATTTTCTGGCATCCATCATTTGGTATCTGCGCAAGTACAAGGATGGCAAATATTGCACCCTTCCGCATGTATTAGAACTCATGCAGGCAGAGTATGACGACCTGCTCCCCTTGCTGAATTCGGAACCTGAAATCGAAGTGCTGGTCAACCCCTTTATCCAAGCTTACCAGAGTGATGTAAGAGAACAGTTAGATGGCCAAATTGCTAGCGCAAAGATTGTGTAAGCTCCCCCAAAGTTCGGCCACTTAAAAGTTGACAGAATTGTTAACTTT
>CAYMQQ010000079.1:0-10088 GCA_964392685.1 uncultured Sediminibacterium sp.
ACTATGACCTTATAAACCCCGATTAAAAGTTTACACACTTAATGAGATAGTCCCAAAATCTGCGGCCCATACCACCCTCCTATTAATTAAAATCAATTTTAAGGGGTAGTTTTCTCGAAGAAAAATCGAGGATCTTTTCTTTCCTAAGGATTTATATGTTTTTGAACCAAAAGGGCTGTAATGGACTTAAAACAAAGAAGTGAATATTTTTTGACTTTTGACCTTTTCCGTATCACAGCCGTACCATCACCACATATCCTTCGAGGTTTCTTCGAGACTTCTCGAAGCCGCTTCGGGAATCCTTCGAGAACTCTCGAAGAAACCTCGAAGAAAGACCGAAGGATGTGTATGGATGGTACAGCTGATTTACGAAGCTAGTTCGAAACTTTTTCGGAGAAAACATACCAACATATAGGGAAAACACTATATTAGTACCCCCCATATTTTATATCCATTGATTATTCATCCAAAGGTTACAAGAGTTTGTGCTAATTAAATCAATCGATATTCAAATTCGATATGAATTGATTTAATCTTGTATACAAGCTCTTAGTAGACCTATACTAATAATTTATATTAAGCAGCAACAACATAAAATGTATTTTAGCAACTGCCTTTTTGTAATCTAACCAATGAACAAAAAAACACTCTCAGAAAGAGATATCTGTACTAAGTTTATTACTCCTGCCTTAGAAAAGGCAGGTTGGGACAAACAATTGCAGATATTGGAAGAAGTTTCTTTCACTGATGGCAAAATTTATGTAAAAGGGAAAATCACAGCAAGAGGAACGAAGAAACGAGCCGACTACATTCTCTATTTCAAACCGAATATTCCTATTGCAATCATTGAAGCCAAGGACAACAATCATTCAATTAGAGCAGGAATACAACAAGGTTTGAACTATGCACAGATATTGGACATTCCTTGTATTTTCAGTAGTAATGGTGACGGATTTTTATTTCACGATCGGACAGCAACGGACGGAAACATAGAAACAGAAATCAGTTTGAACAATTTCCCTACTCCCGAACAACTGTGGCAGAAATACAAAAAGTATAAAGGCATTGAGACGACCGAAGCGGAAAGAATTGTTTCACAGGAATATTATTTTGACGGCACTAATCGTAAACCAAGATACTATCAACAAATCGCTGTAAATAGAACAGTTGAGGCCATTGCTAACGGGCAAAATAGAATTCTATTGGTAATGGCAACAGGAACAGGAAAAACATACACTGCTTTTCAAATCATCCACCGACTCTGGAAAAGCGGAGCCAAAAAACGTATCCTTTTTTTAGCAGACAGAAATGCTCTAATTGACCAAACACGCAGGGGCGACTTCAAACATTTTAAGGATAAGATGACTGTAGTAAAGCACAGGCAAATTGATAAAAGCTTTGAAATTTATTTGGCATTGTATCAAGGACTTTCAGGAACTGATGAAGCCGCCAATGTTTACAAACAGTTTTCAAGAGATTTTTTTGATCTTATTGTGATTGACGAGTGCCACAGAGGAAGCGCAAAAGACGACAGTAGTTGGAGAGAGATATTAAACTACTTCCAAAATGCTACACATATTGGTTTGACAGCAACGCCAAAAGAAACCAACGAAGCAAGTAACAGCGAATATTTTGGCGACCCTGTTTACACTTACTCATTGCGACAAGGAATTGACGATGGGTTCCTTGCTCCTTATCGTGTAGTAAGAGTTGCATTGAATATTGATGCTGAAGGGTGGCGACCTGAACAGGGCAAAACGGACAAAGACGGAAACGAAATTGAAGACCGTATTTATAACCGAAAAGACTTTGATAAGAATTTGGTGATTGAAGAAAGAACAGATTTAGTTGCCAAAAAAGTAACAGAGTTCCTAAAAGGTTACGACCGTTTTGCCAAAACCATTGTGTTTTGTGTAGACATTGACCACGCAGAAAGAATGCGAACCGCACTAGCAAAGCATAATCCTGATTTGGTTACTGAGAATTACAAATACATCATGCAGATTACAGGTGACAATGACGAAGGAAAACGAGAGTTAGACAATTTCATCAATCCTGAAGAAAAATATCCAGTTATTGCCACCACTTCCGAATTAATGACCACAGGTGTGGATGCTCAAACTTGCAAAGTGATTGTATTAGACAGCAACATCAATTCAATGACCAAGTTCAAACAAATCATTGGTAGAGGAACTCGAATAAATGAAGACTACGGAAAACTATATTTCACCATTTTGGATTTCAGAAATGCAACTGACCTTTTTGCAGACCCTAAATTCGACGGCGACCCGATAAGAATAAAACCAGTTGAAGAGCACACAGACTTAAGCGGAATTGTTGATGAAGAAGAACAAAATACCGATCCAATAATTGATATTGAAACAGGTGACGAAATTGAGCTTAATACACCTGAGATTCGTTATCCTGAAGCAGAATTTATATCACAAACTGTTAACGAGCCAAGAGAGAAAGTTTATGTAAACGGAGTTGACGTTTCAGTTTTAATAAGTCGTGAATTACATTTTGATCAACACGGCAGACCTATTACTACAAGTTTGAAAGACCACACCAAAGAAATTATCAAAGAGCAGTTTGCCTCTCTAGATGATTTTTTAAAAAAGTGGAAAGGCTCTGACCGTAAAGAAGCTATAATTGCTGAACTGATTGAACAGGGTGTAATGGTAGAAGCATTGTATGAAGCCGTTGACAAACAAGTAGATTTATTTGATTTAATCTGTCACGTTGCTTATGACCAACCACCGATGACAAGAAAAGAACGGGCAAACAATGTGAATAAACGCAACTACTTTATCAAGTATGGAGACCAAGCACGTAAAGTACTGGAAGCTTTGCTTGATAAATATGCTGATCAAGGCATTGAAAATATTGAGAATATTCAAATTTTGACCGTTCCTCCCATTAATGAATTTGGCTCGGTGACGGAAATCATCAAAGCATTTGGTAGTCGTGAAGAATACGATAAAGCCATCAAAGAATTAGAAAACGAATTGTATAAAGTAGCTTAATGGAAAAATGTATTGTGGATTTGTTTAGCGCAGTCGGACAAATTAAACATAGATATTTCAGTGATATTGGAACAAGAGCAGACCAAACTCAATATAACCAACATACTGAAAATCCTTTTACTGCCGAGCTCTATTTTCGATTTAGGTCTATTATGGAAGATCCTATTAATTTAGAATACTACAACGATCTAATTTTTCAATTTGACATTACAAAAGCTGCTGTTGGAATGAGGCCTGACCTAGTATTACATGAAGCTCAACAAAATCGTAATAATCAAAAAATGTTCGTAGAAGTAAAAACGGATCCTACTGCAGAACTAAATGAAGATTTTAAAAAATTGATCATTGCCACAGATGAGTATTTGAATTTTCAAACAGCAGTAATAGTGATTGCTAACAGACCTTTTTCTGTTACAAAACCCCTAGTTACTAACTATTTTAAACAATACGATTATAAAAGGCGAAAAAGGCTTTTTTTAATTAATGCAGAAATACAAGCAAATAATATTATTGACTATAATTTATTTCAGTTCACTTCAATAAAAACTATGTAATGTCAAATATAGCAGGCACCATAAAATCAATCAGAGATATTTTCCGCAAAGACCCGGGCTTGAGCGGTGATGCACAACGCATTGAGCAATTGGGATGGATGATTTTCTTAAAACTCTTTGATGATAAGGATAAGGAAAAGGAAATCCTGAACCCTAAATACAAATCAGACATTCCAGCGGAATTACAATGGCGGAATTGGGCAGAAAATGATGAAGGCATCACAGGCGATGAACTCATCAATTTTGTGAACAATAAACTTTTTCCAACACTAAAAAACTTAACTGTTGCCGCTGACGATAGATTGGGCATTACCATTCGCCAGATTTTTGACGGAACGAACAACTACATGAAAAGCGGAACCACCTTCCGCCAAGCTATTAACAAACTCAATGAAATTGATTTCAATAGCAGTAAAGAGCATCATGTTTTTAATGTGATTTATGAGGAAATTTTGCAGGGGTTGGCTGCCAAGAAAGACACAGGCGAGTTTTACACCCCAAGAGCCGTTACTCAGTTTATAGTGGATATGGTAAATCCAAAATTGGGTGAAAAAATTACTGACCCAGCCTGCGGAACTGCGGGATTTTTGGTGTGCGCCATTGAACACCTGAAAAAGCAGGTAAAGAATATTGACGACCGCAAAACCTTACAGGAAACCGTAACAGGTAGCGAACTAAAACCCTTGCCTTTTATGCTGAGTGTGGTAAACCTGATTACCCACGACATTGAAGTGCCACAAATTGAAAACGGTGATTCGCTGAGCCGTGAACACAACTCCATCAAACAAAAAGAACGTGTGGACATCATTGTTGCCAATCCGCCTTTTGGTGGCGTGGTGGGTGATGGTATGGAAACCAATTTCCCTTTGAATTATCGCACCAAGGAAAGTGCCGATTTGTTTTTGATACTGTTTATCCAATTGCTGAAAGATGGCGGACGCGCAGGAATTGTATTGCCCGATGGTAGTTTAACAGGCGATGGCGTAAAACAAAGAATAAGACAAAAACTATTGGAAGATTGCAATGTGCATACCATTGTGCGATTGCCCCAATCAGTATTTGCCCCTTATGCCACCGTAAACACCAACCTAATTTTCTTTAAAAAAGGCAAGCCAACAAAAGAGATTTGGTATTATGAACACACTTTGCCTCACGGACAAAAAGCCTATAACAAAACTAAACCCATCCAAATTGAAGAATTTGAACCGTTAAAAGCTTGGTGGAGCAAAAGAGAAGAAAGCGAAGTGGCTTGGAGAGTGCCTATACAAAATATCGTAGACCGCAACTATGATTTAGATATAAAAAATCCGAATAAGAAAGTGGAGGAGGTGGTATATGATAGAAAAGCGATATTAGACAAGCTTGAAAAATCATTCAATGAGTCATTATTGATACTAAATGAATTAAGGGACTGAAAAGTGAGACAATGATAAAACTTGGAGATGTAATATCGTTAGAGAGAACTACGAAGGTTAATATTCAAGATAATATTGAATATACAATAGCTGGTGTTCAATCGTATGGTAAAGGGGTCTTAAATAAAAGGAAAGAACTTGGAATTAATATGACAATGAAACAATATCAGTTAATTGAACCAAATCAATTAATGTGGTGCAAAGTTGATACTAAAAATGGGGCATTTGGTATTACAAAATCTGAGCATAAAGGAAGTCTTGCTTCAACAAATATGTGTCTTGCGAAAATTAACACTGATAAAATCTTGCCCGAGTTTTTAGAAAAGCTATTTAGGATTAAATTCTTTCACGAAAACATAACCCATTTGTCAAGTGGAACAACTAATAGAAAGTATCTAACACCTAATCAACTTTGTGACTTAATCTATATACCCAACCTCTCGATTCAAGAACAAAAGGATTTTCTTCAGTTTGTAAATAAGCTAGAAAGCAGCCCTATTTTTAGCCATATTGATTACCAACTCAGCCAACTCGAAAACCTGAACCAAGCTATTTTACAAGAAGCGGTGCAGGGTAAATTAGTGCCACAAGACCCGAAAGACGAACCTGCCAGCGAATTGCTTAAACGCATCAAAGTAGAGAAAGCAAAATCAGGCAAAAAAGAAAAACCCTTACCACCCATTAAATCCGAAGAAATCCCATTTGAGATTCCTAAAAATTGGGTCTGGTGTAGGTTGGGGGAGATTGTAGATATGATTTATGGAGATAGCTTAACCAAAGCACAATGCATTGATGGGGCAGAATATCCAGTTTTTGGCTCAAATGGTATCGTTGGTTATTTTAACAAATATCTTACTGATAAAAGAACAATTGTTGTTGGAAGAAAAGGGTCAGCAGGTGCATTAAATGTATGTAATACTCCGTCCTGGACAACGGATGTTGCATATTACATTGAAGAATCAGAATGTTTAGATTTTGATTTCACTTATTATTTATTAAAATCATTAAAGCTTGAAGAACTTGGAAAAGGAATAAAACCAGGCGTTAACAGAAATGAAGCATACAACATTCCAATTCCCCTTCCCCCACTCGCCGAGCAAAAACGTATTGTGGCGGAAATAGAAAAGCAATTTACCAAAACCAAGCAATTAAAAGAACAGATCATCTCCAACCAACAAGCCACCGAGCAGTTGCTAAAAGCATTACTTCATCAGGCGTTTGAGGTGAGGGAGATGGAAGAAGTATAAGTATGGCAGAAATTCAATCAAGCAGCACAGGTTTAGCAGGCGAGTATTTTGTAGCCGCAGAACTTTTAAGAAGAGGCTACAGTGTAGGCATTACAATGGGTAATGCAAAAGCCATTGATATTTTAGCAGAGAAGGACGGAAAGCAATTTATCATTCAGGTTAAAGCCATTTTCAAAAAGAAAAATGCGGGTTGGCCAATGATGACAGACAAAGTGAATGAGAGCATTTTTTATGTGTTCGTTAATCTGAACGGAGATAAAATGACTGAACCCGATTACTTCATTGCAACAGGTATTGAAGCAAAACAAAAAGTAAAACAATACACTACAAGAGGAATAATAGATTTATCTACGCTGAACAATGATAATTTTAAAAACAGGTGGGATAAAATAAGCTAACTGATAATATGAGAAGAATAGACAAAGACGTCTTTTTACGTGGCTTCAAAGTGCTTTCAAATCAATCATTTGATTTGTTTCTTGGAGCAGGCGCGTCTATTTCGTCAGGCATTCATTCGGGCAACGATTTGGTTTGGCAGTTCAAAAGAGAATTGCTGAGCGTAAGCGGAAAAATCAACGGCAAAAAATTTCAGGATCTGAAAATTGAATCGAACAAAAAAATCATTCAAAATTTCTTTGTCGAAGAAGACACAAAAGTCTCAAATGCTTACTCCTACTACTTTGAAAAATGCTATCCCGACCCATTAATTAGACAAGATTTTCTAAGCAATTTAGTAAGAGATAAAAAACCCTCCATTGGCTTTATGTGCCTTTCGGCTTTGATTGAAGCAAAAAAAGTAAACACCGTCTGGACTACTAATTTTGATGATTTAATTGAGAAAGCGATCACTGCATTAAATTTCCTCAGTTGTCAGGTTGTTTCACCCGATAACGCAAGAACTGTTCAAAGTTTTAGAAGCGATATCCCTACAGTTGTAAAACTTCACGGAGATTTTCGCTATGATTCTTTACAAAATACCGATGCAGAATTACAACAATTGGAGGGAAACCTGCATAATTATTTTTTACAGGCGTCCACACAAAGAGGTTTACTGGTAGTTGGTTATTCGGGCGGTGATGAATCGGTTTTACAAATGCTTGAAAAAGCATTGGAAAAACCAAACGCATTTCCAAAAGGTTTGATTTGGTGCATTCCAAAAGATGTAACGCCAAGTGAACGGCTTGCCAACCTGATTGAAAAAGCATATTCACAAAATCAGCGTTCGGGCTTTATGTTGATTGATAACTTTGACTATTTCCTGCACGAACTTTACACCGTTTGCGAATTGGAAAACGAGCAAATTGATTCTATTGCAGACGAACGATTTAAGCAAAAGCAGATTTTCAGACTTACACAAAACCAATCCAATACCACTCCCATTCTGCTCAATACAATCAAGGCGAAATATTTTCCAAAAAGCATTTTTTCAACCAAGACCAACATAAACGGAGAAGGCAAATGGAAAAAATTGAGAGAAGTATTACAAGATTCAAACATAGTAGCAGCATTTAGTAAAGGCGAAACACTCTCTTTATTTGGTAATGAGAATGAAATTAAACAGGTATTCAAAGAGTACCTAACAGACGACTTAAAACTGATTGACATTCCGGAGTATTTATTTCATCAACCCGATTCCTTTTATGTCGGAATGCTATATGGGTTAATTGAAAAGTCTTTAATTAATGACTATGGTTTAGCCATTTTCAGCAGAGGACGGGATTTAAGGAAAGTATTTTCAGTGAACCATCCATTGAGCCAAGAAAAAAAAAATAGTATCCCAAGTTGGATAAATTTCAGTGTTCCGCATGGCTATCAGGTATTTGAAGCGTTTGATTTTAAAGTAGAGTTTATAAATAAAGACCTGTTTTTACTCATTTGTCCCACTATTCACATTCAGACAACTACGGGTACAGAACCTGATAAACTTATTGTTCAGAACATTACTAATACCATCACTTCAAACCGTTGGAATAAGAAATATGGTGAGAAAGTCAGTTTTTGGTTCAAAGAGCTAAAGCGAAGAAATCCTGATTTATCATTCCGTTTGGGCGACTTTGAAATTAAACTTACCGACTACTATGCAACAGCAGCCCAAAAAATGGGTAACATTTACTGTTTTGACAGTTATGCCAAATCCAAAGAACCTTTAATCTACTTTCATCATCAAGACGAAACAAAACAATCTATTCATCCAATCAACGGATTGAAACTTTTTGGCCCCTTGGAAGAAAGTTTTGGAGTAAATGGAATAGTCCCAAAAATTCAGTTAGCAATCATTGCACCCGATACAGGTTTTGAAAAAGTTAAATCACACTTGGAATCACTGCTAAATTCTTCAACACCAAAAACAGAACCTGAATATTTAATAGAGTATCCCGGCTTTGATGCTGTTTTTAAAAAACATTTAGTTATTCCAACCTCTACACAAAGTGAATATGTAATTACTATCAACACCCAGGAAATACGGAATTATTCGGCAATTCAGTTTTATGATCTAATTAAGAGCAAGATTGATAAGTTTTCCTTAAAAAATGATAGCATTGATTGTGTGGCAATTTACATACCCGAATATTGGAAGAATTTCAGAGAACTGAAAAATGAAAACACTTATTTCGATCTTCACGATTCATTAAAATTGTATGCAGTGAAGAAAGGCCTACACCTTCAGTTTATTGAGGATAAGTCTATAACATACAATGACAAGGCGAAAGTAAAATGGTGGTTATCGTTAGGCATTTATGTAAAATCAAACGGAACACCTTGGAAAGTTAAAACAGACAATACCGAAACTGCATTTGTAGGTTTGGGATATGCAGTCAGGCAGAATGCGAGAAATAAAGTTGTTTTAGGAAGTAGTCAGATTTTTGATGGCAACGGAAATGGTTTACGTTTTTTACTTCAACCTATTGAAAAGCCTATTTTCTACAATAAGAATCCTTATATGAGCAAGGATGATGCCTTTCGATTGGTAACCAACATCAGAAACACATATCATAAAATTGACCCTGTTATCGGGTTAAAGAAATTGGTACTGCACAAGACAACTCATTTCACACGAGACGAAATGGATGGCATTTGTAATGCACTTGAAGGCATTGACAACATTGAGCTTTTGCAGATTCAACAATTCAGTAATTGGAGAGCAATTAAGCTAAGAAAGAATCAATCAACAGGTAAACATGAGTTTGATGGTTTCCCCATTGACAGAGGAACAATCATTCAGTTAGACGAATTTAGTTTCTTATTGTGGACACACGGATTAGTTCAAAGCAATGAATTGAAAAAACCTTACTATCAAGGGAAAAGGGGTATTCCAACTCCCTTGTTAATTAAAAGATTTAGAGGAACAGACCCAATAGAGACGGTAGTAAACGATATTTTGAAACTGACAAAAATGAATTGGAACGGAGCAGAATTATACAAGACAATGCCGGTTACGATTGACTTTTCAAAAAGAATTTCGGTAATGGGTAAACAATTAGAAGAACTCGGAAATAAAGCATATGATTTTAGATACTTTATCTAAGCAATTAAGCGAAACAACTTTTAGAAAGCTCCACAACTTTCCAAAAGTCACCTCATTAACGCGCAGCTTTCTCCTCCATCCACTTCCCTTTCCCCCAACCTTTAATCAAATGCTTCTCATTAAGGTAAGAAGAGCGAACCAATGCCCCCAAATTATACAGTATTCAACCGCATGATTTTGTCTTTAATATT
Source organism: uncultured Sediminibacterium sp. (assembly GCA_964392685.1). Taxonomy (GTDB): domain Bacteria; phylum Bacteroidota; class Bacteroidia; order Chitinophagales; family Chitinophagaceae; genus Sediminibacterium. The sequence goes on from CAYMQQ010000079.1 coordinate 9,960, forward strand.
TTTTAAATAGAGGTTTTTTACTTCAGGAATTAAAAAAGAATGTTCTACCATTTTTTCTACCTCATCATAACGACTGGCATATTGATTGATCATTTTTTCCGCTCGTTGTAAGTTAATGGATAGACGTTT
>CAYMQQ010000080.1:0-9914 GCA_964392685.1 uncultured Sediminibacterium sp.
GGTGTAAGCCGATGAAGTCGGCGATTATGAATTCATCGCGCGCCAAGCCGACGCCGGAGGTTGGCAAGAATGATTTTTCCCAGGCGGTGTCAGGAGTGTCGATATTGACAATGATGTGAGTACCACTTTTGTGGAGAAGATTGAAAAATGATTAAAAAACAGACGCAAAGGAAAACCTGTACGTTTTGTTTACGACAAAGAAATGGATGCCGGTTTATTGGAATACCTTATTCGTCGTTTAAGTCTGAATCGAAAAAGCAATATTATTCCGGGTGGTAGAATTCACAATTTCCGTCACTTTATGGATTTCCCGTATGTATTTGACAGTAAGAATACACGTCGCCCATCCTTCACACATCCGGCTATACAATGCCGCATGCGAGATACAGATGTGGTACTGAAAAAAGATGTGATGCTGCATTTTCCTTACCATTCATTTCATACAGTCATTGATCTATTGCGTGAAGCTGCCATGGATCCGGATGTGAAATCGATCAAGATCACAGCCTATCGTTTGGCTTCCAACTCTAAAGTGATCAATGCCTTGATCAATGCTGCCAGGAACGGTAAAGAGGTAATTGTAATGCTGGAATTGAAAGCAAGATTTGATGAAGAAGCCAATCTGGAATGGAAAAAAATTCTTGAAGAAGAAGGTGTACGTGTATTATTGGGTATCCCTAAAATGAAAGTCCATGCCAAACTCTGTATCATTAAAAAAAGAAAAGGAAATAAAACGGTTCAATATGGATTTGTGAGTACAGGCAACCTGAATGAAAAAACAGCCAAAGTATATGGCGATCATTGTTTACTAACCGCGAACAGAATGATCATGGCTGATATCAACCGCATTTTTAATTATCTCGAAAACTGGAAGACTGCAGCAGCCCAATTAAAACAATGTAAAACTTTGATGGTTTGTCCAACCAACATGCGACAAGAACTGACCAATTTCATCAACCGTGAAGTTAAAGCAGCAAAAGCGGGAAAAGAAGCCATCATAACACTCAAAGTAAACTCTTTGAGTGATGCCATGCTGATTGATAAATTGTATGCGGCTGCAGCAGCGGGTGTTGAGATCAGATTGATCGTACGCGGCATTTTTTGTGCTGTCATTGATCATAAAAAATTCAAACAACCGATACGCGCAGTCAGCATTGTAGATGAATACCTGGAACATGCCAGGGTGCTGATTTTTCACAATGGAGGTCAGGAAAAGATTTATATATCCAGTGCAGACTGGATGGTTAGAAATCTTGATCATCGTATCGAAGCCGCTGTGCCCATTACAGATCCACATATATGCGAAGAATTGAAACAGATTATCCACATTCAATTAAGAGATAATGTAAAAGCGCGTATCCTCGACAAAGAATTAAAGAACAACTATGTACCTTCCGCAGGTAAAAAAAGGGTTCGTTCTCAGATCGAAACCTATCAATACCTACACCGAAAAAACATAGTACCTATTGAGGCTGGCCGCAATCGATATTGGAAGTAATGCTGCACGTTTACTCATCTCTGAAGTAAGTCATGATGCAGAAGGCAAACCGCGTTTCAATAAACTGAATCTGGTTCGTGTACCCTTACGCTTAGGTTTTGATGTATTTGAAAAAGGAGAAATCTCCAAAGAAAAAAGAGGAATGGTATTACAAACCATGAAAGCCTATGGACATCTCATCAATGCCTATGGAGTTCAACATACCATTGCCTGTGCCACCAGTGCTATGCGTGATGCACGTAACAGCGCGGACCTCATTAGAAAAATAAGACTGGAAACCGGACTTGAAATTGAGATCATTAGCGGAGATCTCGAAGCCTCAATCATCTATGAAAATCATGTAGCTGAAAATATGGATACCGATCATAGCTATCTGTATATTGATGTTGGGGGCGGTAGTACCGAGCTTACTTTTTTTGCAGAAGACAGGCTGGTATTCAAGCAGTCATTCAATATTGGTACCATACGCTTACTGAAAGACATGGTAGAAGACCATCATTGGAATGAGATGAAGGATATCATCAAAAACAAAACCAAAGGATATAAGAAAATAGTAGCCATTGGTACCGGTGGAAATATCAATAAGGTTTTTTCATTGAGTAAGAAAAAAGATGGTAAACCCTTACCTATAGAGTTATTGAAAGATTATTATAAAGAAATTTCAAGCTTTTCGCTGGAAGACAGAATCAATATTTACAAATTGCGTGAAGATCGTGCCGATGTAATTGTACCTGCATTACAGATCTATATCAATGTGATGCGTTGGGCGGATGCAGATGAGATTTATGTACCTAAAATAGGGTTGGCCGACGGACTCATTCAACACCTCTACTCTGAATTAACCTTGCAACAACAGTAATTCGTTTTTTAAGATTGTGGTAATCCTAAAATCTGCCTACTTTGCAGTATACCCGGCTTATTATTTGATTTAAAAAATACACCATGTCTATTCATAAAGAAGTCAAAAAAATAACTACCAATACCCTGCTGAAAATGAAAGCTGCCGGTGAAAAAGTTTCTATGATCACCGCCTATGATTATTCTTTTGCCCGATTGTTTGATGAAGCCGGTATTGACGTAATTCTGGTTGGCGATAGCGCCAGTAATGTAATGGCCGGACATGAAACCACGGTTCCCATTACATTGGATCAAATGATCTATCATGCACAATGTGTGGTGAGAGGTATCGACCGCTCGTTGGTTGTGGTGGATCTGCCCTTTGGCTCTTATCAATCTAATTCAGATATCGCATTGGCATCTGCCATTCGAATCATGAAAGAAAGTGGTGCCCATTCCATTAAAATGGAGGGAGGCTCAGAAGTGGTAGAAAGTATTCAAAGAATTGTTTCAGCAGGAATCCCGGTGATGGGACATCTCGGATTAACGCCGCAATCCATTTACAAATTCGGTACTTATAATGTACGCGCCAAAGAAAATGAAGAAGCTGAAAAGTTGAGGAAAGATGCCAAGTTATTGGAAGAAGCAGGCTGTTATGCGATTGTTTTAGAAAAAATACCCGCTGTTTTGGCGGCAGAAGTCAGTCAATCCTTGTCTATCCCCACCATTGGTATAGGAGCCGGTGCCGGGTGCAATGGGCAGGTGTTGGTGATGCACGATATGTTGGGGATCAACAATACATTCAAACCTCGCTTTTTAAGGCAATACTTGAATTTACAAGAGCAAATTCAGGGTGCAGTTGGACAATATATCAAAGATGTAAAATCAGGAGATTTTCCATCAGAAAAGGAATCTTATTAAATCTTTACCGATGAAGACCCCTTCTTCACCCAAAATGATTGTTTATTTTCATCAGGAAAAATAGATTTGATAAATACCTATGTTTCGATTCACCACCATATTTCTATTTTTTTTGTCGCTAAGTGTGATTCATGCATCCAATGTACAAGCAAATGACGCTTGTGATACTTTGCCATATAAACATACCACCAATGGTGAACTAGATGACTGGGATCCGGCATCATTTGATATTCATGAACTTTCCGGTATACGATTCGCTACAGAGAATGACAAGGAAAAGTTGTACATAGCTATGTATATCATTGATCAATCTGTACAAAAGAGAATTGCTCAAGCCGGTATGCAAGTAATGATCGATGTAAAAGGGAAAAAAAGAGAATCCACTTACATAGAATTCCCTGTAAAAAAAGATCCATTAACTGAAATGCCTGCTTCAGATTTACAGGCTCAAAATCAATCCTTTACTGAACGTCTAGCCGCCAGTATGTTATTCCTTAAAAAAAAGGGATTTAAAGATCAGTTGCAGGATATAGAAATGGAGCTTGCAGGAAGAGCATCTGATATCATGTTATCATTCGGCTGGGATGAAAGAAATGTACTTTATATTGAGTATGAAATTCCACTTAAAAAGTTAGCCGCAGTAGAAAATTTAGTGGGCAAAGAAATTTCAGTTGGGTTTAAATTAAACGCACAAGAATCGCTCCCACTACCACCTAAACCTGTAACACCTATTGGCTCATTCAATGCCAAATTGGTAAGTGTTCCGGCAGGAAGTGGTCCTCCTGCGAGTAGAACCACTAGTACTCAAAATGCCAATCCAACTCCTGCTAATAAGATATTGCAACCACAACAGTTGTTTTGGATGAAACATGTACTCAACTAATATTATAAACACTATTATCAATCTCATCTTTTGAAAAACGATAAAAAAATAATCACGGTCTTCACGCACATGGTGGCATGGGCTTGTTTTTTCTTTGTGCCCTATCTGGTGTTCTTTCCGCGTTTGAGAGAATTCAGTATGAGCGATAATATGCTCGCTACCATCATTTGTAACAATATTTTTATCGTTCTATTTTATTATTTCAATACACAGGTACTGGTACCCAAATTGTTGATCAATAAAAGATGGGGATGGTATATTCTTTCCATTGCCGCTTGTTTAGCTGCTTTTCTGTTTTTACCAAAAGAAATCGCCAATATTATTGTTGAACCTGAATTCATTCGTCAGAACAATGAATTCATTAGAAATCCGGATTTTAAAGGTACCCCTAAACTTACCAGAGCACCCCGAAGAGCGAGGCCCATTGCAGATCCATACAATACCGTGCTCTTTCTGTTGGTATTTGCTTTTGGAACCTGTATTTCTGTAACGCAACGTTGGCTTAGAACAGAACAAACCAAAAAAGAAACAGAGAATGAAAAATTAAATACTGAGCTTTCGTTTCTCAAATCACAGGTAAACCCACATTTCTTTTTTAACACACTGAACAATATCTATTCACTTGCAGTGGTAAGAAGTGAAAAAACAGCGCCTGCTGTGATGAAGCTTTCATCCATCATGCGTTATATTCTTACAGAAACAGAGCGAGATCTGGTACCTTTGAATAATGAAGTAGACTTCATCCATAACTTTATTGAATTACAGCAGGTAAGATTAACAGATAAAGTCACTTTGCATTTTTCTGCCAAGGGCGATATCGATACGATGCTGATCGCACCATTGATGTTCATTCCATTTGTTGAAAATGCTTTCAAGTATGGAGTGAGTACGAAAGAAGTATCAAAAATTGATATCTCCATTGATACGAAGGATAATATCATTTATTTTTCAGCCACGAATAATATTGTTGCAACAGATAATAATCTCATGGAGAATACCGGAATCGGTATCAACAATGTCAAAAGAAGACTTGAGCTGATGTATCCTGAGCGTCATAAACTGAGTACAACGATTGAAAACAATATTTACATTGTAAAACTGGAAATTACAACATGATACATTGTATTGCCATAGATGATGAGCCACTAGCCTTACAATTGGTTCAGGAATACTGCGCGAAGATTTCATTTCTGAAATTGGAAAAGACTTTTACCAATACGGATGAAGCCATTGCTTTCATGCAATCCAATACGGTTGATCTTTTGTTTCTGGATATTCAAATGCCAGATATTACCGGTATTCAGTTTTATAAAGGATTGTCCGAAAAACCTCCGGTTATTTTTACCACAGCATACAAAGATTTTGCAGTAGAAGGTTTTAATGTAGACGCCGTAGATTATCTGCTCAAACCTTTTGAATACGATCGCTTTTTAAAAGCCTGTTATAAAGCCAAAGAATACATTGAGTTTCTTAGCTCTCAGGAAGTACAACTCAATTCACTGTTTATCAAAGTGAATTATGAGATCATGAAGATCAATCTGAAAGACATTGATCTGATCGAAGCGCTCGACGATTATATTAAGATCTATATCAAACCCAATCCGGTACTCACCTTGATGACATTAAAGAGTATTCAGGAAAAATTACCCCCTCGGGACTTTGTAAGAATACACCGTTCTTTCATTATCCCGATTGCTAAAATTGAAAAATTCAGCAAGTCGAAAGTATGGATCGCAGGCAAAGAAATACCTATTGGAAGCAGCTACAGCAGTGTGTATGATCAATTATTGGAGATTTCAAAAACGAAATAGCCATTCCCCGATTTTGATTAGCCCCTCACCTATCAATAGACAGAAAAAATCAACAAAAAGATAGTTTTACTCTGTAAATGCTGAAAGGCGTTTCATGCAGGGTTTTAGATAATAAAGTATCACACAGTTGGTCTCAACATAGTGATACTTTTTTTATGTCTGTTATTCTCTTCGCTGCTCTTTTTTGAATCCATTACCTTTACAGCAAATTTTAACCTGCATGGATTTTTTAGCACAATTAGGCATACAGCCTGTCAATCCCGGCGCTTCTACCGGAACCCAATGGATAGATAGTAAAGCAACAGTCATAAGTTCTTCCTCTCCCGTTGATGGTAAATTGATTGGTACCGTTCAATCAACCGATGAAGCTACTTATCAGCGTATCGTTCAACAATCTGCCCAAGCATTTGAAGATTGGCGTCAATGGCCGGCTCCCAAAAGAGGCGAAATCGTTCGTCAGGTTGGTGAAGCTTTAAGAACTTATAAAGAGCCATTAGGGAAATTGGTGAGTTATGAAATGGGTAAAAGTTTGCAAGAAGGATACGGTGAAGTTCAGGAGATGATTGATATCTGTGATTTTGCAGTGGGATTATCCAGACAATTACACGGCTTAACCATGCACAGTGAAAGACCCAAGCACCGCATGTACGAACAATGGCATCCTTTGGGTATCACCGGTATTATTTCAGCCTTTAATTTTCCTGTTGCGGTATGGAGTTGGAATGCCGCACTGGCTTGGATTTGTGGCAATACTACCATCTGGAAGCCCAGTGAAAAAACACCACTATGCGCCATTGCCGTACAAAATATAGTAGCAGATGTATTCAAAAAAAATCAGGTACCGGAAGGTGTGAATTGCTTGATACAGGGCGCTCGTGAAGTGGGTGAATGGATGAGTAATGACAATCGTATTCCATTGATTTCGGCAACAGGTTCTACCAGAATGGGTAAGATCGTTGCTGCAACCGTAGCTGCAAGATTAGGAAAAACGATTCTGGAACTGGGGGGTAATAATGCCATCATCATTTCCAAAGAAGCTGATCTGGATATGGCATTGATCGGTTGTGTATTTGGTGCAGTAGGTACTGCCGGACAAAGATGTACTACCACACGCAGACTCATCATCCATGAATCAGTATATGAAACTTTTAAAGCGAAATTGGTAAAGGCTTACGGACAATTGAGAATCGGCGATCCACTGGATACCAAAAATCATGTGGGTCCATTGATCGATCAGGATGCCGTACAGTTGTACTTGAAATCGATAGAAGCATGTAAACAACAAGGTGGCAAATTCATTGTGGAAGCAGGAGTATTGGATGGTGCGGGATATGAGAGTGGTTGTTATGTAAAACCATGTATTGCTGAAGCTGAAAATCATTTTCCTGTAGTACAACATGAAACATTTGCACCGATATTGTACCTCATGAAATACCGTGATTTGGATGAAGCCATTGCTTTACAGAATGGTGTGCCGCAGGGACTTTCATCCGCTATCATGACATTGAATATGCGTGAAGCTGAACAATTCCTTTCTCATGGAGGAAGTGATTGTGGAATTGCAAACGTAAATATAGGTACAAGTGGTGCAGAGATCGGTGGTGCATTTGGTGGTGAAAAAGAAACCGGCGGTGGAAGAGAAAGTGGTAGTGATGCTTGGAAAGCTTATATGCGTCGTCAAACCAATACCATCAACTGGAGTACACAATTACCTTTAGCACAAGGCATTCAATTTGATTTATCCTAAACCACTATGAATATCTCCGTATCAGATGCCGTCAACCTATTAAGTAGAACACCCCAAGTATTAGAGGATTTGCTGTATGGTATTCCTGACTCACTTCTTCATGCCAATGAAGGCGGTGACAGTTGGAGTCCATATGATGTGGTGGGGCATCTGATACATGGAGAGAAAACAGACTGGATACCTAGGATGAAGATTTGTTTATCTGATAATGACAATAAAACCTTCACCCCTTTTGATCGCTTTGCTCAATTTGAAGACAGCAAAGGGAAATTACTCCCGGAGCTCTTACAAACGTTTCGCAAACTTCGTGAAGAGAATCTAGCAATCCTTCAAAACTTCCATCTCAGTTCCGAAGATTTTAAAAGAACTGCTATACATCCTGCTTTTGGAACAGTAACACTGCAACAATTATTGGCTACTTGGGTGGTGCATGATCAGAATCATATTTACCAGATCACCAGAACCATCTCGCACCAATACAAGAATGAGACAGGGCCTTGGAGAGCTTATTTGAGAATTATTGAGTGATTAGATTGAACCCTCTTTTGAGTTGATTGTAATATGGAGATAACTTATGGCCATGGAAAGCTATAATGGTACGAAAACGTTCTACGCAAAAAGTCAGTTGGCTTGGCGTAAATGGTTGGAAAAAAATCATAGCAAAGAGACTGCTGTTTGGTTGATCATTTACAAAAAAGAAACAGGTATCCCATCCGTGTACTATCCTGAAGCGGTAGACGAGGCATTGTGTTTTGGTTGGATAGATAGCAAACCCAATAAAAGAGATGAGGAGAGTTATTATCAATTCTTCGCAAAAAGAAATCCTAAGAGTAAATGGAGTAAAGTTAACAAAGACAAAGTGTCCCGATTGATCAAAGCAGGAAAAATGCATAGTGCCGGATTGAGCATGATTGAACTTGCCAAAAAATCAGGTACATGGGATGCTTTAAATGAGGTAGAGGAGATTATCATTCCACCGGATCTTGAAACTGCATTCAAAAAGAATCCTACAGCCCGAGCCTATTTTGATGCCTTTTCCAGATCTTCAAAAAGGGGTATTTTAGAATGGATTTTAAATGCTAAAAAAGCTGAAACCCGTGAGAAGAGGATTCAGGAAACAGTAATGCTTGCTGCAAAGAATCTAAAAGCCAATCACCCCAATCAACCCAAAAAATGAAAGCTGTTATTGATCAATCAGATGGTATGTACTTTATTGCGATTGGTACATCAACAGCAGAAAAGTTTTTAAAAAAAGGAAACAAAAGATGCATTTGTACGCTCAATGGAAAATCGAGTTTACATGTTGCCATACGATCCAGAAAAGAAGAAGGGTATTTCATTTATATCAGCAAGCGTGTATTAAAAGAATTGAGCCTGAAAAAAGGAATGACAGTACAAATGGAACTAAAAGAGGATGAGAGTCAGTTCCAATTTGAAAAAGCGGCAGAATGGAATGAAGTACTTGCAACAGATCCTATTGCCAAAGACATATTTGATCAATTAACACCCGGTAATCAGCGAAGTATTTTGTATTTAATTACCCGCGTTAAATCATCTGAAAAAAGAATTGAAAGATCACTCCATATCGCTGAACAACTCAAAAGAGGTATTCACAGCGCTGCTAAACTGATGAAGAAATAAATCCCCGTCGATCTGTAAAATTGTTAAGGAAAACTAAAAAAAGAAGACTTGCTGATTGAGCCCCCCCATTACCCCGCCAAGATTTTCCTAAATCGAGCTTCAGCGGTTAATTTTTCATTATCATTACGGAAATTTGTGCTGATCGTTAAATTATACATTCGATGCTTCGCGGGATTCTCAGCTTATTAGCCATACCATTTACTGTGCTGGTTCTTCATGCACAACAGGTTCCTAAGACCTGGTTTCATATGGACTATCATAAAGACTCATTCTACGGAATCAGTTTATACAAAGCCTACGACTATTTAAAGGAGCGCAATAAAAAAAGTGAACCCATTATTGTTGCAGTGCTTGACTCCGGTATCGACACTACCCATGAAGACCTGAAGTCGGTACTTTGGCGTAACCCAAAAGAAAGTCCGGGAAATAATAAAGATGATGATGGTAATGGATATGTAGATGATGTATATGGATGGAATTTCTTAGGTAATAAAGATGGTAGAAATATTAAAAAAGCATCTGATGAACGTTCAAGGATTTTTCACAGATGGAAAGATCAGTTTGCTAATAAAAATC
>CAYMQQ010000081.1:0-9907 GCA_964392685.1 uncultured Sediminibacterium sp.
ATTACTACACGTGGTATGATTGAGAAGGATAGGGAATTTGTTGTAAATTCAATTGATCAGGCTTTGATGAGTGCTGATGATGAATCGAAACTGAAAAACATCAAAAAGCAAGTGAATGATTTCATGTCACAGTTCTCTTTGTATCCTGAAATGCAATGAGAAAGATTCAAGAATGAAGAGACAAGGAACAAGTCTTAAAAGAATTTTTAGCTAAAAAAAATATTATGATACAACGTGTACAATCATTATGGCTACTGGCTGCATCCATTTGCGGATTCGCTACTTTGAAAATGCCTTTTTATGTAGGTAGCGTTGGTGCTACTGCTGCAGAAGAGTTTACAGCCATGAGTCATTTGTTGATACTCATACTCACTATCGCTGCTGCAATAGTTGCTTTGGTATCTATATTCCTGTACAATAACAGACCACTGCAACTCAAAATTGCATTAGCAGGGATGGCAGTAAGCATCTTGAATATTGTATTGTATTTTGTATTCACTAAAAAGTATGATACAGGTGCCATTGCTTTGAGTGCTGTATTCAGCTTTGCCATTCCTATCTTCTTTATCATGGCGATCATTGGCATCAATAAGGATGAAAAGCTCGTAAAGAGTGTAGATCGACTTAGATAGAAAAATATAACAAAGCCACAGATTCATCAGCCTAGGTTAATGAATCTGTGGCTTTGTTATTTAGAGGAATTTTGCTGTATTGCTTTCTTTTACTTTTTTGATTCCTTCAGGAATACCCGCATATACTACTTGCCCACCGGCGTCACCGGCCTCGGGTCCCATATCAATGAGCCAATCGGCAGATTTAATCACATCTGTATTGTGTTCAATCACAATCAATGAATGACCTTGCTCTATCAATGCTTGAAATGAAGCCAGTAGTTTTTTGATGTCATGAAAATGAAGTCCGGTAGTGGGTTCATCAAAGATGAACAACATATGACCTACCCCTTTCCCTTTACCCAAAAAACTCGCCAGCTTTACACGCTGTGCCTCTCCTCCACTTAATGTGTCACTGCTTTGTCCGAGTTTGATATAGCCCAATCCTACATCCTGTAAAGGTTGTATGGCTGTTTTGATATTTTTTTCTTCGGTGAAAAACTCAATCGCATCATCCACACTCATATCCAATATATCAAAAATATTTTTCCCTTTATACTGTACTTCGAGTACTTCCTCTTTGAATCGTTTTCCATTACAAACATCACAGGTAAGGTGTACATCGGCAAGGAATTGCATTTCTACAATTTGCTCGCCTTCTCCTTTACAAGCATCACATCTTCCTCCATCAACGTTGAAAGAGAAATGCTTAGCCTGAAATCCACGCATCTTTGATAATGGCTGTTTCGCATACAAATCACGTATGGTATCATAGGCTTTGATATAGGTAATCGGATTACTTCTCGATGATTTACCAATCGGGTTTTGATCTACCAATTCTATCTGTGAAATATAATCGGTGTCACCACTGATCTTATTATGCAATCCGACTTTCTCCGCAGGCTCACCCTTCATTTTTTTCAAAGCAGGATATAACACTTGTTTTACCAATGTGGTTTTACCACTACCACTCACTCCACTTACTACACAAAGTGTATTCAGCGGAAACGTAACTGTAATATTTTTAAGATTGTTCTGTGCTGCACCTTCTACAATGATGGAACGGTTCCACTTTCTTACTTTATCAGGCGCTTCAATTCTTAGTTTTCCGGTAAGGTATTTACCTGTCAGACTTTCAGGATGATGCGTGATCATTTCGTAATTGCCGGCTGCTACCACTTCTCCCCCTAAATGAGAAGCCAGTGGTCCCATATCAATGATATGATCAGCTTCTCGCATCATCATTTCATCGTGTTCAACCACTACTACTGTATTACCCAGATCCCGTAACGACTTCAGTACACTGATCAATCTTTCCGTATCCCTGGAATGAAGTCCAATAGAGGGTTCATCTAAAATGTACAAGGAATTGGTAAGATTACTTCCCAAACTTCTGGTTAATTGAATACGTTGACTTTCTCCACCACTGAGTGAATTGGCCAAACGATTCAAAGTGAGATAGCCTAAACCCACATCCAATAAGGTTTGTAATCGTTGGTGAATTTCAATTAGGATTCTTTTTGCAATCTGGTGGTCATGTTCTGACAGCACCAATTCATTGAACCACTTTTTCAAATCACGAACCTGCCATTCACATAGTTCCCCAATATGTTTACCACCGACCTTAACATACAAAGCTTCTTTTCTCAATCGATAGCCTTCACATGCAGTACAGGTAGTTCTTCCACGATAACGGCTCAACAATACCCTGAACTGTACTTTGTATAAATTCTGCTCAACATCTTTAAAGAAATCATCAATTCCATAAGCTCCGGCTATCCCTTTCCATAATTGCTGGTATTGTTCTTTGGTGAGTTCTGCAATAGGCTTGTGTATCGGGAATCCAATTTTAGAAGCGCCTTTAATAAACTGCTCTTTCCACCAACTCAACTTCTCACCCTTCCAAGGCGCTACTGCACCTTCATATACACTGAGCCGTCTATCAGGAATGACCAAATCAGTGTCAATACCCAATACCTGACTAAAACCTTCGCAAACCGGACAAGCTCCATATGGATTATTAAAAGAGAAGAGATTGGGAACAGGTTCTTCAAATACGATACCATCCAGTTCAAAACGGTTACTAAAATGATGCAGACGATCACCATCTACTTCTACCATCATTTCTCCATCACCTTCATAAAAAGCAGTATTGACTGAGTCAGACAAACGATGCAGGTCTTCTTCTTCAAAATCTTTGACCACCATTCGATCAATCAATACATATACCGCATGCTTACCAGACTTGGAAACCGGAATGGTTTTTTGTAAAGTCTTATCATCCATTTCAGTCAGCTCTTCAATACGAAGTATTTGACCTTCTCCTGCTTTACTCCATATCCTTGAAAACCCTTTCTGCATCAGAATATTCAGCTCTTCGCGAGTATCTCTGTTGGCATGTTGTTTAAAGGGTACCAATATGACAACTTTTGTTCCGTGAGGAAGGGCTTTTACAAAAGAAACAACATCGGAAACATCATCTTTCTTTACTTCTCTGCCACTGATCGGAGAAATGGTTTTCCCTGTACGTGCATACAATAAACGGAGATAATCATAGATCTCAGTCATACTCCCCACCGTACTTCTAGGTGTTCTTGTAATAACTTTTTGTTCGATGGCGATGGCCGGACAAAGTCCTTTTATATAATCCACATCCGGTTTTACCATCCTGGCCATGAACTGACGGGCATAAGCACTTAAACTTTCGGCATAGCGTCTTTGTCCCTCAGCAAACAAAGTATCAATGGTCAAAGAAGATTTACCGCTACCGGATACACCGGTCACTACAATGAGTTGATTACGAGGAAAAGCTACCGTAACATTCTTGAGGTTATGCATTCTGGCACCTTTCACCAGAATGGTATCGCTATTTTCCTTTTCACTAAGTGCAGTTGCTGCTTGTTGTTTCGTCTTAGTAGCCATAAGTGCAGCAATTTAAACACAATAATGACCGGTAGGTTTAGAAAAGAGAAAGATTTAGTGAAATGGGGGCTTAAAAACAGATGTGAAAAATGTGAATAACCATTTCATTGAAAAACAATGTATCCACAAAAGAAACTGGCGTATGAAAGATGTATAATTTAACACAACCAATTTAAAATCAGGGTACGTATATCCTGATACAATGGTTTTTTATAATCCAATATCCTGTTTTTAAAACGTAGCCAAACGACCCAAACATGAAAACATTAGACCAAGTGTCTGATATTGATCTAATCCGTTCCTTTCAGGAGGGCGATGCCGGCTCCTTTGAGGTGTTGGTGAACCGATACAAAGACAGGATCTATTCATCGATTCTATTCTTTGTAAAAGACACTTATCTCGCCGAGGACCTCTTTCAGGACGTATTTATCAAGATCATTGACACGTTAAAAAACAGACGTTACACAGAAGAAGGGAAATTCCTGCCTTGGGCCCTGCGCATTGCACATAACCTGTGTGTGGACTATTTCCGTAAAGTAAAAAGAGCCCCTGCCATCAAGACCAGCGATAATCAGGACATTTTTGAAGTGATACAAATCACAGAAGAAGGACCTGATGCCAAGCTCATGCGTGCACAAAGCCATGAACGTGTTCGCAGAATGCTGGATCTCCTACCGGAAGAACAGAGAGAAATCATTGTGCTGAGACATTATGCCAATTTAAGTTTCAAAGAGATCGCACAAATTACCAATTGCAGTATCAATACTGCGTTAGGACGTATGCGATATGGACTGATCAATCTTAGGAAAATGATGGTTGAAAAACAGATTGTTTTATAAGTCTTTGCTCAGAATTGTTACGATAAAAATAAAGCCCCGATCTAAAAAGTCGGGGCTTGTCAATTCTGTGAATATGGTTGTATTATTTCTTCTTATCAAAAGCCGCTTTCATAGCATCTAAATGATCTACAAACTTTTGTACATTCGGCACATACCCATATTTGATATCACTCAAGGGATTACCTTCTAAATCCAGAAACATATAAAGGGGTTGCGCATTGAAACCAAACTTGGTGATTTCATAATCCAGGTTTTTCTGTCCAACATTGGTGATCATGTTCCCATTCTTGTCTTTATAATGTTCACTTTCCGGTAACTCAATATTATATTCATCAACATACAAACTAATTAAAACAAAATTCTCTTTGATTCTTTTGAGTACGGCCGGATCTTTCCAGACCTGCTCCTCCATTTTTCTACAGTTGGCACAGGTATGACCAGTAAAATCTAGCATCACCGGCTTGTTCATTGCTTTTGCAGCCGCCATTCCTTCTTCCAAATCAAAATAAGCAACTAGACCGAAAGGCACTTTTAGTTTATCTGTATATTTTACAGGAGGTTTTGCTGCATTGGTATCGTTTGTAGATACCATAACAGTATTATTACCGATTTTGTATTTCAGGTCATCCAAATTAAATTCTTGTGTGGTAGATGGCGGAATGAACCCACTCAATAATTTCAAAGGCGCACCCCATAAACCGGGTATCATGTATACCGTAAAACTAAATGCAGCGATCGCAAAGAATAAACGGGGTACACTGATAAATTTCAGCTCGCTATCATGAGAGAATTTCAGTTTGCCGATCAGGTATAAGCCCATCAATCCAAAAATTACAATCCATAAAACTAAGAAAACATCCCTATTCAATAATCCCCAATGATAGGTCAGATCTACATTCGATAAGAATTTCAAAGCTAATGCCAATTCAATAAAACCAAAAGTTACTTTCACAGCATTCAACCAGCCACCGCTCTTTGGCAAAGACTGTAACATAGACGGGAAAAAGGCAAATAAAGAAAACGGAATGGCCAATCCGAGACCAAATCCCATCATCCCAATAATAGGCGCAATACTTACGCCTTGTGTACTGGTTTGTCCGAGTAAAGTTCCTACCAATGGACCCGTACAAGAAAAAGAAACAATGACTAGGGTTAGTGCCATGAAGAAGATACCCAATAATCCACCTTTCCCAGCTTGCTGATCAGCTTTATTTGCCCAGCTATTGGGTAGTGTTAATTCAAAAGCCCCAAAGAAAGAAATGGCAAATACAATGAAAAATGCAAAGAACAGCAGATTGGAAACCGGATGTGTTGAGATCGTATACAAAATGGTATCTCCAAAAATCAAAGTCAGGATCAATGTTGGTACCGTATAAATCAATACAATACTGAATGAATACCATAAAGCATTGCGAATGCCTTCTGCTCTGCTTTTACTTCTTTTGAGGAAGAAGCTAACTGTAACCGGTATCAAAGGAAATACACAAGGTGTGATGATCGCCAGCAATCCTGTAACGAGGCAGATCAAGAAAATATTCCATAATGATTCGTCTCCGGCTGCGGTAGCATCACTTGCTGCTGTATCAGCAGATGGAATCGTAACAGATACCATTTCAGAACCACTTGGAAATTCATCGCCACGAATACCCAGCCAATCAAAGCTTCCTTTGATCTTAACTGTATCTTTTCCAATCTTTAAAAAATATTTGAAACCGGCACTGTCCGAATAAACCAATGAATTCTGTTCGGCACCTGCGGGTTTCACAGATTGATTTACACCAAAAGATTGAACTGAATCAATGATAAAACGACTGTTAGATTTTGTGGTATCCTGATTGAGTGCACTTACAAATACATCGTCTGCATTTTGTTTTTGAACACCGAATAACTGTAAGCCTTTACCTATGATTGTTTTCACCGTAACGATTGCAGTTGTATCTGAAGTTCGTACTGCTTGGAAAGAAAACTGCACAGGTGTATTGTCCTGTGCAGTAAGTATATTGGTAAAAGAAAATAGAGTAAGAAATAAAGTCGCTAATAAATACTTCATCTTATTGTAGCTTAATATCAAAAGATTTTTTGGTAGGAGGTAAACATTGGGCATCATCACAAACCATGTATTCGATGGTTCCGGTGACATTGGTTTTTACCTTTCCTTTTAATTTTACAGTTTGCACATATTGCGCTTTATTGGATAAGTAGAGCACATCTGTCTGAAAAATTTCATCATAAATCTTTTCTACTTTCCCGATTTCTTTAGCTGTACCTACCAATGAGATCAATGGATTGGGTTTCACCGTCATTTTAGTAGGAATAGGACCACCCTTACCGGTTTTCTGAGAGTAAATATGCCATTTACCTTGAATGGTAGCGGTCAATACCACGTCATAAGTGTCTGCTGATTTTTTCTTGGCTTCGAAAGTCCAGCTAACAGGGTCTTTGATCTGAGCAGTGACTACCCCTGCAATCATCGTTAATATCAGTGTGTAAAATAGTTTTTTCATATGGTTGTGATAAAGACGTTTATAAATGAAAAACCTTACTGTTAATTCAATCCTAACAGTTCAAATACTTTTTTGCCATCCAGATTATTCAATGCAGTTGAAGTAGCCCTTTCAGGATGTGGCATCATTCCAAATACATTATTTCCTGCATTTTTAATGCCGGCAATATTTCTTACGGCACCATTTGGATTGTGTGCGGCATCAATATTTCCGTTTTCATCACAGTAACGGAAAATTACTTGGTTATTAGCCTCCAGTTGATCCAGGGTAGCATCATCTGCAAAAAATCTTCCTTCACCATGTGCAATGGGAATTTTCAATGCTTCACCATTACCGTTTTTAATGTATACGTTCTTACAGATGAATTGTTGATTGGCATTTTGAAGTAATACACCCGGTAATAATCCACTCTCACAAAGAATTTGAAATCCATTACACACCCCTAATACTTTTCCACCACGGTTTGCAAAATCAATCACGCTTTGCATCATGGGACTAAAACGAGCAATAGCACCACAACGTAGATAGTCGCCATAAGAAAATCCTCCCGGAAGAATGATACAATCATCAGTAGAAAACATGCTCAGATCTTTGTCTTTATGCCAAAGCATCACTACTTCTTTACCCAGGTCATGCTGTAATGAATCCTGCATATCCCTGTCACAATTTGATCCCGGGAAAACGACAACACCAAATTTCATGAAAGTTGATTTATGGATGATGGCACCTAAGTTCAAAGTAAAAAGACCTTAAACCAAGGCTCCTCTAAATTTCGCCCCAAAGGTACGTTCACACAAGTTAATACACCCCTAATTTTTCAACAGATACCAATTATTGAGCCCAATGATAATGACAGTCGCAATGAACAAAAGATTGGGGAAACTGAGATTTCTTGGATTGGAAAAGGCATTGGCTACAAAAGCACTGATGGGGATAAGGCATAATATGCCAGATTCTAATCCACCCAATTCAAAAATGAATGGTACAGGCAGTAAAGTCAGCAGCATAACCATCATGACACCCCAATTTTTCCTGATTTGAATGACCATGCGGTTGATACTTACCTGCCAAAAGAAGAGACCACAGAGCAATAATACCCCCAAACCGATCACTCCTCTTAGAAAAACAGCTCCGGATGCCCCTTGGGGAATACCCAGATAAAAATCAGGAACCATCGACTGAAACTCCGACAATCGATCAGTGAGAAAAAGTGCTGATAGAACGAAATAATAAGGCAGTGATATCCCCATCAATAAAATAAGCCATTCTGCCAATCTAAATGGTCTTACAACAGCAAGCGCAAACAAGACTACTCCTACCAATATGGCCATGGGGTGATAACACAATACGGCAAGTCCGGCAATCATCCCGGTATTAAATAGCAATGTTTTGGGATTGGAATGATTGTAAAGTCGACTGAGTTTAATGAAAATCCAGATCACCAAAGAGTTAGATACCAGTGCAGGTGAAATGGCACACCATTGCGGAATGACAGCAGTTAATAATACATAGGTCATCGCAGGGAGGTAATTGGAGGATTGGTACATCCTGAGTTCATTCAAAGCCAAATTCAATCGAATAGCCTGTACCAATACCAACCCATGATACAACAGCAATCTGATCACAGAAGGTAATGAAGCAATATAATGATCTAATATCAGGGAGATGAGTCCATCATTGGTTCCACTATTGGTATCAATGACCGGAGATTCGATCAAAAAATGAAAATGGATGCTGACGCTTAATACAACTAATAGGAAGATATTAATGAATGACTTATCTCTAAATAATCCGACCACAAGTAGAAATCAAAGGGTTAATAATCAATTTTCGCAAAACAGGTATAGCCTCTATACTGACAAGGAATAATGAGTTGTCTGGCCCCTACCTGCTTTGCATGTCTGGGCATAAAGTTATAACCTCTATCCAGATTTTTGAAAGTTGGGTTACGATTGATTTGTCCATTGGGTGCAATACTTTGATCAGACAGTATATTATCTCTTTTCTCCTGCACATTGAAAAGGAAGTGCAGTCTATCTCCCGTATTGAGCATACCGAATCCTATAAAATTATCGGTATTATCATCATATTGAGATTTGCGGATCACATTACTCCATTCCATTTTACCGGTTTTGTCAAAAGATATGACGGTTACATTATCTGCATAATACCGTGTCATATTATTATTATTGAATGTATTGATGCGCCACCATGGATAAAAACCGAGTGGGCTATTCCAACTATAATAATCGAGCTGCGACCAATATGGAGATCCATATAAATAATCCCAGCGGCTTAATGTATTACCGCGCGTACTACTATAAGCTGATTCTGAAATCACAATAAAACCTCCATCTTTGCGAAGAATGATATTATTTAAGAAGAAGTCATTAAATGCTGTTTTGGTATTGCCGTCATTACGTACATCTGTTCTAAACTCATCAGAAAATGCAGTAGCAGTATTAAGCATTTCTTTTTGCGCATCCTTATCCCATAAATAATAATACAAACCATCAATATTTCCCCTTCGTTGCTTGCTATAATATGAGGTAACAATATAATGTCTGTTCAAGTTATCTGCTTTGATACGGATATCATCGAGATAAAATCATTTGATCGATAAATCAGCAAACTGCACAAAATCAGCATTGGCTTTTTTGGTTACCAAAGTAACTTTATTGATATTGTCGTTCTGAGAAGTACCAGAAGCGCGAATACAAGCCATATCACCATCATTGTCTACAATAAACTCTGATAAAAAATCATTTCGTTGCGGCATTTCTACCGCTACCTTGCTTTTCTTGAGTAGATTCAGATCTTTATCAAACAATGATGTTGTCAGCACATGCATTTTATCATTCCTACTACTGATTTTGAAGACCATGATCTTTTGCTTGTCTTCGCTGAATAGTATGGTATATACATTCCTATTACTTGCATAGGCCATGTTATTCGTTGTATCCACCTGATTCGGGTCACCTATTCGTTTCCCTTTCGAGTCGAATTTCACTGCCATACATTAAAATACATT
>CAYMQQ010000082.1:0-9518 GCA_964392685.1 uncultured Sediminibacterium sp.
CTGAACGTCTTGAAAAAGTTGTAAACTTTCAACTTTTTGATGCTAACGATTATGACCATCGGCTGAAACCGCAAAAGCTAATTAAAATCATCGCTCTTTCAGAAGAGAAATTAGGTTTAAATGATTTGGAAATTGAGGTTGAGTATCACTCAGAAACCATCAGTAAGTATGGCTTGCATTTTAATTTCAAAGATTTTCAACTTGTACCCAAACATACAGCCTGCTTGGCAAGTGATGCATGCGGTATTCCTTCTGTAAAACAAAAAATACAATTGAGTGAATTGGTTACGGCAGATGAGGGCAAATGCACTCCGGGCGGAGGTTGTTGTTAATTGTTAAACCAAAACTTATAGAAAATGAAAAAATCAGTTATTGCTTTATCAGCAGTTGTTGCATTTATAACGTTAATTTCTTTTAGACCGGTTTCGGCTCCGCCGAAACTTTATCCTGAACTGGAAACATATTTTAAATCCGTAACCAAAATGGATTTTTCGACAGAGCATGTACAGGCTTTAGAAAACCTGAAATCCAATATCAGCTTTAGCACGATGGATTATTCGGATTATAATGTTGTTTTCTATTGCAGTGAAAACTCTTTTCGAGATCAGGCTTCAAAAATCTTACTTCAAACTCTATGCTATTCAGGAAAATTCAAAAAAATAAAATCTTTTCGGCAGGTCTCAGTTCAACTGAAGTAAGCCCTTGACTTATAACTTATCTTAAAAGATCGGGTATAGAATAACAAAGATGGAAAAAACGGTAAAAGCGTCTACGAAGTTCGGTTTAGTGATGAGGCTTCTCCTGTCATTCTTTATTCAAAAACGACTGATGACCCTCTTTACCTAAGAATGATATAATAGCTGTTATTGTATGCGATATAAAGACTGAAACTGACTGTGCCAATATTAAAACAGAATTCACGCCATTACACCTTGCCTTTACCAAAGTGAATGATACAGATGGGGAAGAGAAAGTAAAAGCTTTAGTAAAAGATTTGACTACGGAAATGTTATATGTAACAAAAAATAAATCTTGATTAAATGAGTGCAAACAATTGTGCCCCGGCTAATGAAAGAAAAAAGTTGAGCTTTCTTGACAGGTATCTTACCTTATGGATTTTCCTGGCAATGGGTGTAGGCGTAAGTATTGGCTATTTCTTTCCTTCTAGTTCTACTTATATTAATTCTTTTTCGAGCGGTACAACCAATATTCCATTGGCAATCGGATTAATCTTAATGATGTACCCGCCGTTTACGAAAGTGAAGTATGAAAATCTAAAAGAGGTGTTCAAAAACACCAAGATTTTAGGAGTGTCTTTATTCCTTAACTGGGTAATTGGTCCCATCCTTATGTTTCTACTTGCCATTACATTTTTACAAGGTTATCCTGAATATATGGTCGGTTTAATTCTCATTGGCCTTGCCCGTTGCATTGCAATGGTTATTGTTTGGAATGAATTAGCAGAAGGCAGCAGGGAGTATGCAGCAGGTCTCGTCGCATTGAACAGCATTTTCCAGGTATTGATGTTCAGTGTCTATGCTTATGTATTTATCACAGTTCTACCCCCTTTATTTGGATTTACAGGTTCAGTGGTCAATATCACAATTAGACAGATAGCAGAAAGCGTTGCAATCTATCTGGGTGTTCCGTTTGCTGCTGGATTTTTCACAAGAAAAGTTTTATTAAGCGTAAAGGGGGAAGAATGGTATCAAACAAAATTCATTCCTTTTGTCTCTCCCATCACATTAATTGCTTTGCTGTTTACCATAGTTGTTATGTTCAGCCTCAAAGGAGAATTGATTGTGCAAATTCCGTTTGACGTTCTGCGTATTGCACTTCCGTTGGTAATCTACTTTGCCATTATGTTTTTAGTCAGCTTTTTTATTGGTAAAAAAATGGGTGCTGATTATTCAACAAATGCCTCCATTGCTTTTACCGCGGCCGGTAACAACTTCGAATTAGCTATTGCAGTTGCCATTGGTGTATTTGGTATTAACAGTGGTCAGGCATTTGCTGGTGTTATAGGGCCATTGGTTGAAGTACCAGCGCTGATTGCATTGGTGAATGTTGCTCGCTGGCTTCGCAATAAGTACTATACAAAATCACAAATCGCTTAATAAAATATCAAAATGAGAATCGCATTATTTTCCGACATCCACGCCAATCTTCCTGCACTGGAAGCATGTTTTAAAAGTATAGAAGAACAAAAACCAGATGCCATTTATTGCCTGGGCGATTTGGTTGGTTACAATATCTGGCCGAATGAAGTGATAAATGAAATAAGAAAAAGAAGTCTTCCCACTATTGCAGGTAATTATGATCAGGGCATTGGCTTACTGAGTGACGAATGTGGTTGTGCCTATAAAACCGAGGCGGAAAAAGACATGGGTAAAATATCTATCTCGTACACCAACCATCTTGTAAAGCCAGATGAAAGAAAGTATCTTCGGACACTTCCATTACATATTAAAGTGGAGTTTCAATTGAATAACGATAAGCTGAGTTTGCTGTTAGTACATGGCAGTCCAAGAAAAATAAATGAATACCTATTTGAAGATAGAGAAGAAAAAAGTCTTTATCGAATTATGGAACAGGCGGACGCTGATATTATGTGCTTTGGTCATACACATAAACCTTACCACAGGATATTGCAAAAAGATCAAACTGAAAATTTACACTACCGTCATGCAATTAATATCGGTTCAGTAGGCAAACCAAAAGATAATAATCCAAAAGGATGTTATGTAATTCTTACCATTAATGTAGATAGCAGCACACGTAATAAGGATGCTGTGCAGGTAGAATTTGTCCGTTTTGAATATGACGTTGAGAAAGCTGCTAAAGCAGTTGAGGATAGTCCACTGCCAAATGAATATGCTGATATGCTAAGAAAGGGACACTAACGGTTACATTCAAAGGCCGGCCATTATACCGCTGTTGTTTTAATTATTATTGATAAGGAAAGAATCTTGTGTAAATAATTATTGGCTAAGCAATAGGCTGTTAGCCACTTTAAAACTTACGACTACTTCTTTCTTTCCTTTTAATTGCAGGGTGTAGGTTTGATCATATTTCTCAATCCCTTTTACTTTAATCGGATCGCCTAGGGAGAACCCGGTTTTATCGAGGTAATTCAAAAAAGTAGCAGAATGATCTGTAACACCTGTAAAAGTGCCTTGGTCGCCTTCTGCAAATGTTGATAATAAAACAGCTTTTGATTTCGGAAGAACGCCATTTGCATCTGGTATTGGGTCACCGTGTGGATCTGCTTTCGGAAATCCTAGAAAATTATCCAGCTTATTCGTGAGATCTTCGCTGTGTATATGTTCCAGTTGTTCAGCAAGGTCATGTACTTCATCCCATTTGTAACCCAATTTATCGACCAGGAAAACTTCCCAAAGCCTGTGGTTACGAACAATGCCCACAGCCACCTGTCTTCCTTTTTCAGTCAATTTCACGCCTTTGGATTTTTGATACGTAACGAGTTTTTTCCCAGCCATCCTTTTCAGCATATCCGTAACAGATGGGGCATGCACGTCCAGCACTTGTGCAAGTGCTGAAGTGGCAACTACTAAACCATTGGCTTCCTGCAACTTGTAAATAGCTTTCAGATAGTTTTCTTCTGTAAATGAATGCACGGCGTAGTCTATTTTTCATAAAGATATAGAAACTGATCTAAAATAAAAGTTAGGTTAATCTAATTTATTAATTAAAATAATCTAATTTTGAACCAGTGAATATGAATCTACCATGAAAAAAACGATCATTCTATCCATCATCATATTGAGCATTACAGGTATCGTTGCTTGCCAGAAAATATTACCCAAATCCCCACCAGAGGATGCTTTACTGGACGGCCCTGTAGAAGGTCTTAGTTATGAAGAAAATAGAAGATTTTTGGCGGGTGATGTGGCTTTTAATGATGAAATATTTACTTCGGCAAATGGTTTAGGCTCCGTGTTTGTAGCCACCAGTTGTGGCAGTTGTCATGCAGGTGATGGCAAGGGACACCCCTTTACGACGCTTACGAGATTTGGTCAGGTGGATAGCACAGGGAACAAATTTTTGCATTTGGGCGGACCTCAATTACAAAACAGGGCATTACCCGGCTACATGCCTGAGCAGATACCTGCTGGCGCCACATTTTCAAACTTTATGCCACCTGCTAATACGGGATTAGGGTTTTTAGAACTCGTTAGCGATGCAGCTATCTTGTCAATGGCCGATCCGAATGATCTAAATGGTGATGGGATCAGTGGTGTACCCAACTATGAATACCTGCCTTCATTTATAACTCCCTTTCCAAATGCCATAGCAAGAAACGGAAAGTACATTCATCGTTTTGGTAAAAAGGCTGCGGCTTATAATCTGTTGCAACAAACAGTGAATGCTTATAACCAAGATATTGGGATCACTTCAACCTTTCAGCCGAAAGATGTTTATACTGGATTGGATATTGAACCCGAGGTTGCTGATGTAACGGTACATAATGTTGTCTTCTACCTACAAACTTTGAAAGCACCTATTCAAAGACATCAAAATGATGCTGAAGTAATTAAAGGGGAAAGCCTATTTATACAAACGGGTTGTGAAAGCTGTCATAAGCAGACACTGAAGACAGATTTTTCTACTATCGCTCCATTATCAAACAAAACATTTCATCCTTATACAGATCTGTTGTTACATGACATGGGACCGGGATTAGATGATGGTTATACTGAGGGTAGTGCAACAACGGCTGAATGGAGAACTCCACCGCTTTGGGGATTGGGTTTGTCTCCGAATTCGCAAGGAGGGAAGTATTTTCTACTGCATGATGGTAGGGCAAAGAGTATTGAAGAAGCCATAGTCCTGCATGGAGGCGAAGCACAGCAGAGTAGAAATAAGTTCATACAACTTTCAACACAAGAGAAAAACAACCTATTGAAATTTTTAGCATCACTGTAGTATTTTGAACAGATGAACAGATGAACAGAAAAGACTTTATACTTAGATCCTGTACAGCTTGCCTTGGCGCATCATCTGTGGCAACAGTTTTGAGTGCTTGCGCAACTACCAAATTTTCAACTGGTAAGTTACTCAAAGACGGCATCGTAATAGATAAACAAGAGTTTCTCATTAAGGAAAGTGATCAACATCGCTTATACATCGTCGTACGTAATGAGGCGTTGGTGTTCCCGATTTGTGTGTACCGGTTTAGCGATCAAGACTATTCAGCTATCTGGATGCAATGTGCGCATCAGGGAGCCGAACTTAATGTAGCAGGTGAGTACCTACAGTGTCCGGCACATGGTAGTGAGTACGATAATCGCGGTAAAGTAACCAACGGACCTGCCGACAGCAACCTGCGAACTTTCCCTGTAACGATCAATAACAACGAACTATTCATTGACTTGAGAAAAATATGAGACTATTTATTTTCTTACTGACAGTTGTTTTCTTTTCCTCAACTGCTATTGCACAGATAGACCCTGTGTTACTTCGCAGCATGGCAAAAGACACATCGGGTATGCTATTAAACATGGATGCCGTGTATAACCGACCTTTTCTTCAGTCCGGTAAATTTCCTGTCGCATTGGGTGGTTATGCGGAAGCCAATTATCAATACTTCCAGAAAGATGGGATTTCAGAGGGTCACCAGTTTCAAATGAGAAGACTGACTTTATTTGTTTCCTCCTCTATTTCCAAAAGGATAAAATTTTTAAGTGAAATAGAATTTGAAGATGGTACCAAAGAAATCAATATTGAATTTGGATCTGTTGATTTTGAATTTGCGCCTCTCTTTAATTTGAGGGGCGGCATTGTCATGAACCCGATCGGTGCATTTAATCAAAATCATGATGGACCTAAATGGGAATTTATTGACCGCCCAGTGTCAGCCACTCAAATGCTCCCAGCTACCTGGAGCAATATCGGTTTTGGTTTGTTTGGAAAAAAATATACCAAGGATTGGGTGTATGCGTATGAGGCATACCTCACCAATGGGTTCGATGATCAAATCATTGACAATGCAGAGAGCAAAACATTCCTGCCAGCCAGTAAAGCAAACAAAAACCGATTTGAAGAAAGCGCTAATGGTAGCCCATTGTTCACCGGTAAAGTTGCCATCAGAAATAGGAGGATAGGTGAATTAGGGTTATCTTATATGGGAGGCATTTATAATAAATACCAAGCTGATGGATTGCTATTGGATAAAAAAAGAAGGGTCGATGTATTTGCGATCGACTTTAATACCAGTCTTCCCAACATCAACACTTTTATCAATGCCGAATGGGCCTGGGTAAAGGTAGATGTACCTGAAACCTATACTGAACAGTTTGGCAGAAAACAGCAAGGCGGCTTTATTGATATTGTGCAACCTATTTTTAAGCAAGCTTTGTTTGGTTTTGAACAATCAGTTATCCATGCAGCCTTGCGTATTGAGTATGTGGATTGGAATAAAGGAAAGTTTAAGTCAACAGGTGATAATATTCGTGATGAGTTGTTTTCCCTTGTTCCAGCCATCAGTTGGCGACCCACGGCACAAACAGTGATTCGATTCAACTATCGTTACAACTGGCAAAAAGATATCTTAGGTAATCCGCCATCTAAGCTAGCAGGGTTCCAGTTTGGGGTGAGTACTTACTTTTAATGGTTTGTTGGATGGATAATCCACATGACATACTCCCACCGCAAACAAAACGTCATTACGATGTAATGCAGTTCCTGCATCATTCGAATCATTATCCAAACATTTTGATTTCACTATTCAATCACTGTTGCTGTGACTTTATGTGCGTTTTAATAAACAGGATTTATTCTTTTCTTGCATCATTTTATGAAGGTCAACTCACTATTCACCCTAAGTTTGTAGTCTAGCCGGTCTGCCACTTTTTTGTTGCGCTTGCCGTATCGACGCATAAGACCAGCGCGTGCTAACTTATCCAACAAAATAGCATCATCTTCTTTTGAGCCACCGAAAACTTGTCTTGTTTTATCGGTTTCAAAATCCATATCAATCGAACAAGCATCGAGTAGTTTATAAGTATTGGTGACAAGGGTAGGGTAGCGTTGACATTGCGCTAATAGTTTCGAAGGACTCACGAATGTATCTTCTCGATTACAACATGTATTGGGATCTAATTGTGAGAGCAAAATATTCTGATCAATCGAACGTAATAAACAATGCAGGTAAAAATGTTCTTTGTCCTGTACCACAACAGGCTGATGAATGACATGATATTCAGTCGGTACAAAATTGTACAATGATGATAGCTCGTATGGTTTTACGCCAATTCGTTCATTGGGTTTTAAGTCGATCATATTTTTTGATTCATTGGGGTAGATGACAAAGACATCTTCCGGTGCATTAGGAGCAGCAGGGAAATCGATTTTGTTTATCAAGTGATGTGATAGAAATTCATTGAGCCATTGGAGACCGTCATTGTTTTTTGCGATTAGCAAATAGCAGTGCGAATGATTGTTTCTGATGTCAACACCAAGCACTGGTTTGATGTTTGCTTCGATGCAAAGTTTTACAAATTCCCAATGATCGTAGGTGGACTTGATATTACATAAGGCTAATGCTGAAATGCCTTGTTCTATAGCAACTGCTATGAGTTCGGCAGTTGAGAAAGTGCCGAAACAGAAGGAATAGTATGTCTTAGCATCCAAGTACATTGATTAACAACGTGTTTCAAAGCATAATTACTAAAAAAATTAGTAATTCGGGGATAACTTTCTATCCCTGTCGATAATCACGGTATTAAAAAATAAAAACAATTTGTAATTTGAAGTTGATCAAAATTATAGTGAATGGAAAACGAAATTGTAATTAAAAGGCTTTCGATCATCAAGCTATTATATAAAATTGGTGTCAATCAGTCATACCAAAACGAACTCACCGCATTTTTTTCTATTCTTTCTTTTCATGACAGCGTTGAAATGTTTTTAAAACTTGCGGCATCTATGCGAGATATTCAGGATCAATCAAGGTTTATGGATTACTGGGATAAGATGCCCGAATTATCCCTGAAAGAATCGATGCGAGGGCTTAATAATAGCAGGGTTAATTTAAAACATAAAGGGCTTGTACCAGGCAAACTTGAAATAGAAGCAGCAAGGGTACATACCAAAGATTTTTTTGAACAGCATACTGAACTGATTTTTGGCGTCAGTTTTGAAAATATCTCGTTATTTAATCTTGTTACTTATGAAAAACCAAGGGTGTATTTGTCAGCTGCACAAACAAGTTTAGATACTGGCCAAACAGAAGTTTGTATTGAAGAAGTGACAAAAGCTTTTTATGAATTATTGTATTGCTATAATGAGAATAAGAAAGATTGGTCAGGGAAAACCCCATCGGAAGTTGTAAAAATTATCTCACCGCATGACCTGTTTGGAGATATCTTTGAACGAAAGGAGTTTAGCGCACTATCTAATTTAGTCGATAGAATAAATGATAATCACGCTTCACTGGAAGCTGCTCTAGAAATTATTTCGCTGGGAATTGATTATCGCAAATATTCAAAGTTTAAAATTTTAACACCCGTCTGTCACCGATTCGAAAACGGTAATTTTCACATGGAACTATTAGGCAATAAAAACTGGAGTAAAGAACATTGTCAATTTTTGATTGATTTCGTACTTGAAAGTGCCTTTAGGTTACAGGAGGTTGACTATGCTTTCGATAATCTTGATATTACAACTTTTGAACTTGAAATAATTGAAAATAAAAACCCCACTTCAAATCTAAAATAGCACTGCATTGCACTACGATGTTTTTATATGCCATGCTTCGGAAGACAAAGATGATTTTGTCCGTCCGCTTGCTCAATTATTGATTGAACAAAACATTGCTGTCTGGTATGACGAATTTTCTTTGACGATTGGAGACAGTCTCAGCCGAAAAATTGATGAAGGGCTTGCACATTCACGTTTTGGGATTGTAGTGGTGAGTCCATCCTTGTTTAAAAAGCCATGGGCTAAACGTGAGTTGGCTGGACTTACTTCGAGAGAAATGGTAGAAGATAAAGCGGTGATACTTCCTATATGGCATCGTGTTACCGTAAATGATGTGCTCAATTTTTCACCTTCACTTGCTGATAAATACGCCCTTTCGACAAAGGATGGTGTAAACGCTGTTATCCGGGCATTAAAGCAGAAAATCAAGCCTGAAGAAAGCCCGTTAGTAGTTGCCAGTGAAGCGCTTGCACAAACAGGCAAGTATTACCCTCCAATTTCTGATGAGTGGTGGTTGGATATTATCGAGTACAAGGAAATTTTAAAAACTCCTGATATCAATGGTAATTTTTTCTGGATATTTCCTTTACCTCATCCCAATAATGACAGAGGTCGTAACCGTGGGCTGAATATTGCCTCTGCTGCATTGCAGTCTGATTGGTCTTTTGATTCAGATGAATTGAATATTTCACCTTTAACGCATCCTGAAATTGTTCATGATTTCATCAAAAAATGGCCTGGTTTTGTAAGCTCCCCTTTTTTTCGGGCCAGTTAAAAGTATAATTTTCTTTTTTCAG